>JBEKQN010000007.1:0-33364 GCA_049519675.1 Acidimicrobiales bacterium | reverse complement strand
CGTTTCGTTTCACCGCGCCTTCGTGGTGGGTGTAATCGCCGCGCTCCTTGAGGCTCTTACCCTCTGGTCACTCTGGTGGGCAATCGTGCGCTGGCGCGCGATTAGGTCCGGGTCGAACTAACGCGCCGCACTCGTCGCAGCTTTTTTACTTCCCGCTTTGACGCCCAACATTGGGCACGCGAACATACTAAATGTGACCACACTGTGTCCGCCTGCTTGGACCTTCACCCAACGATCCTGGGATCGGTAGGAAGAGAGAACCTCGTACGTGCCCGCCGGGACCACGAAGCGGAAAGTCCCATACCTTGGCACCGCGTTCGTAATTTTGACCACTTCTATGGCGACGACCCGATCGGCGCGTTCGACTTTTACCGTAATGGGCGGCGCCGTCGGCGTCGGCGCCGGTGGAGCGACGATCGGTCCCGGACCGCATTCACTGACGCGCCCGGTAATCAGGCCCATTCCGGCGGCGGCGGCCGGCGGCAATTGAAACAGGGCTGCACCGGCGACGCACGAGAGGACCAGAAAAGCCGCACAAATCTGGCGTACGACGTGACCAGGGAGTGCGCTCATCGCTTCATCCTCACTGCGCGGGAATGCTGGATTGACTTTGCGACCCCTGCGCAGTTCCAAAGTAGCGCTCGCACGAAGAAATTCTCCTTCGCCCACGAAAGCCCTGTGTCCCCTTGGCAAGGCGCCAACCGCCACCTGTGGTCCAGCGCCTAACGTGATCGCGATTTTCTACACTGAAGGACATGGAAGAAACTAGCTACACGCACTGGGAGCAATTGGCCGCCTTTCACGGTACGGGCGAGGACCGCATGTACGACCTCGACGCACTCATTGCGGGCGGCACGCTCATGGGACCTGAAGAGCAAGCAGCTCTCGATCGGGCGACGCAGCGACGGGGAGTCGCTGACCTGGACGTAATGCACCTGCAGTGCCACATTGGGTGTGATTCGATCACGCTCGCGCGCCTGGGCGCGCGCGTCACTGGTGTTGATTTCTCGCCCACGGCCCTCGCACGACTCGACGAGTTGGCACGCCAGTGTGGCGTTGACGTCACCACCGTGCAGTCCGATTCGCGCGACCTACCCCACGAACTCGACGGCTGCTTCGACCTCGTGTACGCCACGATCGGCGTCTTGTGCTGGATCGACGACCTGGACGCGTGGATGAACGGTGTCGCGAGAGTACTGCGCCCCGGAGGCACGCTCGTGCTCGTCGAACTTCATCCACTGCTCACGATGATTGACAGCCTCGATCCACTCGTGCTCGATTTCCCGTACACCTTCGATGGCGGCCACGTCTATAGCGGTACCGGCTCGTACGCCAATCGCGACGCGGACATTACCTGGACCACGACCCAGTACGCGCACAGTCTCGCCGAAGTCGTCATGGCAGCGGCCACGGCCGGACTCACGATGACCTACCTCGAGGAGCACACGTCGATGAGCTTTGACCCCAGAGGCATGGAAGAGACCGTCGAAGAACCTGACGGCCAGTACCGAATGCGTTTGGGCCTCGGGGCGGCTCACGGCGAGACCCGTGATCCGGCCTGTCCGTTGCCCGTCTTGTTCACCTATCTCGGAGTTTTAGAGTCCTAGTTCGCACGTGGTACGTGTGGTACCAAGCATTCACGTCGCTCGACCGCGCCGACCGCTTTTGCTCCTGCTGCCGTCGTTGGACGAAGGAGCGCGGCTTCCCCTACAGTGAGGTCAATAGCGTCAATTTTCACAGTGGCGAGAGTGCCATGAACTAGAGGAGCGAACATGAGTGACGACCGAGAAGCGGCCAACACCACCAACGCGTGGAACAAGACAGTCATCGACGAGTTTCACGCCAACGACGGAAAAGTCGGAGGGAACTTTGAAGGCGCACCCGTGCTGCTGCTGCACACCACCGGCGCGAAGTCGGGCAAGGAGCGGGTCAATCCGATGATGTACATGAAAAAGGACGGACGGATCTTCGTCTTTGCCTCCAAGGCCGGTGCGGACACGAACCCGGACTGGTTTCACAACCTGGTCGCTACCCCGAGCGTCACCGTCGAACTGGGCACGGAGACGTTTGCCGCGACCGCATCGCCGCTGAGCGGAGAGGAGCGAACGAAGATCTACGCCGCGCAGGCCGAGCTATATCCCGGATTCGCGGAGTACCAAGCCAAGACGTCGCGAGTTATTCCCGTGGTGGAGATAGTGCGCTCGTAAGGAAAGGTGCGTCGCTCTGCCCTCTTTTCTAGAGCACTACCGATCTAGTCCTCTGGCGACGCGAACACTGCCTTAAAGGTAAAGGCCATCGGTGTGGGTCCTTGTTCGCGCAAGTGCAGGACCCGTGTTTCCGCTTCCTTTGTTGAGGGCAGGTGGCCCTCGCGAACCCACCACAGTGCGGTCGTTGCTTCACTCACGCGCTCGAACCAGTTTCGTCGTTGCACCAGCACGGCTCGATGCAGCGGGCCATAGACCCAGTCCGACAATTGCGCGATTGACTGCCACACACTCATGTTGATGATCACGCCAGCGGCACCCTGTTCCTCCCACTCAAACGCCTGCACGGCAGTGGCGTTACCCTCGTCCGTCTGCAAGCGCCATACAAATCCGGGCGCCTCGTCGGCCGACGCATTGACCGGATCAAGTGCGGCGACGAACCCCGCCAACTGTTGTGAGTCAAGTGGCGCCACTAGTCGAGCAATGTTGACCTGGGCAATGTGATACGACATCGATTAATTGTACGACGCAAAAAGCAATACCCATCGCCCGTTAAAAATCAGCCGTAGCGCGAAGTCGCAGATGAGAAGGGTCAAAGTAGTGCGGAAGTTGTGATGGGGGTCGCCAAGACGCCCTTAATTCTTGTGACTTCACGAGAGGACGTCGCGTTCAGAACCAACGCGCCAACTTGGCGCACATTACGCTGAGATTGAGGTTTCGCAAGAAACTTGGGGGTATCTGACGAATAAGGCGAGTGCCGAGGGTGGCGAGAGCGGTCAACTGCAATCTCTGCTTGAGTCGCAGCAGTTCCTCAATACCCTTGCCGCGGGCATCGTGCTTCAGAATGAAGAGGGCACGGTTCTTGATTGCAACGACTCCGCGCTCACGTTGCTCCAGACAACTCGTGAGGAGTTGGCGCATCGTACCGCCGCCGATCCGCAATGGTCGCGCGTGAAGGGAGACGGTTCGACGTTCCCGGTTGACGAGCAACCCACTCGAGTCACTTTGCGAACCGGCGAACCGTGTAACGACGTCATCATGGGCACTGACAATCGCGGCCAGGCCCGACAGTGGCTCTCGGTCAACACCTGCCAAGTCATCTTGAACGACGGGTCCAGGGGCGTCATCTCCTCGTTCATTGACGTCACCCAACGCGTCAAGAGAGAACGAATACTCGAGATGCTCACCGAGGTCAATCGACTGGCGATGATCAACTTCGAACAGGACGAATACTTCCATCGCCTCTGCGAGATCATCGTAGAAAAGGGCGGCTACGAACTCGCCTGGGTTGGCGTGCCGTCGAGCGGCGAGAAAGGCGGCGTCACCATTCTCTACTCCGCCGGCGCGACGGATTACCTCTACGAGGGAATGGTCTCCTGGCTCGGATCCACGGAGATTGGCCTCGGTCCGAGCGGGACGGCGCTGCGCACGGGCGTCAGCCAAAGCGTCGACGAACTCATCACAGACGCGCTGTTTGCGCCGTGGCGCGAACGCGCGGCTCAATTTGGTTTCGGGTCCTCGGTTGCAATCCCCTCCACGAATGGGGTGCAGCGTGCCGTGTTATCTATCTACGCCCACGACACGTTTGCCTTCGACGACGTCACCGTCACCGCGCTCGAAGCCATCGTGCGCGAGGCCGAGCTGGCCGTCGCGCACGTGCGATCGGTGCGAGAGACTGACGCCGCACTGAAAGAAACCCGTGAGGCCGTCGCGGCGCTCGAAATTAGTGAGACCCTCCTGCGTCAAACCGAGCAACGATTTCGACTGGTCTTCGAGGACAACATGGCCCCGATGCTGGTCACTGACCTCGAGGATCGTGTCGTGAGCGCCAACGACGCCTTTTGCCGGATGATCGGTTATAGCCGAGAAGAGGTGTTGGGGCGAGACTCCAAGCCGTTTACATTTCCCGAAGATGTCGGCATCACCGAGGAGTCTCATCGACGCGTCACGTACGGCGAGGCCGGCCAGTCACGCTACATCAAGCGGTATTTGCACAAAGACGGAAGCATCATCGTCGTCGAGGTCTCTAGGTCCCCCGCGCTAGACGAAAACGGGAGGACGCTCTACTTCGTTATCTCGGAGCGCGACATCACCGAAGAGAGTGCGCTGTCGATTCAGCTGTCCCACCAAGCGTTGCACGATCCGCTCACCGGACTCGCCAATCGCGCGCTCTTTGATGACCGCTTAGCCCAGGCGCACGCACGCACGGTCCGTCTCGGCGGCCAGGGCGCAGTGCTACTGCTCGATCTAGATGACTTCAAGGGCGTCAACGACATGCACGGTCACTTCATTGGGGACCAATTGCTCATAGCCACTGCCCACCGCCTCGCCGAGGCGACCCGCACCAGCGACACGCTGTGCCGATTTGGCGGTGACGAGTTTATGTACCTCGCCGAGGGCCTGACGTCGCCAGAAGAAGCCGAGCAGCTCGCCAAGCGACTGCTGGACGCGCTCATTGAACCAATCGCGATTGCCGGAGTGCGCATCGAGCAGCGAGCCAGCATCGGCGTCGTGCACTGGAACGAATCGAGCACCAACAGCGTTGAATTGGTCCAGGACGCCGACGTCGCACTCTACGAAGCGAAGCGCCGCGGCAAAGGACACTTCGTGGTCTTCACCCCCAGCATGCACCAGCAGGCGATCAGTCGGTTCGCGTTGGTACAGGAACTGCGCCAGGCAATTCAAGCGGGCGAGCTCACGATGCACTACCAGCCCATTGTCGACCTCACCAGTACCGAGGTCGTGGGCTTCGAAGCGCTCATGCGCTGGGAACACCCCGTGCGCGGGTGGGTGCCGCCAAGCGTGTTCATCCCGCTGGCCGAACAGAGCGACCTGATCCTGGAGCTGGGGGCGTTCGCTCTTCGCGAAGCCGTCGCGGCGGCGAGTTCGTGGGAGCCAACCGGTTCGCAAGAAACTCGCCCGTACGTCACGGTCAACCTCTCGGCCCACCAGTTCCATGAACCCAGACTCGTGTCAATGATCGAAGAGGCGCTCACAATGAGCGGCATCTCTCCCGATCGTCTCATCATCGAAATTACCGAGAGCGTCATGTTGCGAGACGCGCTGGAGACGGCCAGCGTGATCGGGCGACTCCAGGAACGCGGTGTTGGTTTCGCGCTCGATGACTTTGGCACCGGGTACTCGTCACTCTCCTACCTGGTGCTACTCCAGCCGCGGATCATCAAGATCGACCAATCGTTCGTGCGGCCTACGCACGAAAGCATCGACAACGACACGCTGCTCGAAACCATCATTTCGCTCGGTCAGAAACTCGGCATGACGATGCTGGGTGAAGGGATTGAGACCAGGGCGCAACTGGAGAGATTGCGTCTGCCCGGTTGTGAGTTGGGTCAGGGCTTTCTCTTTTCCGAAGCAGTTCCGTCAGACAAGATCCCAGCACTGCTCGCACGACGACCAAAGGGTTGGCCCAAGAAGTAGCGCTACCGCGCGGTGGGGTCCTTGGTGTAGGGATTCTTGTAGGGGTACTGAATAGGAACCGCACGACGAGGTCCCTTGTTCCGGCGAGTCTTCCTCATCATGGCGGCGGCGACGACGACGGTGAGCGCTCCGAAGGCCACGAGCACGAAGCCTCCAAAGTACGACCACACAATGTTGGTACACGTCGAACTGGCCCCCGCGGTCGCCAATTCACCGAGTGTCGGGTGCGCGGCATTGCAAGCGGCGTTTTTTGGCTGTTCGAGGACGATGAGCCAAACACCAACCGCCCCGGTCACCACACCCAGGAACGCCACGATGTATCGCATCATGCGCCCACACTAACCAAGTTTTGGGCTAAGTGACCGGTCCGGCAGCCAATCCAACAATCGCGCCTTTTCCTTTCGTGCGTTCAGAAAGATTGTGGCCACCACATGTCGTCTCGGCACATAAAAGGCGCAACTAACGCACAACACGGATTCAACTCGACGAGCGCTCGACCCGACACGCTCGATACATCGTCCGATTTACCTTCGCGATAACTACACCCGCTCGCTGCCCACGTGCGACTCTAAAAGTCCGATCAATTCATCCCAGTACTGCGGCGGATAGTCGTGGCCCAATCCCTCGATGACAACGAACCGCGCACCGGGGATTGCTTCGGCCGTTCGACGCCCACCGCTCATGTCGATCAGCGTGTCCGCGTCACCGTGCAGCACGAGCGTTGGCAGTTCCAGCGCGCCGAGCGCAACCGTGCGTGATCCCGATGCCTGTATTGCTCTCAGTTGACGACCGACCCCCGCCGGACAAAAGTTTCGATCGAAGGCCTCTTGGGCAACCGCAGTTCGAAACTCTTCATTGAAGCAGGCCGGACTTCCCCACACTTGCGCACCCTCGAGTTGCGTCGCCACGTAGCTGTCGCGGTCCGTAGACCGCGCGCCGTAGAGCAGTTCTCGGGCGCGCTCCGACGGTTGCCCAACATCAGGATCGCCCGTTGTCGACATGAACGACGTCAGGGTGAGTAGTCGTTGCGGGTTTTCAATGGCCATGGTCTGGGCAATCATCCCTCCCATCGACGCGCCCACTACGTGGGCGCGCGAAACGTTCAGTGCGTCGAGCACGGCCACGCCATCGCGCGCCATGTCCGAGAGCAGATAACTGTCCCGGGCGTGACGGTCGTTCTCGAGCGAAGTGTCGCTGCTGTCTACGGCGAATTTCGGTTCATCCATCTTCGAAGAGAGCCCAATATCACGATTGTCGTAGCGAATCACGAAATAACCCAACGCGGCGATGCGTTCGCACATCTCGACGCGATAGTTGACGCACTGGGCGCCCAGGCCATTAATCAGCAGGAGGGCCGGATCAATGGCTCGGCCAAACGTCTCAAAATAAATTTCCACGTCTCCGTTTCGGGCAAATGCCATCGCAATTCCCTTCTTCCAGCCTGTTCGTGGGGGTGTCACGGGCGACGTGCACTCCAGCGCTGAACATTTCGCCACTGCCGACAGTAGTCATTAGTACGGCAAAGTGCCGGAACGCAACGCGACGCACATCGGAGAACTCATGACCGCCGGTTTCCACACATCGCCACGATCAACTGGCGGTTCGCGCAGTAACACAATCTCACTCAGCCTTCTCATCGCCGCCGGGCTGCTCGTTGCACCGCTCG
Organism: Acidimicrobiales bacterium; assembly: GCA_049519675.1. Lineage (GTDB taxonomy): Bacteria > Actinomycetota > Acidimicrobiia > Acidimicrobiales > RAAP-2 > RAAP-2. The sequence goes on along the minus strand of JBEKQN010000007.1, from coordinate 26,056 downwards.
CCGAATCGGCGGGCGCGTCCTCGACAATATTGCAATCGGTAAATATCGCGGGCTTTCCCGGGGCGCTCGCTAACCACGCGTCTCGGACGCTTTACATATTGACCGTCGAAAAAGGCGCGAAGCTCAAGTGCACGGGCAGTTGTCTGGCCCATTGGATTCCAGTGACGGTCAAGAGTTCGGTGGCCTCGGTTAGCCTCGGTGCAAACGTCAAAGGGAAGATCGGCTTTGTCGCACGCAGCGCTGGCACCAAGCAAGTTACGTTCAACTCGTACCCGCTGTACACGTTCGCGGGCGACTCGGGACCAAAGCAATCCCGCGGCGAAGGCGCTGCCTTTGACGGCGGCAAGTGGTACGTCGTGAAGGCAGCGTCAGCATCGGTCAGTGCCACACCGATTGTTAGGGCCGCTTCGTCCGGTGGCGGCGCCACGACCACAACCACGGCCAAGAAGCCACCGGCAACTTCGACTACGACGACGACCAAGGCGACGACTACGACTACAACTACGACGATGGGCGGCGGGGGTGGTGGGGGCACCACGACCACCACGACCGGAGGCGGTATTGGTTACTAGTAATGACCACTCCGCGCAAACTCAGCGTTGACCGTGAATCGTCGGCCGTTCGCTCTTCTCACGAGACGAGCCCGGCGATGACGACCGAGGACCTTGATCGCCCGACGACAAGCAGCGATGGCCACCAAGACGATTTGGAGACCGCCGACGAAGCGGGGCTGCGCAAGGCCTTCCTGGCTCATGGCGGTGAACTGCTGGGTTTTGCGCGCCGCTCGCTCTATTCGTCGAACAATGCGGAAGATGCGGTACAGGAGACGTTCGCTCGCGCGTGGCGTTCACGGTCTCGCTTTGATCCGACATTAGGGTCGCTTCGTACCTGGCTCTTCACTATCGAGCGACGGGTCATCATCGACATTGGCACTCGCCAGACAAAAATGCAAACAGTCGCGCTCGATCAAGACGAAGATCCTGCCGCCGAGGATCATCTCGAAACGGCAATGCTCGGGTGGCAAATGGAATCCGCGCTACAACGTCTGGACCCCGAGCACCGGATGATCATCACCGAGCTCTACTTCAACGGACGAAGCGGACGCGAAGTTGCGGAGTTGTTCGCAATACCTGAAGGTACCGTTCGCAGTCGGACCTTCTACGCGCTGCGGATGCTGCGGATTTTATTCGAGGAAGCGGGATGGGACCAATGATCGAAATGGGATGTGAAAAGTGGCAAGAGGCCATCGCGATGCGCCAGTTCGGCGACCTTTCGGCGAATGAAGAGGCCGCGCTGTTGGCCCACCTCGAGGGCTGCGACGACTGCCAAGGCATCGCCAAAGAATTTGCGCAGACTCACCACTTATTGAGTTTCGTCGATCCGGCGGCCGTGGCGCCCACGGCGGCGGTACCCGCGAATCTCACGGACAAAATCTTGCGGGACTTGCACCACGGTGGCGCACTTCAGCGACGCAGGCGGCGGGCCACCCTGACGGCCGCTGTCGGTGTCGGACTCATCGCGGCGTCATTGATCTTCGCGGGACTCTTTTCGGGCAGTACCGTCGCCAAACCGAACACGCAACGCACGTTGGCCTTGAGTGGCCTAACCGCAGTACGAGCCAGTGTCGTGCTGAGCGAACGACCGTGGGGCACATCGCTCACGATGCACGAGCAGGGCCTACCCGGAGGCAACGTCTACACGGTGTCGATGCGAACGGCCACGGGAACGTGGTGGGTCGCGGGGACGTACCGATCCGTCGCCGGTCAAGCCGTCGACGCAACGATGTCGTGCGCCGTACCTCTCGACAAGATCACCGGGCTACGCGTCTTGAACAGTGCGGGGACGATCGTGCTGAGCAGCTACGGCGACTCTCTCTCTACCGGCTAGGACGTGCGCCGACTACCAGCGCAACGGCGCCCGCGCCATCGCAACATACGGTCACGGCGCTGGATTACAGAACGGAAAACTACTGCGACGACCTGTCACGGACTCTCGAGATGAACCGCACGATCCTCGAAGCGGTTACGGGGTCATCGCCCCGCCAGTCGGCGATGCACGGCTTGGACCAACACGCGTATTCCAACCATCAGCGCGCCCAGGAAACCAAGCGCAACAAGAATGAAAGCAAACGCCGTACCTTGACCAGCGATCACTCGCAACGTCATGCCCACGACAACGGTATAGAGGCAGATAACGCCACCGTCACGTGGTCTCGACCCTGATCGACCGGTGACGCGCATCGCCAACCAACCAAGAGCGAGGCCCGTCATGAATGGCCACGCGGTCGACCACACACCAGCTGCGTATTCCCCATGATCGTGCGTGGCTCGACCGATAACGACGAAAACTAACACGATGATGAGATCGGCAACTAGATACATACGACGCACGAAGCGTCAACTTATCAGTGCGTGTCGCTGCCGCGTGCGCGAGAACGAGGCCACGTCTGGTCGCTGGGATGCTCCGCAGCGCCGGTAAAATGTAATGATGACGTCGCGCGAGGACGAAAAGTCCACTTCGAGCAAGGACGAACCGGCGTCCTCGTCATCTAACATCGCGTCACGCGCCCCCGTTGACGCTCCCGCGGCGCTCTCGAGCGAACGATTTGCCGCGTTGGAGAAGGCTGGCCAGCACTCGTCGGACTTGATGATTGTCATTGATGCCGAGGGCACCGTCATTTACGCGAACCCGGTCGCCTTGCAAACGTTCGGCAAATCATTGGAAGAAGGCATTGGCCTGAATGCCCTTGACTATCTGCACCCCGACGACCTCGAACGTGTCGCCGCACGATTCCTAGACCTACTCGCAAACCCTGGCGCATCGGTCAGTGACACGATCAAGTCAATGACCGAGAACGGCGACATTCGAGAAATCGAAATCGTCTCCACCAACTGGCTCGACAACGATGATGTCCAGGGCGTCATCATCAACGGACGAGACGTGACCGAACATAACCAGTCCGTGGCTCAGTTGCGTGCCCACGAAGAGCGCTTCCGTCTGGCTTTCGAGGACAACATGGCCCCGATGATCTGCACGGACCTCGATGACGCCATCATCGCCGCCAACAACGCCTTCTGCCAGATGGTGGGCTTTACCAAAGACGAGCTGCTCGGCCACGATTCAAAAATGTTCACCTTTCCCGAGGACGTCGGCATCACCGAAGAGTCCCATCGGCGCGCCACCGCCGGTGACGGTGCGCCGGCGCGCTACACCAAGCGATACCTGCGCAAGGACGGCCGCATCATCTACGTTGAAGTGTCCAGGTCGCCGGCGCGCGACGCGCAGGGCAAGACCCTCTACTTCGTGATCTCCGAGCGCGATATCACTGAGGAGCGGGCCCTCACCGCTCGCCTCTCCCATCAGGCGCTGCACGACCCGCTCACGGGTCTGGCTAACCGAGCCCTTTTTCTCGACCGCTTGGCGCAGGCCCACTCCCGCGTGGTGCGTCAAGGCGGCATAGGCGCGGTATTGCTGCTTGACCTCGACGATTTCAAGGGAGTCAATGACGCGCACGGCCACCTCATTGGCGACCAATTACTGGTTGCCATCGCGAAGCGACTCGAACAGGTATCACGTTCGACTGACACGCTGTGTCGTTTTGGCGGCGACGAATTTCTCTACCTCGCCGACGGGCTGACGTCACCCGATGAGGCCGAACAGATGGCAGCCCGCCTGCTCGAAACACTGGCCGAACCATTTTCAGTGGCCGGTATTCATATTGGTCAACACGCGAGCATTGGCGTGGTGCTGTGGGACGCCACCAGGTTGGACTACGCAGAAATCGTCCAGGACGCCGACGTGGCGCTGTACGAAGCGAAACGCCAGGGCAAAGGTCATCACGTCCTGTTCACCACCGGCATGCACCAACAAGCGGTCAGCCACTTTGCGATGGTCCAGGACCTTCGCCAGGCACTCACGAGCGGCGAGATAACGATGCACTACCAACCAATCGTGGATCTCACCGTCACGAGCGTCGTTGGTTTTGAGGCGTTGATGCGTTGGCAGCACCCCGCGCGCGGCTGGGTCCCGCCCAGCGTGTTCATCCCGCTGGCCGAGAAGAGTGACCTCATTTTAGAATTGGGAGCCTTCGCTCTGCACGAGGCCGTGACCGCGGCGAGCTCGTGGGGGCCCGCCAAAGGAGAAAAAAGCGCGCCGTACGTGACGGTCAATCTCTCGGCGCACCAGTTCGGCGATCCGGGTCTGGTCGCCATGATTGAAAAGGCGCTGACGTTGAGCGGTCTTGAACCGGAGCGCCTGATCATTGAAATCACCGAGAGTGTGACGCTGCTCTACATCAGCGAGACGCTGAGCGTGATGGAAGAGCTCAATCGACTGGGCATTGGGTTTGCCCTCGACGATTTTGGTACGGGCTACTCTTCTCTCTCCTACCTCGCCCTCATGCAACCACGAATCATCAAGATCGATCAATCCTTCGTGAGCCCCGTACAAGAGAGCGTACGCAACGACACCTTGCTCGAAGCAATTGTCTCACTCGGGCACAACTTGGATATGACGATGCTCGCCGAGGGCATCGAGACCAAGGCGCAACTGCAACGTCTCCAGGGGCTGGGCTGTGAACTGGGTCAGGGTTATCTGTTCTCGCACGCCGTGCCCGCGAGCGACGTCGCTGCGATGCTCGCGCGACTGCCGGGCAGTTGGAAATAGGCCGGTAGCGTCAACGAGAGGGTCCAGGCGAAAGATTCCCTAGGGCGATTGATCGCCGACGTAACGCAAAGCACCGTCGTGGCGGGCCTGGGCCACCCGCACGGTGCCGGTGATCGCGGCGGCGAGTCCCAGCAACATCACCAGTACGGTGACCACCATTACCGGCGGGAACGAACTCGCGTTAGTGAACAGCCCGCTGCCAATCGCCTGGCGCATGAAGGCGGGCGCGTCTAGTGACTCGGTCACGGCCCACGCGAGCGTGCCGGCGAAAATTACGAACATGAAAAAGGTGAGTGTCACCGCGATCAGCGAGAGCGATTGGATTTTTCTCGCGGACAGTTCCAGGCGACGAGTCACCGAGACGGCGGCCGACGTCGCAACCCCGACGGCGATAGCGACGGTGACGCTCCAACCCGCAACAACAAACTCGTAGGGAATGAGGCCGCCATTTCGGTCCCGGTAGGGCAAATGATGAGCCCACGCGACCAGTGCGACCGTCAATGCCACGACGACGGCGCCCACAATCACGGTCCTGACAATGGGCCGTCGTACGCTGGCCCAGCCCCCGGCGCGCACGAGCGCCACGAGCGAAGGAACGACGCACACTACGGCCACGGCGACGAGCACGATGCCCAGCACGCCGCCCCACTGGACCGCGATGAAGCTGACGTTCGAAAGGGTTCGACCGCCGCCCGAGAGCAAGGAGTTCCAGTTATCCGTGAATTTGGCGAAGAAGGCGCCGGCCAACATGACGGCGGCCCATCCGCACAGCACGAGCAGCGATCCCGCCCGCTGACGATCGAGCGGACTCGTTTCGCGCCCGAGCACGCCCGCCTCACGAGCCCGCTCGCACACGCCGGCTCTCATGATGGCGAGCCGGCTTCGCAGGGGCACCCCGGCAGTGGCGTAGGTGTCCTCCATCAGGGCCACCATGCCGGCGCCGTAGCGTGAGCGCCACGCCGTCGGGTACCACCGCAGCAACCGCTCGAAACGGTTGGACCTGCTCATAGCGAATATCCGGGCGCGATACCGCCGGGCGCCAGGGGCGACGTCGCGATTCGCGCACCCAGTCGCGACGTGCCTATCTCGCTTAACTGACGCATTTGCTCGAGCGCGGCGCTCAGCGCCGCGAGCCCGCCAGCCGTGATCCGGTAGGGCTGGCGACGATCGTCGCTTGGTGTTGGTTCAATGAGCCCGCGCTCTTCCAAACGTGTTATCGCTCCGTAGAGCGTGCCGGGCCCGAGCACGATGCCGGCAAATCCCTCGATGTCCTTTGAAAGCGCGTAACCGTGCTTGTCGCCCGACGCGAGACTGGTCAAGATAAGGACGGCCGGTTCGTTGTTGCGCTCGAGCCCGCTGACTGGTGTGATGCGCTTCGCCATATTGGGGACAATACTACGTCCCACGTACTAGTAATGTCAACTCCTATTGGCTCGGGCCACTGCGTCGCAGCGGCGGCAGCGTCGGCGGTGGCTGCTGGCGCGCGGGCAGCTCGTCTAAAAGGTCCGTGGTGGCCCGAGCGACGCGCACCACCGCCCTTTCAAACGCGGCTTCCGTGAGTTTGGAGGTTGACTGAACGCCGCTCACTTTGCGCACGAACTGGCGGGCAGCGGCTTCAATCTCTTCGTCTGTCGCCCCGGGATCGAGACCGCGAAGCGTGGTTATGTTTCGACACATGGGCTCAGATTAGACCCGAGTTTCGACGTCTAGCCGGGCTCAACATCCCGGTACGGCAGCGACTCGGGCGGGATCGTCAAGGCGCCCGACTCCGCTGGCGGATTCACCGGCAACGGCTTCTTCACCTCGGAGACGAAATAGTAAATCACCCCGACAATGAGGATGGCCCCGAGCACGGTATAGAGGATCGGGATGTTATTCAAGAAGTGAATACCGAGGCTCAGGGCCCCCGCCGTCTGAGACGGCTCGGGATTAGAGAACACCCGGGGCCACGCGAAGTTGATCAGCATCGCGCCGCCGTAGACGAGACCCAGGATGTTGACCAGCATGCCCCACTTGCCCAGTTTGAACGGTGATTCGACCTTGGGCCACCCGTGCGACCTCGCCCACAAGATGGCCAGGTTGCCCAGGAAGTACGACAAGTAGATCAGTGCCGTCGCGGCGATGGCGACAATGCCCGCGCCGGCGTATTTGAGCAAGGGGATTGCCGCGAGCACGGCGACGGCGACGCACGATCCAACGGGCGTGCGAAGCGTGGGGTGCACCTTAGCGAGCGTGCGCGAGGCCGGGAGACGGTTGTCGCGGGCCATGCCGAAGCAGAGTCGCACGGTCGCGGCCATGATGCACAGGCAACACACGAGGATGGCGGCGGACACCACGAGCAGATAGACCGTCGCCCAGAAGGTGTCGAAGTTGGCGTCAATGATTTGTGCCGGTCCCCACCCGTCCTTGATGGCCGTGTGCAGGTTGGGAATCGCCATGAGCAGGGCCACCAGGAAGATGCCGCCGATGACGAACGCTCCCGACACGCTCATCAGGACTGCCTGGGGAGCTCGCCGGCGCGGATCATGGGTCTCTTCAGCCAGCGTCGAGGCGGTATCAAAGCCGTAGATCACGAAGAGACTCATGAACATTGCGGCGAAGAAGGCCGGCAACGTCACGTGAATGCCGCCGCTGTTGGTGACCACCGAGATGTTCTGGTGACGGTGCACGATCAGCATGATGATGGCGAAGATCACCATGCCCACGATCTCAAAGAAGACGCCGGTGTTATTGATGAGCGAGACCAGGCGCAGACTGAATATGTTGAGCACGGTAATCACGACGAGCGTGATGGCGGCGACCCAAATTTGATCGTGCAACGCTCCGGCGTCGACGTGCCAGCCCATGTTGTAGAGGGCGGGAAGGATCGTCAGCGGCAAGGTCACGACCACCGCGGTCACGGTGAGGATGCCCGCGAAGACGTAAATCCAGCCCGTGAACCACGCGTACGGCCGTCCCGCCAGGTACTTGGTCCACTGGAACACTGAGCCGGCAACGGGATAGTGGCTGGACACTTCGGCAAAGTTGAGCGCGATGAGGAACTGACCAATCGCGACAACGGGCCACGACCAGATGAACACACCACCTAGGGTGACCAGGCCGTACGCGAACAGCGTGAAAATACCGGTTGACGGTGAAATGTAACTGAACGCGGCGGCGAACGAACTGAAGAGGCCGAGCGTTCGGTGCAGTTCCTGCTTGTACCCGAACGTCTCTAGGTCCTTGGCGTCAGTGTGGGCTGTCGCGGAACTGTCCACTCTGCCTACCGCCCCCGGTGTTGCTCCCTCTGGCTCCATGATCATCCTCTCCTCGCCGATTACGTCCACTCGCGGATGGTCAATACGACTTAGGTGTCCATACCCAACGCGTGACGCCGGTCGTACGTCGACTCAATTCAGGAGAGCGGGACCGCATCACTGGGTCAGACCCGCTGACCGGAATCAAACCAAGGTTCGACTCATCACCACGTCGTGTCCATGGACCTAAGTGATCTTCCCCCTTGCTACTAACTCTCAACCTGAGAGTCCTCGCATGCGGCAAAGTTAACCACGACTTCACTTGTTGTCAAGCGCTGCTGGCGGATAGGAAGCCTGACGACGAGGCACGTGCGCGACGTCAATCGCGCCAATGACTCCACCAAACAGATCGTTCGGGAGGACCGCATTTAGCGGCGAGAGATTTCGGTTCGCTACCCTTGCTTTCATGTCGAAGACGTCCATAGTCACCGGTACGACCCTGGGTGCGTTGGCGGTGCTCCACGTCACGTGGGGACTGGGTTCATCGTTTCCATTCCACGACCGCGGTGAGCTGGCCGACGCCGTCATCGGACGGTCGACGGTTCCCTCGCTGCGCGCGTGCTTTTCGGTCGCGTCGCTGCTCGCGGTCGGCACCACCGTGGTGTTGGACCTCTCACCGATGCCCAAGAAGTTGCGCAAATGGGCGCTCGTCCTGATGGCGACAGTCCTGGCGCTACGTAGTGTTGCCGGATTCGCCGCCAAGACGTCACTCCTGTCAAAAGGCAGTAACTCAGAACGTTTCCGTCGTCTCGACCGTCAACTGTATTCGCCGCTGTGCCTGTTGCTCGCCCTTGGTTCGCTCCGCTCGCGACTCGGCGCTACTCAGTAACGAAGCGGTTCACTGAGTGTCGTGGGGCAACGCCGGTCGTTGCGAATACGATCTCGCGAGCAGAATGAAGCCCGACACCGTCATGAGTGCCCCAGCTGCCGACACGATCTCGGTAGTCGCGTACCACCATTGGACGTAGCCCACTGAGAAGTAGAACGCAACTTCGCTCAAGAACAAAATTCCAGTCAGCGACGCTTGAAGAGCCAGTCCGTAAAAGGCTTTGCTCATCAACGAAGCCTGCTGGTCACTGAACTTGACTTGGCAGAGCCACCAGAACGCGATGGCGGCCGCCGTCCAAGAAAGAGGAGTGACCAGATAGCCGATGAAGAGTGTGGCCCAGAGCCAGCCCACCGAGTGATCAAGAACCAAGGATCGGACCAGCATGATAAAGAATCCGATTGCCGTGATAAGAAAACCCCTGACGACGAGTTGACGCGCTCGCAGTCGTAGTTCTTCGTTCATTCGCGAACTCTACCCTCGAAAGTCGCCACGACGTTCCCGTCAGGAAGCGTCCATTCGATTTCTTCAGACCGATGACATCGTTGTTAACCTGAAAATCTCGCAACGGATTGGAGGTCGGTGTTCGATGAGGGTCACCATTCTCGACGACTACGCCAATACGGTGGCGACGCTGGACTGCTTTAGCAAACTCCGCGACCACGACGTGACGGTGTGGAATGACCACACTGACGACGTCGGCGAATTGGCGCAGCGACTGCGCGACACCGAGGTACTCGTGCTCATCCGCGAGCGCACCCCGATCCGCGCTGCCCTGCTCGAACAGCTCGACAACCTCCTGCTCATCAGTCAACGAAGCGTCTTTCCGCACATCGATGTTGACACCTGTACTCGTCTGGGCATCGTGGTGTCGTCAGATTTGCACCAGGGCACCGCCTCGTTCGCGACCGCGGAACTCACCTGGGGACTCGTGATCGCGGGTATGCGGCGTATCCCTCAACAAGTCGCGTCGATGAAACGTGGCCATTGGCAAGATGGCGTTGGTCGCTCACTAGTATCCAAGACCCTCGGGATCTACGGCTACGGGAGGATCGGGCGGGTCGTCGCGGACTACGGACGGGCCTTCGGCATGGACGTCGTGTTTTGGGCGAGCGACGCGTCTCGGGCGCGCGCCGTTGCCGACGGCGCAGCCGTCGCCAACAGCCGCGAGGAGTTCTTCGAGCACTCCGACGTGCTGACCTTGCACCTGCGCTTGGTGGACGCCACCCGAGGGATCGTCACGCGTGCGGACCTCACTCGTATGAAGCCAACGGCGCTGTTGGTCAATACCAGCCGGGCCGGTCTCATCACGAGCGGCGCATTGGTCGAAGCGCTCGAATCCGGCCATCCCGGCCTGGCGGCGCTCGACGTCTTTGACGCAGAACCATTGGTGGATACAAACGATCCACTGCTGGACATGGACAACGTGATCTGCACCCCGCACGTGGGCTACGTCACGCTCGACGAATGGGAGATTCAGTTTTCTGACATCTTCGACCAGATCACCTCATTCGCTTTGGGCACGCCGGCCAACGTGGTCAATCCCCTCGTGCTCGCTCACCGACGCGGCGATTGAGGACGTCGCCGCCGACGTGTGAGCGGCCGTCCGCCCCAACCTGACCAATATTCAGCACGGACGGACGTACACTTTCGTCGTGGAAGTGATTGTGTCCGATCCCGCCAAAGAGTACGTGAACGCTCATGGCGGCGCGGTCTACGTTCGCGCCCACACCCACCGTTGCTGCTCGGGATCACTCACCATGCTCGACATTTGGACCAAGCCTCCGAAAGGCGCCGACCATTTTGTGACCGCGCCGTCTGACGATATTGACGTCAAGTTCGCGGGCGGTTTCAGTGGTCAGCCTGAGCAACTTCTCATTGAACTGCGCGGGATATTCCGACAGCGTCTCGTGGCCTTCTGGGACGGCTGCTACTTCAAGGTCTAGTCCGGGGTCGTGACGCGTACCGGATTGGCGTGACCCGCGCAACGCCGCACGTATTATTTCGCCATGGATCACGTAGAGCATTGCGACCTTCTCGAAGTTGAAATCGACAATTTTGCCGATGCCCTCGAGGTCGCGCCACCGGCAGCACGGGTGCCATCGTGTCCGGACTGGTCCGTCGCGGACCTGGCCCAGCACTTAGGCATCATTCACCGGTGGGCCGAGCATCTCGTGCGCGTGCGCGCCAATACCTATGTGTCCTCAGACGCAATGGTCTTCGAACAAGGCCCCGTGGGAGCTGACTGGATCCGCGACGGCGGCGAACGGCTAGTCGCGACTCTTCGCGCCAGTGATCCAGACCACGCCATGTGGGCCTGGGGCCACGACCAACACGTGCGCTTCTGGTCGCGCCGACAGCTACACGAGACCCTCATCCACCGGATGGACATTGATCTAGCGACGGGCAAGGCGCCCGAAACCGATGCGCGCATCGCCGTTGACGGAATCGACGAGTTTCTCGTCAATCTCAAGTCAGCAGCGGGCTTTTCTCCCAAGGTGCGAGAGCTCCGCGGCACCGGCGAAGTGCTCCAGGTGCGGACGTCCGACGCCGACGCGAACTGGTCCATCAAGCTCGCGCCCGATGGGTTTGAACTCACTGAAGATGCCGCGACGCCCGCCGCCTCGCTGTACGGTGCTTCGATGGATGTCCTGCTGGTCCTTTACCGCAGACTCCCTCTGAAGTCCACGAACGTCGCAGGTTCGGGACGCCAAGATCTCATTGACTTCTGGATCGCGAACTCGGCGTTGGAGTAGCCACGCGTCAAGTTACTCTTCATCACCAATCTCCTATGTGAACGTCGAGCGAGACCGAGAGCCAGTCGGTGGTGCCGAACTTCTCGTCCGTGGGTGGCCGCAGGGACAAAGGCCAAGTCTTGACTGCGAAATGCCGGTATTTTGGGAGTCCCGTCAGTAGAGTTTTGTGGTGAATCAGAACGCACGCTCGGGGTCGCGTGAAACGGCCCAGGACGTTTGGGACTACCTGGAATTTGCTGGCTTTCACATGACGCGCGACCAACTCGTGCGTATCCACCAGCGTCGAATCTTGAATGAGCCGTTTCTTACGCCCAGTAGTTGGCGCGATCCGAGAACGACATACGCCCCCGGCACGGCCGAACGGATACTGAGAATTGCCCAACTTAAGGCAAAATCCAAGCATTTAGACGAATTGGCGTGGCGGCTGTGGTGGGAGGGCGCGGACGTTGAGCCGACACTCATCCGCGATTTCATCGCCAAAATGGCCAAACGGTGGGACGAACGACTCACGGAGTTTCGTAATGCCGCCGCGGATGCCGCGGTGGAGGAGCCCCAAGGTGAACGTGATGTTCTCGACGAGGTCTTCTTCAAACATCTCAAACCAGCGCCGTCGGTCGCGTCGCTTCGCAAGCGCCTGGGCAAGGGCTCGGATATATACGTCGAGTTCGCCGGTCTGCTGATTGATCTCCTGCGCGGCGACTTCTCGATCTTGGGAGAGGCGGCAGTCGACCTCTTTGGTTTCACGTCAATGGGCACCGTCGAAAGCGAGGAGCGCTACGGCGACTTTCGCTGGGCGGGGCGCACGGCGCTGCAAGCCATGCAGCGCGACGCCAAGTTGCCCTACGCCCACCTGGTCGAGGGGCTCGATGACACCCAAATCAAGGAGGCCCGGCCCGTGGCCTTGCTGTTTACGCGCATCATTGCCAGCTTCGGCGAGATCATGCACGACGGCTTTGGCGGCGCGAGCCGGGATCGCGACACCGTGGGCGACAATTTGGTCGCCCTCTCGGAAAGCCCCGAGGAGCAGGTCCTGTCGTTGTTGTTGACGTCGTCGTTTCTTAAGGATGGACGAATCCGTGCCAGCATCCCGGACACCGGACGACTGGTGATTCACTCCCCCGCCATTTCCTACGAGGACTATTTGCGACTTCGCTATCTCGCCAAAGAGGTGCCGGGCATGGAAGAACTCGTCGGTCCCATCAGCATGCGCGCGGCGTTCGACTCGCCCGAAGGCGCGGAGCTCTGGCGCGCCCGGTTTGACGAGTTTCGACTCGAACACTTCGAAGAGATCGAAGAGGCCATGGCCGACCGCCCGGACCTGTTCGCACTTCATTGGCCCGGACTCGAAGATTTCGAAGAAAATATAGAAGAAGAAGTGAACAGCAAAAAAAAAAATTAAAAAATGAAATCCGGACACGGGATTTGCGTCGGGCTTTCACTACATATTCATGGGCGATCTTCGACAGTTGCGCGCCGTTTGGAGTGAGAAAGTTGGCGGAAAACCAGCCAGCGCCGTTCCCCGCGACCCGATTTGGCTCATGCAACGGTCTGGGCCTCTCGTAATTCGTAACGTTCGCCGTTAATCGCCCAAAAATCCGGTGAGCCGGCGAAGCGCCAATCGGAGTTCGTTGACCACCCCAACCAGGTACGTCTGGGTCAAGAATTCCGCTGCGTTCGCCGGCCCATTAAAGCCCGGTCCTGAACTAACTCGTAGTGCGCACTGCGTGTTCGATCGCGTGGGTCACATACGGCGTGCCTTGATGGCGGGCGCGGCCGTCGGGAAGGCAGCCACGATCGCCGCGATGAGACCCACAAAGGATCCCCATGACCAGCCGACGCCGCTGAATCCATAACCACCCGGCTTCAAGAGGAAGGCAAGCACCACCAGCACTGCGTTAATTCCCGTCGCGATCAATAAGAGCTGCTCCTCGGGCAGCGGGAGCTTAAACGGCATGGTCGTGTAGCTGACCTTGGCCACGAGATCTACCAGGATCGCCAGACAGAGAATTAGGACTATCCACAGATAACCGTGCGCCGTAAGTCCACTCCAAGAAACCGAAACAATTCCATTGCCGATCGAGAACCAAGGTAGGAAGAGTCCAATGAGTAACACCAGCGAGGCAATCGCGGTGATGCGCTCGGCTTGGCTCCAACGGTTCATTTCAAATTTGAACGTGCCTGCCGATGAGCGTGTTGGGCTGGGCGACGGTGTTGACGATGGCGGCGGCGAGGCGGCCTCGTAGTTCGGCTGCTGTTCCGGCGGATACCACTTACCATCGGACGCTTGCCACCATCCCGGTCCGTTCGACACATCACTCATAGTTTTCTCCCACTACCTCTCGGGCCTACGCCCCCCATAATTTTCCACATCTTAGCGATGTTGCATCGTCCGGGTCAGATGTTGGCGACGCTCCCCGAAGCCACATTCTCGTGTCGCAACATTCACTCCTCAACCGGCGACAGTGAGCGCCGCATCACGCCGTTTGATCGTTCGGATAGAAGGCTCGGTGCAGCAGTGCAGCAAGCGCGCCGCCCACCAGGGGCGCCACGATAAAGAGCCAAACCTGGCTCAATGCGGTGCCGCCCACAATCAGCGCCGGTCCGAAACTCCGCGCAGGGTTGACCGACGTACCGGTAATGGGGATACCAATGAGATGGACAACCGTGAGCGAGAGTCCAATGACCATGCCGGCAGTCGCCGCATTGGCGATCTTCATGGTCACGCCCAGGATGACAAAGACAAAGAGCGCGGTGAGCACCACCTCGGCTAAGAACGCTCCGCCCGCGTTGATGTGAATGAGTGACGCCTTGGCGTAGCCATCAGTGCCTAGTCCCTGCAGCGACGTGTGGTACTCGGGCGACTGCGTAAAGAGGGTCCACAGAACCAGCGCGCCGGCGATGCCACCGAGGAACTGACTGATCACGTAACCAACCGCCTCCACTGGGGCAATCCTCTTGGCCAACGCCGCGCCGAGGGTAACGGCCGGGTTCACGTGACAACCAGAAATTGGGCCCAAGGTGTAGGCCAACGCCATCAGCACCAGTCCGAAGGTGAAGGCCGTCGCCACGACACCGGCCGCTACGCTGCCGCCGTCAAATTTGAAGCCGAACATGAGTGTCGCCACGCCGACCCCAAAAAAGACAAGTACCGCCGTGCCAAAGAACTCGGCGAGAAGTTTCCGGGCCATGTACGTCCACCTTTCATTTGTAAGACGGATTCCGATCAGTGTCGTGAATGCCACCGGCCGACATACTATTTGAAGAGTCACCAAAGGGTTGGATTTGAGCGATGTTGGCTGATGCGCTGCGCAGGTTCATCGCCGATTATGGCCAGCTCTCATCCGCGTCGCCGTGCAATTCGCTCCCGAGCGACTCGTGCGGGTGGATCACGGGCACACCTCTTCGGGCCGCCAAACGAAAGCTCAACGTGAAATGTTGACCTGTTCGTCACTGCCACAACTGAACAGCGACCGACAATTTTTTACAACTCACGGGGCATGATTGGCGAAGTTGTCGACTGCCCTTGTCACGAAAATCACGACCGCAGGACTTACACTTGTCGTCAGGTCATAAATTGCGTTGCCATACTAGATAGGACACAGTGGTTATCTTTCATTGGTTTCTTACCTTCACCGGCACGAACGACGAATCCGGGACCTGGTACGGATTCTGGTCGGGCTTTGGTGGCTCAATCCCAGACTTTCTGCTGCTCGGGGCCATCGGCACCATCTACAAACGCAACAAATGCCAGAGTTGCCGACGCTTGGTGCTCAAAGGCGGGCTGGGAAAAGTCGAGGGCACCCACTACGAGACCTGTCGTCGACACACCACCACGGCGGATCATGAGTCGCTCAAGGAAAAACACAAGTTGTTACATCCCCAAATGCACGAACACTTGAACAAGGGAACCGAATGATGGCGTCAACGTTCTGGGATCGCTGGGTGTGGCCCGCGGGTGGATCAGGTGGCATACCCGGCGACGTCGTGGCGACGTTGATCTGGGTGATTATCGCGGCGATCGCCACTACCATTCTCTACCCACCACTGCGTAAGGCCATTGAGGCGTTCGTTAAACGCCACATCGCGGCGGGCACCGCCGAACTACACGCCAAACTCGACCACATCATCGAGCATCATCCCGACATCCCGCCATACGTCAAGAAGGACCAGAGTTAACCGGGCTTAGTACAGCCCATCACGGCACTAGCACTGCGAGAGAGCCAGACCGATCTCATCAAGACGCTCAAAAATGAAGAAGTGTCCGGCGCCGGGCATTTCGTGCAGCACGGAACCGGGTATTGCCTCGTGCATCGCGTGCGCGTGCGCTGGCGCCACGCTGAGATCCTCGTCGCCCTGCCAAATCTGAACGGGCACGGTGATGGCGCCCAAGTCAAAGCCCCAGTCAGCGGTAAAAATCTCCAAGTCTTGGGCCACGGCTCTACCGGTAGTGCGTGACAACCTCGTGGCCTCTAACTCCATGGTCGCTCGCACGTTCGCTCGAGCGAGGATTCCACGGTCGGCCAGTGCGAATTGCTTGGTCATCATGTTGAGTGACCATGAAGGCCAATGACGGAAAGCTTCCATCTGCGACACGCACGCAGCGCGCATGATTCGCGATCGACGGCGCGACAGCTTCATCTGTATTTGTTCGGATTTTTTCATGCTGTCGAAAGCGTGTGGGCCGTTCAGCGGACCTACGCCACTGACGATGGCCGCGGCGCTCACCCGATCGCCCAATAGTGCCGCGCAGGCTACGGCGAAGGGACCTCCTCCGGAATGGCCCAGCACGGCGAACTTCTCAATGCCTACTCTGGTTGCCAGGTGTGCCACGTCCTTGGGCCAATCGACTAGCCGATGTCCACGTCGAAAACTACTGAGTCCGTAACCCGGTCGGTCCACGCAAACAAATCGCAGACCGGCATTGCGGAGTGACTCGTCGTCCATGACGATCTGATGTCGCGAGCCCGGAGTTCCGTGGAACGCGAACACCGGCGCACCGTGTGGATCGCCGAATTCGAGCCAACCGAGATCTCGGCCATCGGGAAGCACGATGACGTGCGAGTCATTCATGGTCTGAGACTACACAGCGGGGCGAGTCCCAGTAACCCTTATGAACCAACGACACCACCGGCGAATCGGGTGATCCGTCAGCGATGGCCGGACACCGTGCACCGGACGTGATCTACCTCTACTGTCCCAAATGCAGCGTCAAGGCTCAGCTCGCCACTACGCCGATTTGCAATTGCGTGTTATCGCCCATCAAGTCGAATGGTCCACGCGTCGATCGACTCAATAACGAGCGTGGTCTCGTTCCAGGGATCATTGGCCAATCGCGAACGAACGGCGTGCTCAGATTCCGCTTCGACCGCGTACACCACACGGGTCTCGTCCCACAGCGGTCCGCCGAGGATAAGAAAGCCACGTTCCACCAAATCGTCCATGAACGCAGCGTGCTCAGACCACTGTTGTTGACCCACCATGGGCAGCGACGCGTCCCACTCTGGACCGGAGCGAGACAGCACTACGAGGAACATTGCCACAACGTCATCTTATGATCGTGAAATTCTCGTGTCGAAAATTTTTCGAAAGCTGCACATCATCACTAATGCACGTCACAATGCAACAAGCCGTACGAGATTAAATACAAGTTGTTAACCATGAGCAACGATTACGAGAGGTTCAGTTGTAGGTTTGAAACGTGACAAGAAAAGTAACGATTTTTCTTAGTCTCGTAACCATTGCTGTTGGTGCATGGCTCGTTAGCAAAGAGCACAGTGTTGCCTCCGTGTGCAGTGCAACTGCGGCGACTGGTGTTGGCATTGGCGCCAAGTGCATGAGCGCGGTGTCTTCGTACTTCATTGGATTCGCGTTGGTGGGCGGCGGATTTGTCATATTCATGCTGGCATTCCTTCTGATGGCCAAGCGAGATAACACGATCTATCAAAAGCAAAAGGCGACCATCTCTAAGTTGCACCGTGAGGAAGCGGAACGACGGCGCAACGCGGCATAAATTGGCATAGGCGCTTTGTTTCGCAAGATCTAGTTACGAGCCCATCGAAAATTCGACGGTGAGCTGGACTGTCGCAGCCAAACTCATGCAGCGACTCTCATCGGAACACGAGTGAACCGTCACCGAAGTCGGCTGCCGGAAGAGCTTCCTTTTCCACCTCGTAGGTGAGCTCATTTCGCCAGGGATCACGACTTCCCTGTTTGGGCAAGAGATGCACGCTGCGATTCATGTATCCGGGATTGAAATCCTCCGGATTGACCCACGGCATCAGTGTCATGTCGGCGTCTTCGCTGCGAAGCTGGGGCGTGACCACGTCAACGCCACGTGATTCCATGTAGTTGAACAGACGACACAGGAAGTCCCCAATGAGGTCAACGCGCAAGGTCCAACTCGAGCGGAAGTAACCGAATACCTGGAGCAAATTGGGCACGCCAGTGAACATCAATCCTCTGTAGGCAATCGTCTGGGACAAGTCAAGTTCCTCGCCATCAATGCGGAACGCAATATCGCCAAGAACATTCATGTCAAATCCCGTCGCGGTGACGATGACTTCGGCATCCAGCGTCGCGCCTGATTTCAGCTTGATCCCTGTCTTCGTGAAGGAGTCGATCTCGTCAGTGACCACCGTCACCTTTCCTTCTTTTATTGCTTCAAAAAAATCGCCATCGGGGACCAGCGCGATTCGCTGCTGCCACGGTCTGTATTTCGGATTGAAATGAGTCTCTATGTCGTAGTCGTCTCCCAGGATCTCTCGAATTGGTTTCAATAGTTCCTCCCGGGCGAGCTCGGGGAACTCAAGGGCCAGCTTCGTGATGATGCCAGAGTCAAACAAGATCTTCTGGCGCACGATCTCGTGGACCCACTCTTCGGGTATGTCGAGTTCACGCAACATGTCAGCGACCTCGTTGACATTGGGGCGAATATAGAAGTATGTCGGCGATCGTTGCAGCATGGTGACGTGACGGCACTCCTTGGCCAAGGCGGGAATCAACGTCGCCGCCGTGGCGCCCGAACCAATCACCACCACGTCCTTGTCTGCGTACTCAAGGTCTTCAGGCCAACTCTGGGGGTGGACAATCGGGCCCTCAAATTGATCCATACCGACCCACGTCGGCGTGTGACCCACCGAGTGGCGGTAGTAACCCTGGCACATCCACAAGAAGGCGGCGGAAATCTGCAACTGTTCGCTGATATCGCTGCGCGTCACGCAGAGAGTCCAACGTTTCTCCGCGCTCGACCACGAGGCTGACGTCACCTGGTGTTCGTAGCGGATATGGTCCTGCAGACCCTCGTCGGCGATGACTTCGGACATGTACTTGAGGATCTCGTCCGTAGCGGCGATCGGCGCTCCGGTCCAGGGCTTGAACCGGTAACCGTAGGTGTAGAGGTCACTGTCCGAGCGCGCCCCGGGATAGCGATGCGTTCGCCACGTACCGCCGAAGTCCAGTTTCGACTCGAGCACCACAAAGTTCTTATGGGGGCACTGTGCCTTGAGGTGATGGGCGGCGCCAATTCCCGAAAGGCCCGCTCCAATAATGAGTACGTCGAAGTGCTCAAGTTCCCGATTGCTACGCACGGACGCAGTAAGCGTTTCGGTCAATTTCGTTCTCTCTTCGCCCAGGGACACATCTCGCGACGCCAACTTTCGTGAGCATACTTCGGCATCAGCACATTCTTCGGGCCGTTACAAGACTGCCAACGCCGCGATGTCGCGCGCGATGTCGCGACGGATCTCGGAACAGAGCACGGGCAACATCTCAGTAAGTTGGGTCCGTCCGGCTTCTCTCTCAATCTCCTCGGGCGAGACCGCTCGGCGAGAATCTGATCGCGGTTCGCGACATCAGTCTCATCATTGGCGAAGAACAAGCCCAGCAACGCCCCAATGCGCGGATCGAGTCGAGAATCTTCCGGCGAATAAGTCGTCACTCCATGTCCTCAATCTCTGGTTGGCGACGGATTGGTGCTCACGACATTCGAAACTAAATCAGCGACGCCGGGATTCGTACGTCAGGGTGTTTCGAAATAGACGGTCCGGATGGGCCGCTTAGTTCGGTACAGTGGTCACCGGCGCGGGTGGAACGAACACCTCAGCACTCGACGAAGTGACGATCAAATAAGTACCAAAGACAATGAGCCAGAGAGTTTGGGGATACGCCACCACCCTCTCAATGCCCCCTTCGCCGAGCCCGAGATAATGGCTAGTGGCGTAGAACGCCAGAAAAGTTAGCGCGACCAAACCCGACAGCACGGTGTAGACGCGCAACGTCGCAGGTCCGCCGAGAGACAAGCCCAGTACGAACAGACCGATGTTGCCAATCAAGAACGGCAGGGTGGCGCCAATTCCGTGAAACGCGGGAATCGTGTTCTCGGGAAAGAATCCAACCATTACTGCACCGACTCCGCCGATGGCGATCGACACGAAACCCACGGTCTGACCCCGCGTCGTTGGTGTAGAACGACAGACGAGTAATGACCCTCCAATCATGGCCAGGCCGAGCAACACAAACGAAACGTTCATCAGCGAATGCAGCGGTGAGCACACGTAGCGACCGTTGAACTTCCCGCACGCTGTGTTGCCCAGGTCACTAATCGTGTTGCGACTCAGACTGTAGGCCAGCGACCAGCGCAGTGACACGAGCAATTGGACCAGAAAATATTGCAGCGTCGACACGTAAAAGATCGCTCCGAGACGCACGCGCCGGAAATTGGACGGCCGTGACGCGATCATCGGAGGCATTGTCCGAGCGTAATTGAAGCGGTCTATGTGCAGCTCAACAGCCGGGGGCTCTCTACTGCGCGGTCGCGCACTATCGTCCGGTACTGCCGTCGATCAATTCGCGCAGAATGTCGGCGTGACCGGCGTGGCGCGGTCTCTTCTAAGAGATGCATCAGCACCCAGCGAAGATTGACCATTGGCGCATCTCCCACGTCACGACATCGTTCATCGAGCGACGCCGCAATTCCCACCACGTGGTCGACATGAACCCACCCAGCGCGGTACTCGTCGACGGCCGCGACCAGGGTGTGGTCATCATTGCCATCTGCGCCAGGGGGCTCCACGTGCGTACCTGCGAAGCGCTGAAGTATCCACATCGATTCGGCTTGAGCCATGTGAACAATTAGCCACAGCAAGGTCGTTTCGCTCGTGACCAGTGATATTCGAGCCTCGGTCTCGCTAACTCCCGACACTTTTCGAACCAGTGACTCGCGCTGATACTGCAGCAGGGCGCACAAGGTCGTGCGTTCGTCCGCGTCTAGGCGCGGTGGGCGGGTGTCGGCCACGACGCCAGATTACGGCGCAGTATGGCGAATGAACACTGACCCGAGTCTGAAATCCGATGACTTAGAGAAAACGGGACGAGAGGACTACTGTTTTTTATATCCCGACTTACCGTCCTTCACGGTAGTGGTCAGTGACGTCGGGGAAAGTGAGTACCCGGTGGGGACCTTTGACGATGACGCCGCATTAGCGCGAGACGTGCTCGAGGCACTGCCGGGCGTCATTCTCCTGCTTGACGCAGAGGGCGTCATCGGCGACGCCAGCCACCACGTCAAAGCACTGTCGGGCTTCTCCGTGACAGATGTGATTGGTCAGAACATCAGAAAACTCGTGCCCGGGTTGTCTACGGATTCGATGATTTTCAACTGCGCCGATTCCGCGATGTCGACATCACCCCTCACGTGGAGCGAGTTGGGCCTTGAATTGCAACGTTGCGATGGTGCTGAACTGGTCGTCGATCTCAAATGCGCCCGGCTCAACCGTGACAAGCGGTTTTCGACCGTGGTCTCCGTTACAGAAGTTGACGGACAGACTGGACGCACCAGCGCCGACCTCGCCCGAACCGATAAGTCGCGTGAGATCGAAGCGGCGGTGGCCGCCGCGATCGCCCAGAGCGAACAGCGATTCCGCCTGGCCTTCGAAGGCAACATGGCGCCGATGGTCTTTAGCAACAGCGAGGGCATATTCCTCGAGGTCAACGAGTCGTACTGTCAGATGAGCGGACGCACTCGAGAGGAACTCATTGGTCGCGACTCGAAGCATTTCACCTATCCCGAGGACATCGGAATTTCCGAAGAGGTTAATAAGCGCATTGTGTCCGGCGAAACCGATCAGGTTCGCTACAGCAAACGATTTCTGCACAAGAACGGCCGAATCGTCATGGCCGAAGTATCCATCTGTTCGGCGCGCGACGAGAACGGCAAGACCCTCTATTTCATCTCCTCCGTGCGCGATATCACCGAAGAGCGCGCCCTGGCGACTCAGCTCTCCTATCAGGCGCTGCATGATCCATTGACGGGGCTGGCCAATCGAGCTCTCTTTGACGACCGTCTCGTGCAGGCCAAGTCGAGGGTTGAGCGCCAAGATGAACTCTGCGCGGTGTTGCTGTTAGACCTGGACGACTTCAAAGGTGTGAACGATGTTTATGGGCACTTGATTGGCGACCAATTGTTGGTCTCGATCGCCAAGCGGTTCGAGAAGGTGACGCGTGCGTCGGACACCATCTGCCGGTTCGGCGGCGATGAGTTTCTGTACCTCGCCGAGGGCCTCACCGCACCGAGTGAAGCCGAAAAGATAGCCGGTCGGCTGCTCGCGGCGCTCGACGAACCGTTCACGTTCGACGACGTGCACCTGGAGCAGCATGCCAGTGTCGGAATCGTCGTGTGGGATTCCAACAGCACCAATTCGAACGTGGAACTCATCCAAAACGCTGACGCTTCAATGTACGAAGCGAAGCGCCGGGGCCACGGCCACCTCGTGGTGTTCACCCCAGAGATTCGCCAGGAAGCGGTCAGTCGCTTTGCCCTCGTCCAGGAACTTCGCCAGGCCGTGGCGTCAGGTGTTCTTCAAATGCACTACCAGCCAATCATCGACCTTTCAAATTCCGAGGTCGTCGGATTCGAAGCCCTCATGCGCTGGCCCCACCCCGAGCGCGGATGGGTGCCGCCTGATGTGTTCATTCCGATCGCCGAACAGAGCGACCTCATTCTCGAACTCGGGGCTTTCGCCATGCACGAGGCGGTCACGGCCGCCAGCTCGTGGCAACTCCAGGGCGACGGGACCAAACTGCCCTACGTCACCGTCAATCTTTCAGCGCACCAGTTTCACGACCGCGACCTCATACCCATGATTGAACGCGAACTCAAACTCAGCGGGCTTGACCCGGAGCGACTCATCCTCGAGGTCACCGAGAGCGTGGCGTTACTCGACATCTCTGAAACCATGAACGTCATGGACCATCTCAACCGTCTGAATATCGGCATCGCACTCGATGATTTCGGCACGGGATATTCCTCCCTGTCGTACCTGGCCGCACTGCGGCCACGGATCATCAAGATCGACCAATCCTTCGTGCGTCCGAAGCGCGACCAGGCGCGAAGCAATACACTCCTCGAAGCCATCGTGACACTCGGCAATAAGTTGGACATGATCGTGCTCGCCGAGGGCATCGAAACTCACGACCAGCTAGAACACCTCAGCAATCTCCACTGCGATCTGGGACAGGGATTCCTGTGGTCCCCCGCCGTGCCCAATGGTGAAGCGGTGATCATGTTAGGCGAGGGGGCCAAGGCCCTCGGTGAAGGAACGATGACCTGACGATCTCGTCGCACGGGTCAATGCGGCACAAATCTGGGCCCTGCCGAGACCGGAAAAAAGTCTGACTTTGAAAGTGCGTTCAGCGCACGCAAAGTCTCAGCGAGAAACGGTCTCGATGGTGTGGTTGGGCTGTCCCGCCACCGTAAAGGACTTGTTGCTCCAAATAGTAGCGCGGGCATTCTTGTAGAACGCGTAGGAAATGATTCCGAGGATAATGAGGCCTCCGGTCGTGAGCGCAACGCCCATCAACAAGGTTGATATCGCTTTCGTGCATCCGAAGTTAACGGCGGCGGCTCCGTACTTATTCGCGCGGGCATTGCACGCGGCGTCCAGCGCGTGACCGTGCGCGAGCACCCACGAACCCACCATGGTCGTTGACACACCTATGAATACGGAGAACTTCATGATCACGATTCAAGCCTTATGCAGAGAATCCATTATTTCTCAAGAGTTGGGGAGAAATTGATGAAGTTAGAACCATCAACGGTGGACGAATCGCCCAGTTCCCATACAAAGGCCCGCTTTGGAATAAACGAAATGATCCGATGTGACCATGGTTGCTAATAACGAGTACTCAAATAGAAAAGTTTTTAGAGATTCACAGCACCTTCTCAAAGTGATGAAACACGAAAATCGTTCCTTCATCGGTAAACTAGATGTGGTCATGACATGAGGAGAGTTTCATGAGCATGTTTCCAACTGAACCACCGGCGCGAGGGCCGGCGCCCGTAAAAGCCACTCGCACGCCCGCGAGCGGAGCGTGCGGTTGCGCCCGTCGATCGTGCTGGCACCAACGCCAATGCCGCTCAAGTGGTGTCGTTCGCATTTTGCGTGCTCCCGAGCCAAAGAAGGAAACCCGCTCGTCGGTCGTGCTCTGTCGCGAATGCGCAGCACCCACGCAACGCCAGCGTGCCAGCTAATAGTTTCAGATTTCGAATTTCTACCGTCAAATTTGCCGACACGCTTTCGGCTCAGAAATTCT
Source organism: Acidimicrobiales bacterium (assembly GCA_049519675.1). GTDB lineage: Bacteria > Actinomycetota > Acidimicrobiia > Acidimicrobiales > RAAP-2 > RAAP-2. The sequence goes on along the minus strand of JBEKQN010000007.1, from coordinate 1,925 downwards.
GAGCAGTACGGTGCCCCCTAATCAACGCAACTCCGACGAACTCTTAGCGACGCTGAACGTCCTCATTGGTGAGTGGAGCGTGGACGCACAGTTCCCCGATGCCGCTCCGTCTGGGCCAAATGGCTCCACAGTCTTCGAGTGGACGCTGGACGGGAAATTCGTGACGCAACGAGGGACCTTCGATCGCCCTGACGCTCCCGACGTCTTCGCACTCATTGGTCTTAATGCCACAGAGGACGGATTCACTCAGCACTACTTCGATTCGCGCGGCGTGGTTCGGGTCTACGACATGACACTCGACGAGAACGTGTGGCGACTCCGCCGGGAAGCTCCCGACTTCACACCCCTCGAGTTTGCGCAGCGGTTCACTGGATTCATAAGCGACGATGGTCTCGCGGTTGATGGTGCGTGGGAGATCCGTCGGGACAACTCAACGTGGAACCACGACTTTGTCGTGAGGTATCGCAAGGTCAGCTGAGACTACCCCGGGTATCGCTTCGTGAAAGATTGCGACGAAACACAGCCTCTACTTGATTGATTCATCGATCGCGCGGTGCTTCTAGGGCGTGACGAAACTGAACGTTCCGCTCGCCGGCGAAGGCGCTTTCAGTCCGTTGCCGCTGCCCAATGTCTCGAAGCCATCGGGACCCTTGGTGACCCCCTCGTTGGAGTAGAAGTACAGCGGCTTGCCCGCGTACGTGAGTTGCAACTCTCCGTCACTCAATTTGATCGTGCCGACCTTGGACGCGGACAGCGAGTTCATCAGTGCGGGTTCTCCCGACGTCAGCATGGGTGGCCACGCGACGCTGCAGCTTCCCGTGCACGTACTGGTTGACGACGTGTCTCCGCTGTGGGAATAGAGCGGGAAGACTTCCCATCCCGCCAGCGTGTTCTCAAGCGCCGCGAGCACCGTAGAGCTGTGCTCCTTGATCGTCGTGAGCGTGCCGGGCCACGCCAGCGCGCTGCCCGAAGGCGACACGAGGTACCACAGGCCGTGCCACGGTGGGATGTCGGGCTCGTCCCAACCTTCACCGGTGATTTGATCGGCTCCGGGCTCGAAGTAATAGAGCGGCTTGCCCGCGTACGTCACCTGTTCGCCGATACCAGCGCGCTTGACCGTCCCGAGCAGCTTCTGGTCAACGCCTGGTCCCGCGATGGGAGCCCCGGTCGTTGTGACCGCGGGCCACTCGGCCTTCTGGTCATTGGACGGCCCGGCGCAGGCAATGGGCATTCCAAATAAGTTGATGGGCTTGGTGGTGCAGCCGTAGACGGGTGGTTGGTCACTCGTGATCATGTAGACGGTGTACCCGGCATACTTGCCGGCACCGACCTGCAGCATCGTCCCGAAAGCGCCCGTGCGCACGCCAATGGTCGTCGGCTTTGCGGTCGCGCTGCCCGCCGGCACCGTAATCAGTGCAGTACTAAAGCCAACGGTCGACGCCAGAAGCGCCGCGCCCACACCCCAGACGTACTTCAATCTCTTCGCTTTCATTGCTGCCCTTTCGTGTTTGTTATCCTCACGCGAACCAAAATGCACTCGCGTGTGGACCTGGAAGTAACGATACGGAAAAGTAAAATATTCACCAAGGGTGCTGACCGACTAACTCTCTGGATGCCAGCACCCCGCGCTGACGCGTAGCCAGCATCAACTTCTCGCGATGCCAGGCAGAGGAAAACGCGGTCACACAACGGCCGGCCCCGACAATCTCCCCAGCGGCGCTGTCGAACGTCTGCCACATGAGGGCTTTGCGATTTGCAGTTGCTTAGCATTGGGTTACGTCGCATCAATTGAATTCGGAGTGACATGATCAATGAACCCGACGATCCGTCCCTCGCGGCTCATTCAGCGATCACCAAAACTTCAAAGCGCGACTTGCGCCGTACGTCCTTCGTGGCAATTGTTCTACTGGTCCTCCAGGCCGGCA
>JBEKQN010000006.1:0-37719 GCA_049519675.1 Acidimicrobiales bacterium | reverse complement strand
CCTCTACGGCGCCGGACTTCGTGTCAGTGAGTTGTGCGGGCTCAACGTGAACAGCGTTGACTTCACGCGGGGGCTCTTGCGAGTTCTGGGTAAGGGCCGCAAGGAACGAATCGTGCCGCTGCACGCGCGCGGATTGGCGATCCTGCAAATTTGGCTGGACGGCGACCGCGACGAAGTCGCTCGGGCCAACTCGCCGCGCGACGCACTGTTCTATAACCGGCGCGGCAATCGACTGGGACCGCGCGACGTGCGCCGGATCCTCGACAGTCGAGTGTCGCGCGGGCACATTCATCCTCACGCCCTGCGCCACACCTACGCCACGCACTTGCTCGAAGGCGGAGCCGATCTTCGCGTGGTCCAAGAACTGCTCGGTCACGAGAGCCTCACCACCACCCAGCTCTACACCCACGTCTCGAAGTCCCGACTCCAAAAGGTCCACCACCAGACCCACCCTCGGGGCTAACTGCGCCGAGCGACTATCATGGTCTGGCTCTCCCACAGTGGGCGAGCAGACGAAATGTCCCTGTGGTTTCGTACGGTCGCCGTTCGCGGTGCACCGCAGGGATTGAGTAACCGAACGGAAGGAAAAGTACGTGGCACTTGTCACTTTGCAGGAATTGTTGGACTCGGGCGTGCACTTCGGGCACCAGACCCGCCGGTGGAACCCCAAAATGCGCCGTTTTATTCTGGGCGAACGCAACGGGATCTACCTGATTGACCTCCGCAAGACCCTCGCCGGCATCGAGACCAGTTACGCCTACGTGCGCGACCTCGTGGCCGACGGCGGCATCATCCTCTTTGTGGGTACCAAGAAGCAGACGCAGGGTCCGATTGAGGACTACGCCAAGGCCTGCGGCATGCCCTTCGTGAACCAGCGCTGGCTGGGCGGAATGCTCACCAACTTCGCCACCGTGGCCGGTCGCGTCAAGCGCATGGTCGAGCTGCGCGGCATGCAGCGTGCCGGCGACTTCGACAACATGCCCAAGCGCGAAGCGCTGCACCACAGCCGCGAGCTGGAGAAGTTGGACCGCAACCTGAGCGGTATCTCTAATCTCGACCGGGTGCCCGACGCCATCTTCGTCATCGACACCAAGAAGGAACACATCGCCGTCACCGAAGCGCGCAAGCTGGGACTGCCCGTGGTCGCGGTGGTGGACACCAACTGCGACCCCGACGTCATTGACTACGTCATCCCCGGCAACGACGACGCCATTCGTGCGGGCGCGCTGCTGTGCCGCTTGATGGCCGACGCCGTGACCGAAGGTCGTTTCATCCGCGCCAATCGTCCCGTGATTACGAAGGCACCTTCCGTGGGCACGACCTTTGTCCAGCCCGACGTCGCACCGGTTGAGACGCCCGCTGAACCGTCAGCCGCGGACGAAACACCAGTGGAGGACGCGGCGCCCGTGACCGCCGACGCGCCCGTCGCCGAGGACGCGACGACGGTTGAAGTAGCCGAGGATCCGTCACTCGACGCGATGGAGAACGAAGCTACGCCGGCGACTCAGCCCGTGGGCGACGTGACTGAAGCGGCCGCAACGCTCGACGACGCCCTAGACACACCCGCCAACAATTAATTTGACCGTAGCGATTTAAAGAGGAGAACCAAGGTGGCATTCACCGCGAAAGATGTGCAGGCGCTACGCCAACTTACCGGCGTAGGAATGATGGACGCAAAGAAGGCGCTGGAAGAAAACGACGGCAACATGGAAGCGGCGGTGCAGTGGTTGCGCGTGCACGGCAAGGCGTCCGCGGCGAAACGGGCCGAGCGTGAAGCCAGCGAGGGAGCGGTCGCCGTGGTTCGCGACGGCAACGTTGCCGCGATTGCCGAACTTCGCTGCGAGACCGACTTCGTCGCCAAATCCGAAGATTTTGTGTCACTCGTCGACGAAATCGCCGCTCGCGTCGCCGCCGAGGGGGAGGGTGCGACACAGCAGTTCAGCGACCGCATCGAAGGCTTGCTCACGACACTCAAGGAAAACATTTCTCTGGGCCGTGTCTACCGCTTAGAAGCGGGCGCCGACGAAGTCATCGAGACCTATAACCACTATCAATCTGGTCGTGGTGTGAACGCCGTGGCAGTCGTTGTCAAGGGCGCGAGTCAAGAGGTCGCGCACGAGATCGCCGTGCACATCGCGTTCACGAAGCCGGCGTACTTGACGCGCGATGAAATCCCGGCCGAGGAGGTTGAGGCGGAGCGCAAGGTCGTCGAAGAGATTTCGCGCAACGAAGGCAAGCCCGAAGCCGCGCTACCCAAGATCATCGAGGGACGGCTCAACGGTTGGTTCAAGGACCGCGTGCTCGTAGAGCAGCCCTACGTGAAAGACGAGAAGCAGACGATTGCGCAGTTCTTGGGCAGCGCAACCATCACGGCCTACGCTCAAGCGTTCATCGGGAGATAGGTACCTGTGCGTCGTGTCGTGCTCAAGCTGTCCGGCGAGGCCCTCGCCTCGGCCTCGAGTGAGGAAACGATTGATGCGTCAACAGTGGACTTCCTGGCGCGTGAAATTTCCGGCGCCATGGAGCGCGGAGGACTAGAGCTGGCGGTCGTGGTCGGTGGCGGCAACATCTGGCGCGGTGCCACCGGCGCGATGGCGGGCATGAACCGGGCCAACTCGGACCTGATGGGCATGCTCGGCACGGTCATAAACGCGCTGGCGTTACAAGACGCCATCGAAAATCATGGACGGCCGACCAGGGTGATGTCCGCGATCGGCATGGATCAAGTTGCCGAGCCCTACATTCGTCGTCGCGCCGTGCGTCACTTGGAAAAAGGTCGCGTCGTCATCTTCGCGGCGGGAATGGGTAATCCGTACTTCACCACCGACACCCCCGCGGCCCAGCGGGCCGCCGAAATCGAGGCCGAGATTGTCTTAAAGGGCACCCACGGCGGCGTTGACGGCGTCTACAACGAAGACCCGCGCAAGAATCCCGACGCGGTCAAGTTTGAAGAGATCTCCTTTGATGAGGTGATCTCGCGCGACCTGCGGGTCATGGACATGACCGCCATCACCTTTTGCAAGGACAATCACTTGCTGTTACGGGTTTTTGACCTGATGGCAGAAGGAAACCTCGGACGCGCGCTCGACGGGTTCGCCGTCGGTACGCTAGTGAAGTAATGGAAAGCGAACTCGTCGAACTCGTGATGGACGATACCCGTGAGCGAATGGCGCGAGCAATTGAACACGTGAAGGTTGAGTTCGCGACGGTGCGCACCGGTAGGGCGTCGCCGTCGCTCGTGGAAAATTTGTTGATTGATTATTACGGCACCGAGACGCCGCTCAAGAGTCTGGCGAATTTTTCCGTACCCGAACCTCGATTGCTCGTGGTCTCGCCTTTTGACAAGGGAGCGATGGCCGCGATTGAGAAATCCATCACCAACGCCGACCTGGGGCTTAACCCGTCCAACGACGGGATCGTGATCAGACTGACGTTTCCTTCATTGACCGAGGAGCGACGCAAAGGCTTCGTGAAGATTGTGCGAACAAAGGCCGAAGACGGCAAGGTTGCGTTGCGCGCTGTGCGTCGACACGGGCGCCAAGAACTCGAAAACTTAGAGAAGGATCACGATCTGTCCAAGGACGAGGTCGAGCGACTCGAGAAAATCCTCGACAAGATCACCCAGGATGCCGTTGCTGCCGTCGAGGGGTTGTTGCACCAAAAAGAGCAAGAACTGTTAGATGTCTGACGACGACACCTACTCGGGCGAGCCGACCGGCGAGCTGCCGTTGGTGAGCGCCACTGACTCTCGGGTCACCGTGACCGGCGCGGAGTTGGCGGCCGAAGCGTCAGACGATGCGCCGCTCATTGACGAAGAGACATTGTTGCCACACTGGACTGACGCGCCCACCGGACAGGTGCCGATTGTGGTCGCGCGCGAGGCCGCCGAAAGCGGCGACCCCTGGGCCGCGGTTCCGGCGCCGGCGTGGCGTGAAGGCGAAGCCGACTGGGTGGCGCACGAAGATCAATTCGACGCTTCCTTTCTGGCCGGTGCCGCCAAGGAAGAGGCCAATGCCCGCCCGTGGGAATTTGTCGAAGTTGACGAGGTAGCTGTTGAAGAAGAGGTGCAGCCCGAGGCGCCGCGCCCCGAACCCGGTCGCGCCAACCGTACCCGTCGCACTGTCTCGCAAAACCCTTTGGCTGGCCGCGCGGTTCGCCAAAGCTCGCAGAGCAGCATTTCCAAGGCCACGTTCACGGGCGTTGTACTGGCCGCCCTCGTGGCTGGCATCTTTCTCGCGGGCACCATTCCCGTAGCGGTACTGCTGCTGGTGGTGCTCGGTCTGGCGGCCGCCGAAGCGTACGCCGCGTTCCGCGCCGTGGGCGCGCATCCCGCGACGATCCTCGGCATCGTCGCGGTACTCACCTTGGGTGTTGCGGTCTATAACAAGGGGCAAAACGCCTTCGGTGCGGTGACGGTCCTGCTCTTGATATTCGGCTTCGTGTGGTACTTGAGCGCCGAACAGAAGATTGACGTGCTCGACGGACTCGGAGCGACGGTCTTTGTCTACGTGTGGATTGGGGTGCTCGGCGCGTATTCGCTGCTGCTCATCGCACCGAGTTCATTCGCGCACCATCACGGCTTGGCGTACCTGTTTGGCGCAATAATTTTGGCGATCGCCAACGACACGGGAGCACTATTCATTGGACGTTGGCTCGGTCGTCACTCGCTCAACCGATCACTGTCGCCCAACAAGACAATCGAAGGGACGATCGGCGGGACCGTCATCACGATCATCGTCGGGGCGATCGCACTGCCGTTGATCCACCCGTGGACGCTGACGCACGGCCTCGAAGCGTCCGTGGCCCTCGCGGTGGTCATCCCATTGGGTGACCTTTTCGAATCCTTGGTCAAGCGCACGCTGGGCGTGAAGGATATGGGCAGATTGTTGCCGGGACACGGGGGACTGCTGGACCGAATTGACGGACTGCTCTTTGCCATGCCCACCATGTTCTATCTGGCGCACATCCTCAAACTGGGTTAGCGGTGGCGTCTTCGCGCCCTAGCGTGGCGCTCTTGGGCGCGACGGGCTCCATCGGATCTCAAACGCTCGAGGTACTTCGTCGCGAAGAGGAACACTTTGAAGTGGTCGCAATTGCGGGCGCACGTCAACTTGAAGCCCTAGCGGCTATTGCCAAGGAGTTCCACGTGTCGCGCATCGGTGTCGCTGACGAGAGCGATCGCGACATCCTCGCGGGCATGGTCTCGAGCGACGTGGACATCGTGGTCGGCGAGCGTGGACTGAGCGAACTTGCCCAGTGCGCGGACATAATCGTCAACGCGGTCGTGGGTTTTGTCGGACTGCCCGTGACCATGTCGGCGCTGTCAGCGGGCAAGCGATTGGCACTCGCGAACAAGGAATCGCTGATCGCGGCCGCGCCGTTGGTGGCGGGAGTTCGCAACACTCCTGGCGCGACAATCCTGCCGATCGATTCAGAGCACTGCGCGATTCACCAGTGCCTCGCGGGTTCGAGGGCAGGCACGGGCCACCCCGACGTGAAGCGTCTCCTGCTCACCGCGTCGGGCGGTCCCTTTCGCGGTTGGACGAGTGAGCAGCTAAAGGTGGCCACCAAAGAAGACGCCCTACGACACCCGACGTGGAAGATGGGGCCCAAGATCACGATTGACTCGTCGACACTGATGAATAAGGGTCTCGAGGTGTTAGAGGCGTCGGCGCTCTTTCGCATCGAGGCAGACCGCGTTGATGTCGTGGTGCACCCGCAATCGGTCGTGCACTCAATGGTCGAGTACGTCGATGGATCGATCATTGCCCAACTCTCCCGGCCCGATATGCGACTGCCCATCGCGTACTGCCTCGGACTGCCCATTCGTTTCGATCACGGCTGGGGACTGATCGATTTTTCACAGCCCTTCGAGCTGAGCTTTGAACCTCCTGACACGGACGCCTTTCCTGCGCTAGCGCTCGCGTACGCGGCGGCGCGGCGAGGCGGCGCGGCGCCAGCGTGGCTGAGTGCGGCCAACGAAGTCGCGGTGGAAGCCTTCCTGGCAGACCGCCTCGCGTGGAGCCAGATTGTGTCGACGGTGGCTGCCGTGATGGACCAGTACGTCGACGATCCACTCAATTCGATTGATGATTTGTTGATGAATGACCTGACTGCTCGTCGACTTGCGCGCGGTATTCTCCAGAAATAGCCATGACCCCAAAATCATCGGAGCGTCGTTCCCTCATTCTGTTCCTGGTGGGAGTGGGCCTCCTTGCGACCCTGCTCGGAAGGTGGGGTGGTTGGGCGCTGCCCGTGGTGGTGGCCGCGGTTGTCCTCATGGTCATGGGCCACGAATTCGGTCACTTCCTCGTGGCCAAGAAGTCGGGAATGCAGGTCACCGATTTCTTCGTCGGATTCGGACCCGTCATTTGGTCAACCACGCGCGGAGAGACTCGCTACGGAGTTCGGGCGCTGCTGTTAGGCGGATACGTGAAGGTGCCCGGGATGTCCTGGGATGCCAACGTCGAGCCGGAACTTGAATCGCGCACGTACCGTTCAGCGTCCTATCCGCGCCAGGTGCTCTTTGCTTCGGCCGGTTCGATAATGCACGCGATCATGGCGCTGCTGATCGCGTACGCGTCGCTGACACTGATTGGCCTGCCGTCATCATCGCGCGTTGACGTGTCGGCCTTTACGAAGTGGGAGGGTCACGCGCACAACGCTGCACAGTTGGCCGGGATCAAACTTGGCGACGAGATCATCTCGGTTGACGGCCACGCAGTGACGATGAACAACATCGAAAATCTCATTGGTAAGAAAGCGGGCAAGAGTGTCACCTTGGTGGTGGTGCGCGCGGGCCACGACTTGACCCTGCACGCCACTCCGGTAAACGGCGCAACGATCACGGTGAATGGCAAGTTGGAATCCAAGAAGAGTGAGGGGTTCATCGGCGTCGGACTTTCGGCGGGCGAAGTGCGATCATCGTTCCTGGGCGCCGTGCCGGCGTCGTTCGCCAAGATCGGCGCGACCGTGTCGGCCGCCGTGCACGCGATGATCCACGTCTTTTCTCCGGGCGAATTCGCCAGCCTCTTTCATCAGATCGCCTCGCCGGCGGCGGCGGAGAATCGGCATTCGCAACTCACCCGTCCCGTCTCGATCGTGGGTGCCGTGCGCCTGGGTGTCCAGGGGGCTCAAGCCGGCACCGGCGAGTTGTTGCTCATCTTGATGATCCTGAACATCTTCGTGGGCCTGCTCAACATGGTTCCGATGCTCCCGCTTGACGGGGGATTTGTGGCTATTGCGACCTACGAACGACTCCGTAGTCGTAAGAAAGTGCGCTACCACGCCGACGTCAATCGTCTGACGCCAGTGATCTACGCCTTCGTCAGCGTGCTGCTCGTGCTCTTTGCCTGCACGTTGTACCTCGATATTGCCTTTCCCATCGCCAATCCATTTCGCTAAGCGATTCGTAGGCGTGCCGCTCCGGGCAGAATGGAGGGGTGGATGTTACCGCCAGCGCCCTCAGCCCCCGACGCCCGACCCGCCAGATCTCGGTCGGCGCCGTCAAGGTAGGCGGCGACGCTCCGATCTCGGTCCAGTCCATGACCACGACCAAGACCGGCGACGTCGAAGGGACGCTGCAACAGATCTACGCGCTGGCGGGAGCCGGCGCGGACATTGTGCGCTGCACGTGCAACGACCAAGCGGCGGCCGAAGGGTTGGCCCAGATCGTGCCGCGTTCGCCGGTGCCGATAGTTGCCGACATTCATTTTCACGTGGAGATGGCCCTCGCGGCGCTAGAAGCGGGCGTCCAGGGACTGCGTCTTAACCCGGGCAACCTACGCAAGCCCGAAGAGATCAAATTGGTCGCGAGCGAGGCCCGCGATCGCGGCGTGCCAATTCGCATCGGTGTCAACGCCGGAAGCCTGCACCCGGCGATCTACGAAAAGTTTGGTGGTGCGACGCCCGAAGCACTCGTGGAGTCCGCGCGCCTCGAGTTGGCCTACTTCGAAGAGGTGGGATTTTCTGACGTGAAGATCTCGGTGAAGGCTTCGTCGGTCGCGACGATGATCGCCGCGTACCGATTGGCGTCCGAGACCTTCGATCACCCGCTGCACCTGGGCGTGACCGAGGCCGGTCCATTGCCCGGTGGGCTGTTAAAGGGCACCGCGGGCATCGCCACGCTGCTCGCCGAAGGTATTGGCGACACGCTGCGCTACTCGCTCACGGCCGATCCGGTCGAAGAGGCGAATGCCGGACGACAACTGCTTGAGGTGCTGGGACTGCGCGAGCGCAAGGGACTCGACCTCATTGCCTGTCCGAGTTGCGGGCGGGCCGAAGTTGACGTCATCAAGATCGCCAACGAAGCCCAGATCGCGCTGTCGGCGCTCGACGTGCCGATCCAGGTGGCGGTGATGGGTTGCGTCGTTAACGGTCCGGGCGAAGCTCGCCACGCGGACCTTGGCATTGCGGCGGGCAAGAAGCGAGGGCACCTTTTCATTCAGGGACAGATCATCCGCGTGGTGCCTGAGGACGAGATGGTCGAAGCGCTGGTCGAAGAGGCGAAGAAGATTGCCGTGGAAGGTGTTGAAGCGCGCCTCGCCGCACGTGACCAGTCGGCCGAGGCCGAAGCGGCCGCCGACCGCGCGCTCTTGCTCGACGACCGGGGCCGCGACGCGAACCATGACGGTGAGCGAATTGAGAAAATCCGCCGGCGCATCGCCGACTAAGCCTCGTTCGCTAATCTCTTTCAACCCCATAAAGGAGAACTGTGGCTTCGCAGAATGTCTTGACCCCTCAGGCTGATGACTTCCCGCGCTGGTATCAAGACGTCGTCGCCAAAGCCGAGATGGCCGACAACGGGCCGGTGCGCGGCACGATGGTCATTCGTCCGTACGGCTACGCCATATGGGAGCGCATCCAATCCGAGATCGACGACCGCATCAAAGAGGCTGGCGCACAGAACGCCTATTTTCCACTCTTCATCCCCCAGAGCTACTTCGAGCGCGAGGCCGAGCATGTTGAGGGCTTCAAGCCCGAGTTAGCGGTCGTCACCTACGCGGGAGGCGAGGAGCTCGCGGAGCCCATTGTGGTGCGTCCAACATCAGAGACCGTCATTGGTGAGTTCATGGCCAAATGGATCCAGAGCTATCGTGACCTGCCGTTACTGCTGAATCAATGGGCCAATGTGGTGCGCTGGGAACTTCGGCCTCGACTTTTCTTGCGCTCGACGGAGTTCCTTTGGCAAGAGGGTCACACCGCGCACGCCAGCCTCGAAGATGCCTCGAACTATGCGCGAATGATTCACGCCGACGTCTACAACGATTTCTTAGAAAAGGTGCTCGCGGTACCGACTTTTCTCGGCATCAAGCCCGCGAGCGAACGCTTTCCCGGCGCGATCAACTCCATGACCGCCGAAGGCGTCATGCGAGACGGTAAAGCCTTGCAGTTCGTAACGAGTCATGAATTCGGTCAGAATTTCGCCCGGGCCTTCGACATTTTCTTTCAGAACGAGCAGGGTCAGGCCGAGTTGTGTTACACGACGTCGTGGGGTTCATCGACCCGTATTGTCGGCGGGCTCATCATGGCCCACGGCGACGACGGTGGTTTGGTGTTGCCGCCCATGGTGGCGCCCACACAGGCGGTTGTCATCGCCGTGCGCGACGAGGGTGAAGTCAACACCGCGTGTGCCCGCGTGACGAGTGACCTTAAGGCTGCTGGTGTGCGCGCGGTTGTCGATCACGGTCGCGGTAGTTTCGGGCGACGAATCACTGATTGGGAAATCAAGGGTGTGCCGCTGCGTATTGAGGTAGGACCGCGAGACCTCGCTCAGGGTGTGGTGAGCGTCGTGCGTCGCGACAATGGTGAAAAGTTCACCTGGCCCGTCGAGGCCTTGAGCCAAAATTCCTCTGCGTTGCTCGAAACCATGCAACACGACATGTTTGAGGCCGCCCTCAAGTTCCGTGACGGTTCCACGACCGACGTCAAAACCGTCGAGGAGGCGATCGAGGCATCCCAAACCGGCTTCGCGCGCCTGGCCTGGGACGCGGTGGGCGTCGAGGGCGAGGCCGCACTGAAAAAGGACTCCATTACGGTGCGATGCCTTCAGCGCCCCGACGGTTCAATGCCCGACGCGGACACCGAAAAAGACCTGGTCTGCATAGTTGCGAAGTCGTACTAGTCCGGGCTAGATTCCTTGGCAAATCCAGAAAATGGGCGCACCGGGATATTCAACGCCCAATTGTGGATAATCGCCGAAAATGCTACAATTGTTCCCGACAGTCCGCCTAGGACGTTTGGACTCGTTTAAGCGCGGGCCTCTGGCCCGCGCTTTCTTATTGTCTGACGTCCGGTGACACAGAGAGGAGTGATGGCCATGGATTTGGAGACACCACTGCGCTCGCTCCTATCACCGCTGGGGCTGAATCTCTACGACGTGGAACTGGCTGCGGGCACGCTCAACGTCACCGTCAACAAGGACGGGGGAGTGGATTTAGAGGCGCTCACCAAAGCCAATCGTGTCATTTCCGAATGGTTGGACATCAACGATCCCATTGCCGGTCGCTTCACGCTCGACGTCTCGAGCCCTGGATTAGAGCGCCGTCTGCGTACGCCGGATCATTTTCGATCAACGGTTGGAGAAGTGGTGACGCTACGTGAGCTGCGTGAGGGTCAGTCAACCCGTCGTCTCGAAGGAGCCGTGCTCGAAGCCGACGACACATCTGTGACATTGAACGATGAAGAGCAAGGCCGCGTCGTCGTGCTACTCAGCAACGTGGAGCGAGCCCGAACGGTTTTCAAGTGGGGTGCGCAAGCCAAACCTTCGCCCTCACGCGCAAAGAAGTCTCCATCGACGAGCAAGAAAGGCTAATCATGGCGAACTTTGAATTTCTTGAGGCTCTCGGCCAAATCGCCCGGGACCAAAACATTGACGAGGGTGAGCTCTTAATAGCGCTCGCCAACGCCCTGTTGGCGGCGTACAAGCGCCGTCCCGATTCGGCCGAGGACGCCGAAGTCGAGATCAACCCCGAGACCGGCGAGATAAAGGTGTGGGGATTGGAGCTGGACCTGGAGGGCAACGTCACCAAAGAGTGGGACGCTACGCCCGACGACTTCGGCCGCATCGCCGCCCAGACCGCCAAACAGGTGCTCATGCAACTCATCCGCGACATCCAACGTCGCCAGATGTACGAAGAGTTCGCCAACCGCGAGGGTGACATCGTCTCGGGCACGGTCCAACAGAACGACAATCGCTACACCTTGCTCGACCTTGGACGGGTGGAGGCGTTGTTGCCCCAGGCCGAACAAATCGCGTTCGAGCGCTACGAGCACGGCGCGCGGATCAAGGTCTACATCGTTGAAGTGCGCAAGACCAACAAGGGCCCCCAGATTGTGGTGAGTCGCACCCACCCGGCACTGGTCGCGAAACTGTTCGAGATCGAAGTGCCCGAAATCGCCAACGGCATCGTCGAGATCAAGGCGCTCGCGCGCGAACCGGGCCACCGCAGCAAGATCGCGGTCGCGTCCAATGACGGGCAGGTCGACCCCGTGGGAGCGTGCGTGGGCGCTCGCGGGTCACGGGTTCGCAACATCACCAATGAACTGCGCAGCGAGCGCATTGACGTCGTGCCCTACAGCGATGATCCGATCGAGTTCATCCAAGCGGCCCTGCAGCCGGCACGAGTTCGCGAAGTGCGACTCGACGAGGTCGAGGGCATCGCCACGGTGATCGTGCACGATCAACAACTGTCGCTCGCGATTGGCAAAGAGGGTCAGAACGCGCGCCTGGCCGCTCGTTTGACGGGCTGGCGCATCGACATCCGCTCGGAGAACGAGAGCAACGAGGACGAAGTCGTCGAAGAGGTCTGGACCGAGGGCGGTGTCGTCGTCGACGAAAAGGTGATTGTCGTCGACGGTGAGGCCGGCGAGAGCGACGTCATTGTCGACACGGTGATTGAAAGCGCCGACGAGGTCGTCGAAGTGATCGAAGTGATTGAGGCCGATGACGTGACCGGAGAAGCAGTCGTAGTGGAGGACGAGGCATAGCCCCGCAACGAACCTGCGTCGTCTGTCGTGCCCGACGAGACGACAGCTTGATGGTTCGCGTGGGTCGCCGCAGCGACGGTACGTGGTACGTCGGGCGGGGAAGTGGCCGAGGAATTTGGTGGTGCCGGGAGTCGACGTGCGAGGCGTCGCTGCACGTTGGTCACCTCGCTCGAGCCCTTCGCAGTTCGGTTGGTCCGGGTGACTTGGAAGTTCTGCTCGCGACGTACGATCTCGGGCGGTTAAAGGCGGTATCGGCAGTTGTGGAAGAATAGATAACTGTGTTCGCAGGTAGTGCGAGCACGTGAATTAAGGGAACGTTTTGGCGCAGAAGAAGATTCGAGTACACGAGCTCTCCAAAGAACTCGGTCTAACGAGCAAAGAGTTACTCGGTCTCGCCCAAAAACTAGGCATCGGCGCGTCGAGCCCCTCGGCGTCCATTGAAGATGCGCAGGCCGACCGTATTCGACGTCGGGCCGACGCGGACGGGTTGCGCCGTGACGTCCAACCCGACGTGGCCGCGAAGGCCGCTAAAGCGACCAAGGCCGTAAAGGCCGCGGGCGCGACCAAGGCCGCCTCGACCAAGGCCGTCGCGCCGGCCGTTGACGCGGCGCCCGAGCCAGCGACCCGCACGACTCGGGTGACCAAGGTCGCCGCCCCTGCGGTTGACGCTCCGGTTGCCGCCAGCGCGAGCGTGGCTGCGCCGCCTACGCCCGCGCCACCTGCGCCACCCGAGGCGACCGCGCCCAAGGTCGTGCGTAGCAGCGTGGTTGCCCCCAAGCCAGTTCCTACTCGGAGCGCGTCACCAGATGGTCCCGTGACGATGCGCCCCACGCACCGCACCGTGGGTGAGGGCAGCAACGAGGGCGGATCGCCATCGACTCGTCCTCCCATGAGTGCCTCGGGTCGGCCCATACCGCCGCCGCCGGGTCGCCCAATGAGCGCGACCGGTCGGCCCATACCGCCACCGCCGGGCGCTCGTCGTCCGATGCCTACGGCCGCTGGACGGCCTTCTGGTCCCGGTGGACCCCGACCCATGAGTTCTCGCCCCATGACTGGCGCGCCACGCACCGGCGGACCGTCGCGTCCCGGTGGGCCAAGCAGCACCGGCGGCGGGTTCGGCGGACCACGCACCGGAGGACCCACGACGGGCGCACCGACGGCGCCCGGTCGCGGAGGGCCGCCCAGTCGCGGCACCGGCGGACCGCGAGGATCGCAGCGCAAGGTCACTCGCCGTCGCCGTCGCAACGTTGAAGAGTTAGAGCCGACCCAGATGACCACGTGGCAGCCGAGCAGCGCACCGGTGCCCGACGGAGAGATCATTGTCGAGCGCGGTTCGACCGCCAAGGATGTTGGTCCCAAGCTCAACCGCAGTGCCGCGGACATCATTCGCTTCCTTTTCCTGCAGGGTGAAATCGTCACGGCGGTCCAGGGACTCACTGATGACATGATCGAGCTCTACGCCGCCGAAGTCGGTGCCGTGGTTCACCTGGTCGACCCAGGTGAGCAACAAGAGGCCGCATTGCTCGCCAAGTTCTTTGACGAAGACGATCAGCAAGAAGAGATTCCGGCCGTCGCCCGACCGCCCATTGTTACCGTGATGGGCCACGTGGACCACGGCAAAACCAAACTGCTCGACAAGATTCGCAAGACCGACGTCGCGGCCGATGAGGCCGGTGGCATCACCCAACACATCGGGGCGTACCAGGTGCAGTGGAAGGGCAAGGCCATCACCTTCATCGACACGCCGGGTCACGAGGCTTTCACAGCGATGCGCGCGCGCGGCGCCAAAGTCACGGACGTCGTCATACTGGTGGTCGCCGCTGACGACGGCGTGATGCCCCAGACAGTCGAAGCGATCAACCACGCCAAGCTCGCCGAGGTGTCCGTCATCGTCGCGATCAACAAGATTGACAAGGCCGACGCCAATCCCGACCGCGTGCTCCAGCAGGTGAGCGAGTACGGACTGGTTCCCGAAAAGTGGGGCGGCGACACGATCTGCGTGGAAATCTCTGCGCTCCAGGGCACCGGCATCGATGAGCTGCTCGAACAGGTGCTGCTGGTCGCAGAACTGGCCGAACTGACCGCACGGCCCACCGGTCGCGCTGAGGGCACGGTACTCGAGGCCAACCTCGAAGTTGGTCGCGGTCCGGTCGCCACCGTGATGGTCCAACAGGGGCTGCTGTCGGTGGGTGACGCGGTCGTCGCGGGCGCCGCCTACGGCAAGGTCAAGGCCCTCATCAACGACAAGGGCAAGCAGATCAAGACGGCCGGTCCGTCAACCCCGGTGCAGATTCTCGGCTTCAGCGAGCCGCCATTTGCCGGCGACGAGATGCGCGTCGCCCACGACCTGGGCCACGCCCGTTCACTCGCCGAGGCCCGCGCCCATCGCGCCCGTCTCATTGGTCACCAGCCCGTCGCTTCAACCAGCGGGGCACGACTCGAAGACCTCTTCGAACAGATCCAGCGCGGCGAGACGGCGACGCTCAATGTTGTGCTCAAGGCCGACGTGCAGGGCTCTCTGGAAGCCTGCACGGAATCGTTGCGCAAACTTGAACGAGAAGACGTGAAACTCGTCATTGTCCATCGCGGCGTGGGCGGTATCACCGAGAATGACGTGCAGCTGGCCAAGGCGTCGAACGCGACGATCATCGGTTTTAACGTTCGCCCCGATCGGCGCAGCCGCGAACTGGCCGAGACCGAGGGCGTCGAGATTCGCACCTACGAGATCATCTACAAGTTGATCGAAGAGATTCAGGCCGCCATGCTCGGTCTCTTGTCGCCCGTCTTCGAAGAAGTGGTCACCGGCGAGGCCGAGGTGCGCGAAGTATTCCGCGTGCCACGCATCGGCGCGATCGCCGGTTGCTTCGTCCAGAACGGCGTTATCACCCGCGGTTCCAAGGTCCGCTTCCTACGCGAAGGCACCATCATCTGGAAGGGCACGATTACCTCGTTGCGCCGCTTCAAGGATGACGCGCGCGAGGTGCAGGCGGGCTTCGAATGCGGCATAGGCCTATCGGACTACCAGGACTTGAAGGACGGTGACATCATCGAAACCTTCGAAGAGCGCGAGATCCCTCGCACGGCGTAACATGGCGCACTCCTCAGGAAGCCGCCACCCGTACCCGCGCACCGCGCGCGTCAACCAGATCTTGCGCGAGATCATTTCCGAAGAGTTAGTGCGCCTCTCGGACATCGATGAACGTTTAGGTCTTCTGACGGTAACCGGGGTTGACACCACGGCCGACCTCAGTCAGGCCATGGTCTTTTTCGATTCCCTCAGCGATGAGGCGCGTCTCGCGTTGGACGAACGACGGGCCCAAATTCAGTCGTCGGTTAACGTCCAGACGCGACTCAAGCGCACGCCACGACTAGCGTTCATGGCCGACCCCGCGATAGCGAGCGGTGCGGCGGTTGAGGAGATTCTGCGTCGCCACACCCATGACGACGAGTAACGGCCTCCTCCTTCTCGATAAGCCCGCTGGACTGACCAGTCACGACGTGGTGGCCCAGGTGCGCAAGATCATCAACGAACAACGAGTGGGTCACGCGGGCACCCTGGACCCCATGGCGACCGGCCTCTTGGTGCTCGGTATCGGACCATCGACGCGTCTCCTGCGCTTCGCCCAGAGCGAGGTGAAACGCTACCGCGGCACCGTGCGTTTGGGCGTAGCGACGGACTCGCTCGACGCGCAGGGAGCCACCACTGGTGAAGCTCCGGTGCCCGCACTTTCTGACGAGGAGATGAATGCCTTCGCCGGGTCAATGCTCGGCCCACAGTCTCAGGTTCCGCCGATGGTGTCGGCCATCAAGGTCGGCGGACGGCGACTGCACGAGATGGCGCGACAGGGGCTCGAAGTACTCCGCGAGCCGCGCGAGATCACCGTGAGCGAATTCACTCTCGTCTCGCGCGAGGACGCCGCGTCGTGGGATTTCGAGGTCGAGTGCACCGTGGGCACCTACGTGAGGGTGTTGTTGAGCGACCTCGCCCAGAAGGTCGGAACGGTGGGCCACCTCACTGCCCTGCGAAGAATTTCGAGCGGTCGCCACCACGTCGATCAGGCACTGACGTTAGACGGGTTTGCCCACGAATTCGAATTTGGCCCGTCCCCGCTGCGTCCGCCGATGGATTTCGTCACGCAGTTAGAAAGCGTTGTCGTGAGTGAGGACCAGGAGCGCCGACTACGAATGGGCCAGCGCGTGCACTTCGATGTCGCTTTCACGACTCTTGAGATCGCGGCCCTCAATGAGCGCGGGGCGTTGGTGGGCATTCTGCACCCACGAGGTGAGCAGTGGAAGCCCGAACTGGTGTTGCCGTCGGACGAACCCGAGCGAGAGGATTAGGTTAGCCACGATGATTGTTCTTCGTGACGGCGAGACGTCGCCCGCGAGCCAGGCGAGTGTCACCACGATTGGTGTTTTTGACGGATTGCACCTCGGTCATCAACAGGTGCTCGGCGAAGTGAAGGCCCTGGCGCTCGATTGCGGCGCGCTGTCGACGGTGGTCACCTTTGATCCCCATCCCGCCCTGTTATTCGCGCCCGAGAGCGCGCCGCTGCAGTTGGGGACGCTTGATCAACGCCTGGAAGGCTTCGCCGCGTTGGGGATCGACCAGGTGAGAATCCTCAAGTTTGACGCCGTCCTGGCCCAAGAGTCGGCGCGTTCGTTCGTCGAGCGAGTGTTGGTCAGTGAGTTGCGAGTCAGTGATGTGGTGGTGGGCGAAGACTTCCATTTCGGTCACGACCGCGAGGGCAATGTCGCGATGTTACGGCGCGAGGGCTTGACGCACGGCTTCAGCGTGCACCCGGCGCCAATCTACGGCGGCAGCCAACGCTGGAGTTCGACCGCGGTACGCAACGCCCTGGGCAGCGGCGACCTCTTTACGGCGAATGCCCTGCTGGGCCGTCCGTTCACCCTGCGCGGCACCGTGGTCCGCGGCGACGCCCGGGGTGGTGAGTTGGGATACCGGACCGCGAATATGGCCCTCGAATCGCGTCAACAGCTACCCGAGCTCGGCATCTACGCCGGCGCGGCGCGAACGGTCGACGCAGCGTGGTGGCCGGCCGCGATCTCGGTCGGCACGCGGCCGCAGTTCTACGATGATGGCGCGGTATTGGTCGAGGTGCACGTGCCGGGCTTTGACGGTGACCTCTATCACGCCCGCCTTGACGTTGCGTTCATGTCGCGACTTCGCGGCGAAAAGGTCTTTAGCACGACGGATGAATTGGTGGTCCAGATCGACCATGACGTCGCGCAAACATTGGAGATTTTCAAGAGTTTTATTCCCGAGTCCTCGGCGCTGCTAGGCTAGACCTCGGTCAGCGACGCTGATCACGTGGGTCGTCAAGTGGGCGGCTCGCTACGGGACACCCGATTCATAAGGCACTACACGTTATGGCTGAGAAGCAGCAAATCATTAAGGACTATCAGGCTCACGCGACGGACACCGGCTCGTCCGAAGTCCAAATCGCAATTCTGACAGACCGGATTTCTCATCTCACCGAGCACCTCAAGGTACACAAGGGTGATCATCACACCCGCCGTGGACTAATGAAGCTCATTGGTCAACGTCGCCGTCTGCTCGATTACGTGCAGCGCGGCAATGTCGAGCGCTACCGCGCTTTGATCGGTCGACTCGGCATTCGTCGCTAGCCGACATATCGCGTCGACGCCGTCGACGTTCAACATATCCGAGGCCTCGGAGGCCAGTGGAGAACAGTCGCATCACGCGAAGGTTGCCCACTGGGATCCGGGCGGAGTGTTGCTAACTGCATAAGGAGCAATTCCATGACTGACGCCATTCGCGTAAGTAGCCCAATCACGGGCACCGACAAGACCATGACCTTTGAAGCGGGTCACCTCGCCCAACTCGCCGACGGAGCCGTACTGGCTCGCATCGGTGACACGATGCTGCTGGCCACCGTGGCCGCCGCACGCAGTGCACGCGAGGGCATTGACTTCTTTCCGCTCACGGTGGACATCGAAGAGCGCGCGTACGCCGCGGGCAAGATACCCGGAGCCTTCTTCCGTCGCGAGGGAAAACTCTCCGACCAGGCCATCCTGATCTGCCGTCTCATCGACCGACCGCTGCGTCCTTCGTTCCCGAAGGGCTTTCGCAATGAAGTCCAAGTGGTCGGCACCATATTCAGCGCCGACCAAGAGAATCCGCACGACATCCTGGCCATCAACGCCTCGTCGGCGGCCCTCATGCTGTCGGGCATTCCGTTCGACGGCCCCATCGGCGCCGTGCGCATGGCGTACACCACCGACGGCGAGTGGGCCCCGCACCCCACCTTCGCCGAAGGCGACGCCGCGACGTTCGAACTCGTTGTCGCCGGACGGGCGCTCAGTGACTCCGTGGAGACCGACATCGCCATCATGATGGTCGAAGCCGGTGGCACCGAAGGATCATTCGTCAAGTACGAAGACGGCGCGCCCAAGGTCAGTGAAGACGTGCTCGCCGAGGGCCTCGAACAGTCCAAACTCTGGATTCGCGAAGCCATCAACCTCCAGCGCGATCTCGTCAAGGCCTTCGTGGCTGAGCGTGGTCCGATCGAGCCCATTGCCTACCAGACCTTCGCGGACTACGAAGACGACGTCTACGCGCGCGTCGAGTCGCTAGGCGAAGGTGCCCTGAGCGAGGCCAACAAGTTGAGCGAGAAGCAGCCGCGGGCCGAGGCGCTCGCCGCCGCGACCGCGTCAATCATGGAACAGCTCTCGGGTGAGTTCCCCGATCGCTCGAGCGAAGTGAAGGCGGCGGTGAAGTCCATGACCAAGAAATTGGTCCGCCGACGCATCGTCGACGAGGGCCTGCGTATCGACGGGCGGAGCGTCAACGAGATTCGTCCTCTCTCGGCCGAGCTCGACCTCTTTCCCATGACCCACGGCTCCGCGCTCTTCCAGCGTGGCGAGACCCAAGTGGTCAACGTCACAACGTTGGGCATGCCGCGCATGCGTCAGCAGATTGACTCGATCACGCCCGACGAATTCCGTCGCTACATGCACCACTACAACTTCCCGCCATACTCCACCGGCGAGACCGGGCGTGTGGGCGCTCCCAAGCGCCGTGAAGTGGGCCACGGCATGTTGGCCGAGCGCGCGCTCATTCCCGTTCTGCCCAGCGAACAGGAATTTGCCTATACCTTGCGCGTGGTGTCCGACGTCATGCAGTCCAATGGTTCGACGTCAATGGCGTCGGTCTGTGGATCAACGCTGTCGCTCATGGCCGCGGGTGTGCCGATCAAAGCCCCCGTTGCCGGTATTGCCATGGGACTGGTCTACGACGGCGGCAAGTACGTCACGTTGACCGACATCCTGGGCGCCGAAGACGCGTTCGGGGACATGGACTTCAAGGTCGCCGGCACCGCCGACGCGGTCACGGCGCTGCAACTGGACACCAAGATTGACGGCCTGCCCGCCGACGTGTTGTCCAAGGCGTTGCACCAAGCGAAGGAAGCCCGTCTGACCATCCTCAAGGTCATTACCGACACGATTCCCGAGCCGCGCAGCCAGGTTGCGGAAGTGGCGCCCAAGATCGTGTCGATGGAGATTCCCATCGACAAGATCGGCGAGGTCATCGGTCCCAAGGGCAAGGTCATCAACACCCTGCAACAAGAGACCGGTGCGGACATTGCCGTCGACGATGACGGCGTGGTGGGCACCGTAACGATTGGTGCCAAGGACGGCCGAGCCGTTGAAGAGGCCCGACGCCGCATCGCCTTGATTCTGGACCCGCCCACGGCCGAAGTCGGCGCGATCTACCAGGGCCGCGTCGTGAACATCGCCAAGTTCGGTGCCTTCATCTCGATCATGCCGGGCCGTGATGGCCTGCTGCACATCTCGAAGATGGCCCCGCTCAACGATGGCAAGCGAATCGGCCAGGTCGAAGACGTCGTTGAATTGGGCCAGGCCCTCGAAGTGCGGGTCGACGACATTGATCCCCAAGGTAAGGTGTCGCTGTCATTGGCGGGCGAGTTCGCGGGTGCCGAAGGTGGCGCTAATGACTCACCTCGTCCGGCGCGCGCGCCGCGCGAAAACAGTGACCGTGGCGGCCGAGATGATCGCGTTCCGCGTTCAGAACGTGGCGACCGCGCCGGAAGCGACCGACCGGTCCGCGACCACGCGCCATCCCCGGCGAAGCCGTCGGCATTCGAAGCCGCATTCGAAGCGGAGTTGGCGGGCGAATTTGGCGACTTGGGTCCCGAGGGTCCCGCGTTCAGCGCTGACGAGGGTGGTGGACGTCGCCCTCCTCGTCCCCGTCGCCGTTAACTAATAGCGTCCGTGCGGCCCAGTCCTCGTGACTGTGTCGCGCGGCGCCGCTCAATTTTCGTAGCGTGGAGCCAATGAGTACCGCGACTCTCTCATTGCCCACACGGTGGTGGCGCCCGCTTGGCCGGTCCGATCGCTGGGCCCTGTGGTGGATCGTGGCGACTCCCGTTGTCCTCTTTGTGGTGCCGGCGCTGTTTGGCCACCCGGCGATTCAAGCGGACAACCTCATTCAAAACTTTCCGCTGCGTGTATTGACCGGACGCCAGATTGATAGTGGCCACCTGCCGCTGCTCAATCCCTACTCAAACTCCGGCACGCCCTTGCTGGGCGGGCTCAACGCCGGCTCCGCGTATCCGCTCACCCTGATTTTTGCGTTCATCCCGGCCATCGCCGCCTGGATTGTCAATCTCATCGCCATCTACGTCACTGCGGCCCTGGGCATGTTCTGCCTGCTTCGCTGGCACGGTCTGCGGACCCTGTCGTCACTGGCCGCCGCGATGAGCTTCACCTACACGGGGGCCATGATTGGCCAAATCGTGCACCTGGGCGTGGTCCAGGGATTTTCGTTCATGCCCTGGACGCTGCTGATTCTGCTGTCACTGTCGCGGCGCTTGCGGTCCATTGAACCCAACGCGACCTGGCGCGAGTGCGCACGCGTGGCCTGGCGGCCAACAGTGTGGTTCGCGCTGCTGTGGGCACTCACGTTCCTCACGGGAGAACCACGGGCCATTGCGGTCATTGAACTGCTGTGCCTCGTGTGCGTGCCGATGCTGCTGTTAGTGCGCACGTCGTATTTCTTGAACTCGTGGCGCACGCGAGTTGCCTACGTCGTGAGCCTGGCCGTAGGCCTCGCGTGGGGAGTGGGAATTGGTTTGGTGCAGTTGCTGCCCGGCGAGTCCTTCATTGGCTTCTCGGAACGTTCGTCAATTTCCTACAACTACTTTGGCGCGGGATCGTTGTCGGTTCGTTGGTCGACGCTGCTGTTTGTCCAGGACATGTTCGGCGGCAACGGCACCATCGGCACGCGCTTCTTCGCCCATTACAACCTGGCCGAAGTGACTGGCTACGCCGGTCTGCTGGCTCTGGTCGCGACGTTCGCGTTCATTACACGATGCACTCGTCGCGGATGGATCGGTGCCCAACGAGATTACGTGCTCTACTTCGTGCTGTTCGTGGTCGGCCTCTTCGCCGCCTGGGGCTCATTTACTCCGGTCGGCCATCTCTTTCATCACATTCCGCTCTTTGGCAGCACCCGGCTCCAAAGTCGAAACATCATCGTGGCCGACTTCTCCGCGTCGGTGCTACTGGGCTGGTGGCTCGACCGAATGCAGGCGCGCGATACGTCAAGCGCCGGCCTCGAGGGCCGCGCACGCTGGATGAGTCTCTTACCAGTGTTCGTAACCGTGGCGATCTGCGTCGCCATGCTGGGCTGGGGACCTTCGCTTGTCATGCACTTCGGGGTGACCTCAGCGCTGGCGTCGTACGCCAAGAGTTTGTCCGTGTCGCTGGTGCTGCACCTCGTCATCGCCTTCGCCATAATCGGGGCGCTGTGGTGGCGACGTCGCTCCGTGAAGATAATGCGCTGGCTGCTCGTCATTTTGGGTGCCGACGTGATCGTGTTCCTGCTCTTTTGTTCGTCGGGCCTGATTGGCCTTGACGGACCGACCGAGCCGTCGCCGGCGAGCGCGATTGCGCTGCTCGGCACTCAGGGCCGCACCGCCTTCGTTGACATGGGCGGTGTGCATCTGACGGCATACGAAGACCTGGGTTTCGACAACCTCGACGTCTTCACCAAACGTCCCAGCGTCCAGGGCTACGGTTCGCTGGTCTCGACGATCTACGACAACACGACGGGCACGCACCCGTCGGCGGAACTCAACCCCTGTCATCTTGCCGACGGCACGTTCACTCAGCTGCGTCTGTCGGCGCTCGTGATCTCGGCAACGCAATTGAGCAACCGCTCGAGTTTGAGCAGTCCCCTTTCCAGCACGTGCGTGAAACTCGCACCCAGCACCACTACGCGCCGCTACTTCGGCGAGATGTTGGACGTGCGTACCGTTACGATCACCGGACTGAACGGCGCCAACGTGGCGAACGGCCCGGTCACGCTCGAGTTGCTCACTGGTAGGGGAGGCGCCGCGGGGGCGTCGTTGACGATGACGGGCACGAACGCGATGACCTTCACATTTAATGGCGGCGTCGAGTCGGCAGGGTTTGTCGTGAGCGCGCGCAGCGACGTCTCTATTCATGACGCCACGGTGACGCAGGAAGCACCCGACTCGCATGGTTTTCGCCTCGATACACCATTTCAACTGGCGCTCTCGACGTCATCGTGGCATCTCAGTCACACGGTGGATACGTTTTCTGTCTTTACCGCGACCCACGTGAAGCCCGACGATTGGCTCGGTAGCCCGGTCGGCACGAGTCACATCACGTCCATTAAGAACGCGACCTGGGGCGACACGTGGGTCGGCGTCAACGCGACGGGCCCGGTGGTGCTCCAACGCAGCGAGGCGTACCTGCCCGGGTGGCGCGCGACGGCGCTCAACAAGATCAACGGCGACACGGTCCAGCTACCGGTCGATCGTTCCGGTCTCATTCAAAAAGTCACGGTGCCCGAGGGGGAGTGGACCGTGCATTTCCACTACCACGCGCCCTACATTGAACTGAGTCTCATCGTGTCGCTCGCGAGCACGCTCGCGCTCGCGGCGGTGGCGGTGACCGTTTTCGAGACGAAGCGGCGGCGTCGGGCCAGTAGGATTCGCACGTGAAATCACTCGCCATTGTGGGCGGCGCCGGGCGCATGGGCCAGATGTTGGCGCAAAAGCTCGGGGACGTTGACGATCTTAAAGTGACTGCCTTGGTGGATCTCAGCGAGCCACGTGATCTCTACGGCGCGGCGTTCGCTACCGCGCTGGCCGGTGTGGATCCAACGACCATTGACGTGGTGGTGGATTTTTCGACGGCCGAGAGCGTGGTTCAGTCGGCGCAATGGTGCGCGCAGCATCACGTTGCTCTCGTCATTGGTACGACGGGATTGTCGGCGTCGCAACGTGGCGAAGTGGAAAAGGCGAGCCTGGCGACGGGCATCATCATGGCGTCCAATTTCTCCATTGGCATGGTGCTCCAGCAACGTTTCGCCGTCCAAGCGGCGCCTTACTTCGACCGAGTCGAGATCATTGAACTGCACCACGATCGCAAGGCTGACGCCCCGTCGGGCACGTCGCTCAGTACCGCATCGGCCATTGCCCAGGCCCGCCGTGACGCCGGACGTGCCCCGATGCTGGACCCCACGACACATCACACCGTCGCCGGCGCGCGCGGCGCTGACGGTGGCGACGGGGTGATGGTGCACTCGCTGCGCCTGCCGGGTCTTGTGTCGCACCAGGAAATTCACTTTGGCGCTCCGGGCGAGGGGCTTTCTATTCGACACGACTCGTTCGATCGAGAGAGCTTTGTCCCGGGAGTGGTGCTGGCGGTCAACGCCGTCGGGACCACGCCGGGGCTCACGATCGGAATTGATTCCTTCGTCAAGTAGTGATGGCGTCTTTGGCCAGAACGAATCGCTGTTAACTTTGGGGCATGGCGTTGCCACGTTTTGGAACAGTTCTTACCGCAATGGTGACACCGTTTTCCGCGGACGGTTCGATCAATTTCGACGTTGCCAGCCAGATCGCCAAGTTCCTCGTCGAACAGGGGTGCGACGGACTCGTCATTGCCGGATCGACCGGTGAAGGCAGCGCGCTCTCGGACGAGGAGAAGATGGACCTCTTTTCCTGTGTCGCCCAGACGGTTACCGTGCCGGTGCTCGCGGGCACCACGTCGTCGAATACTGCCGAGTCCGTCGAGTTGACGAGTCGCGTGGCCGCTACCGGCGTCGCCGGCGTGCTCGCGACCACGCCGGCCTACGCGCGACCGAGCCAGGCGGGCATGACGGCGCACTTCAGCGCCATTGCCAACAGCACGAGGTTGCCGGTGATGCTCTATGACATACCGATACGCACGGGGCGCAAGATCAGGTCCGAGACGACTATCAATCTCGTGCGCAACCTCGTCAACGTCATTGCGATGAAGGACGCGTCGTGTGATTTGGTCGAAGCGGCCCACACCAAGGCCGTGCTGGGCGACGAACTCGACCTCTACAGCGGCGACGACAGCGTGGTACTGCCCTTCATGGCCATTGGCGCAGTCGGCATTGTCTCGGTGGCCGCGCACTGGGCGGCGCCGGAGTTCTCGGCGCTCGTGCGATGCGTTGAAAAGGGCGACTGGGAAAAGGCGAGAGAGTTTAACGAACGTTTGGCGCCGAGTTGCGAGTGGGAAAGCGGTGAGACCTACCCCAATCCAATCCCGGCCAAGTCCGCATTGCGCGCCTTGGGCTTTGCCGTGGGACAGTGCCGTCTACCGCTCGGCCCCGGTGACGCAACCTGCGACGCCGAGGCGGCCGGGATAGTTGCCTCGTTGCAGGCCACACGTGGCTAAGGATTCCTTTCGCGTTACCTTCCTCGGCGGTCTGGGCGAGATCGGACGAAACTGCCTCGCCCTAGAGCAGGACGGTCGCATCGTCATCGTCGATACCGGTCTCATGTTTCCCGAGCCGAACATGTACGGCGTCGATCTCATCCTGCCGGACTTTCGCTGGCTCATTGAGCGCAAGGACCGCGTTGACGCGATCGTGCTCACGCACGGGCACGAGGACCATACCGGCGCGCTGCGTTACCTCGTCAAGGACATCAACGTGCCCATCTACGGGGCCGCGTTGACGTTGGGCTTCGCCCGTCACCGGTTAACCGAGGCCAAGGTCGCCCATGACCTCACCTTCATTGAGGTTTCCGACGGCGAGCGTCGGCGCATTGGGCCCTTCGAAGTTGAGTTCATTCCCGTAACCCACTCGGTGCCGAGCGCGCACGCATTGGCCTTCCACACCAAGGTCGGCATCGTGGTGCACTCGGGCGACTTCAAGCTCGACCTCACGCCGATCGACGGACGTCGCACCGACATCTCTCGGTTGGCGGCGATTGGCGATGAGGGTGTCGCCCTGCTGTTGTGCGATTCAACGAATGCCGAAGAACCGGGCTTTACCGCGTCGGAACGTTCGGTGGGGGGAGCACTGCGACGCCTGTTCCTTGAACGTCCCCAGCGGCGCATGGTGGTGGCCTGCTTTGCGAGCCATATCCACCGCGTCCAACAGATCATCGACGTGGCGTTAGAGCAGAATCGCAAGATCGCCCTGATGGGTCGCTCGATGGAGTCCAACGTCAAGCTCGCACGGAAACTCAACCAGTTGCACGTGGGTAACGCCGACTTCATCGACATCGAGAACATCGACCGATTCGCCCCCGGCGAGGTGTGCGTCATCTGCACCGGCAGTCAGGGCGAGCCGCTCGCGGCACTCTCGAAGTTGTCGCGGGGCGACGCGCGCTATCTCAAGGTCGGCGCCGATGACACGGTGATTCTCAGTTCGCACCCAATTCCGGGCAACGAATGGTCCGTCGGGCGCGTGATCGATGACCTGCACCGAGCCGGCACCGAGGTCATCCACTCCGAACACGAGCCGGTGCACGCATCGGGCCACGCCCGACAGGGAGAACTGCGGACCTTTCATCAGCTGGTACGTCCGCGCAACTTTGTTCCGGTGCACGGTGAGTATCGCCACATGGTCCACCACGCCGACCTCGCGCTCTCGATGGGACTGACCAACGCCCACGTGTTGATCTGTGAGGACGGCGACCAGGTGGAGGTGACGGCGACCGGGATCAAACGATCGGGACAGGTGCCGGCCGGATTCCACTACATCGACGGCAGCGCCGGTGACCTGGACGAACGCCCGCTCGAAGAGCGCCGGATGCTCGCGGCCTTCGGGGTCCTGCAGATTTCGGCCGGCATTGACAAGGATCGCGGCACCATCATCCAGCCGGTGCGTATCACCACGCGCGGGTGGTTCGATGGCGAGCACGATCGCACCCTGCTCGAGACCGTGACCGTCAACGTTCGCGAGGCGCTGGAAACGGCCTTGCGCGAGGGCGACCACGACGAAGCGTCACTGAATAAGGTGGCCCAGCGCGCCGCGGGTCGACTACTGGGACAGAAATTCCGACGCCAACCGGTGCTGTTGCCGGCGGTCGTCGTCCTCTAGGCCCGGTCCTTTTCTGGCTCACCGTTGTCGGCGTTACGTCGGCCCACGCGCCAGTACGCCTTGCGACTAATTTGCTCGTCGCTGAGTCCGCGGTCGAGCAACGCGGTGCGCAACACGTTCATTAACGAGAATTCGCCAAAGAGATAGGCGTGGCCCTCACCGGGCGGAAGGGCGAAGGCCCCGAGACCGCTCAGTAGACCGGAGGGATCGGTGCGGCTCCTCCCCGAACGATTGACAAAGACGGCCGACACGACGACGCCGTCGGCGAAGCGCGCGCTGGGTGTGTCGTCGTCGTGATCGATCTCAATGATGAAGGTGGCTTTTCCAGGCGCGACGATGCTCTGGGCCATCCGATAGAAGGCGCTGAAGCCCGTGACGTCGCCCATGAAGAGGTGCCAATCGGCGTTCGGGTCGAGAGGAATCTTGCCGCGCGGACCCACGACGTCGACGGCGTCGCCGGGGGCGGTCGATTGGGCCCACTGGCTGCCCAACCCGTCGTGCGTCGTGCAAATCCACAAGGTGAACTGGTCGAGCTCGGCGTCAACGCTGCGAACGCTGTAGCGGCGACGGGTGAAAGAACCCGACCCATCGCCCAGGCGAATCATGACGTCATTGCCGGGCACGCCGCACAGCTCCTCGGCACTGCCCCGCAGGACTATTTCGCGCAGTGAGGTGCTGAGGGCGTCGTTTTTGACCACTTCGCACACGTGGGCGTTCGTGCCCAGACGCTGGGCCAGGTCAACGGATGAACTGTGAGGGCTTGTTGTCACGAGAGCAGCCTAGAACTGGTGGCACCGATTACGAACCCACGTTCGGTAAGTTGGATGGTGGTGGTACAGGCACGACACAAGAAAAAGCCGGTTAAAAAGACGGCCAAGCGCTCGCGCGCCTCGTCGGACAGCCCCACGCTCTGGCAGCGCCACGAGCGCGACATTTGGATCGTGGTGATGGTCGTGGTGGGCCTCTTCGCACTGCTCGCCGAGGCGGGAGCCTTGGGCCCCGTGGGCCACCAGGTCTCACGGGCACTGGCGCTTACCTTCGGGGTCGGCCGTTTCGCCTTACCGCTCGTGCTGCTCGCCCTGGGCATCGCGCTCATCTGGGGCAAGATCGAAGTCGAGCGGGCCCGTCTCGGCTGGGGAGTGGCGCTCGGCATGATCAGCGTGTGCGGGCTGGGTCATCTGGGCGGCGGTCGCCCGCACCTCAACGCTGGCGTGAAGGCGCTGGCCCACGGAGGCGGATGGCTTGGCGTATTGGTCGGCGGTGGGCTCCACCGAACGGTGGGGGTGGCGGGCGCGCTCGTCATCCTGCTCGCGCTCTTGGTCGTGGCGCTCATCATTACGACGGGCGTTGGTTTGCGCGCGTTGGCGAGTGGCACCGGGACATTGCTGCGCGGCATTGGTGGACGATTCGCAAGGTGGTGGACGTCGCGCGAGAAGTTCGCCGAAGAAGGGGACGACGAAGAAACCGAGGTCGAGGACCTCGGCGGCGACGAAGAGTACGAGGTTGAACCCGACGATTTCGAATACGAAGAAGAGTTGGCCGACGAGACCGAGCCCGAATACGAGCAAGAAGATCTTCCGCCGCCGCCCGCCCGCCCGGCGCCACCGAAACCTCGCGCGCAACCAGTAATGGAAAGCGAGTGGGAACTGCCACCGCTCACGATGCTGGTGCGCACCAAGGACCAAAAGCAGGATCGCAGCGCCATCGTGGCCGCCGGCGCCCAACTCGTCGAGGCGCTCGCCGCCCACGGGGTCGAGACCACGCTGGTTGGCTACACCGTGGGACCCACCGTCACGCGTTTCGAACTGGAACTGGGCGCCGGCGTCAAGGTGTCGAGCGTGACGTCGCTCAATAAGGACATTGCCTACGCCATGGCCTCGCCGGACGTGCGAATCCTGGCGCCCATTCCGGGTCGCTCGGCGATTGGCGTTGAGGTACCCAATCGCCAGCGCACCCTGGTGGCGCTGGGCGACCTATTGGCGTCGGACGAAGCAGTTGCCGCGACCCATCCGCTCGACGTGCCGATCGGTCGCGACATCGCGGGCCGAACAGTGGTGATGAATTTGGGCGAGATGCCGCACATACTGATCTCGGGCGCCACCGGCGCGGGCAAGAGTTCCTGCATCAACTCCATCGTCACCTCGCTGATAATGCGCTCGACCCCGGACCAGGTTCGCCTCGTACTGGTCGACCCCAAGCGTGTGGAGATGGGTCAGTACAACGACCTGCCCCACCTCATTGCGCCCGTCGTGGTCGACCCCAAGAAGGCCGCGGGGATGCTGGCTTGGGCGGTCAAGGAGATGGAACGACGCTACGACCTACTGGCCGAAAGCGGCGCGCGCGACATCACCAGTTACCAGCAGATGATCGACGACGGTGAACTCATTCCAGAGCCCAGCGATCGCGAGGTGATCGCCGAAGTGTTCGAGCGCACCACGGGCTTGGCGTCGGACGTCGAAGAGTTGCCCGGTCCCGAGGAGTTGCCGTACATCGTCATTGTCGTTGACGAGCTCAACGACCTCATGATGGTCGCGGCCCGTGACGTTGAAGAGTCGGTGGTGCGCATTGCCCAGATGGCCCGAGCCGTCGGGATCCATTTGGTGCTCGCGACCCAGCGACCGAGCGTCGACGTCATCACGGGCGTCATCAAGGCCAATGTGCCCAGTCGCATGGCCTTCGCAGTCTCGTCGCTGGCCGATAGCCGCGTCATCCTGGACCAGGCGGGCGCCGAGCGGCTCATCGGCAAGGGCGACATGTTATTGGTGACCGCCTCGAGCAACATCGCGCGGCGCCTGCAGTCGCCGTGGGTCTCCGAAGAAGAGGTCCGCCGCGTCGTGGAATTCTGGCGCGCCCAGGGCGGACGCCAAGAGACAGTGGTGGCCCTGGACATTCCGGCGAGCCGCTCGGATGCGTCGGCGAGTAGCGATGACGACGAGGTGCTGCACCAAGCACGGGATTTGGTGCTGCAATATCAGCAGGGCTCGACGTCGATGCTGCAGCGCAAATTGCGCGTGGGTTTCGCGAGAGCCGGCAGGATCATGGACCAACTCGAAGAAGAGGGCATCGTGGCTGCCGGTGACGGTTCTAAAGCCCGCCGGGTGTTGATGACTCGTGAAGAGTACGACGAACAGACTTCGCTGTAACCAGTGACCCGTCAGCGCAGACCTCGCCGCCCCGCTCTGCGCGGACTTTTTGCCCGTTTCTTCGCCCTGGTCGTCGGTGCCGTCGTCGCCGCGGGATTGATCGTCGGCATGCAGGTGCCACTGCTGCACCCGAGCGCCACTGTGAAGTTGACCGTGGCACCGATTGTCGCGACGTCGACGGGCGCGTCGTCGTTGGTCTGGCCCTCACTGGGCAGTGCCGCGCTCGTCATTCCGACCTTGGGGGTCGAAAGAAGTTGGAATAACCGGGTGGTGCCGATCGCGAGCCTGACCAAGATGATGACGGCCTACGTCGTGCTGAAGAAGGACCCGCTGTTGATTGGCCAGACAGGTCCGTGCATCACCGTGAGTGCGGACGACGTCGCGAGCTACGAGTCGCTCTACCAAGAGGACCAGTCGAGCGTCGTGGTCTACGCGGGCGAGAGCCTGTGCGAGAGCGATTTGCTCAACGGTCTACTCGTGCATTCGGCGAGCAACTACGCGGTGCTCTTGGCCAACATGGTCGCGGGCAGCACAACCGCATTCGTCGCGATAATGAATCAGACCGCCGCGTCGCTGGGGCTTACCGGCACAACCTACGCGGACGTCTCGGGCTTTGACCCCGACTCGGTATCGACCGCGCTCGACCAGGCGCGGTTAGCGGTCTTGCTCATGAAGTCCCCGCTGGTGCGATCCATCGTCGATCAGCCCCGCGTCACGTTGCCCGACGCGGGAACGGTCGATTCGTTCACTCCCGACGTGGGCACGAACAACGTTATTGGCGTGAAATCGGGTCGAACCCAGGCGGCGGGGGGCTGTGACGTCATGGCCATGACCTTTAAATTGGGCGCGAAGACGAGGACCCTCTACGCGGTAGTACTCGGTCAAGAGGGCGGTGACCTGCTGGGCCCGGCCGGTGCCGCAGCATTGGCACTGGCGAACTCGGCGCGCGCGGTGGAGGTCCCTCACGTGCACGTGTTCCGTGCCACGACCTCACTGGGCACCATTGGCTGGGGATCGCGCAGAACCTCCTTTGGCGTGGCGGCCACGACCCGGATCTCCTGGTCGCACCGCCAGCGCTCGCTGCACGTCAGCGTGCGGATGCGGCATTTTTCTCGCGCCGTCCATCGCGGTGAAATCGTTGGTTGGTTGAGCGTGCACGCGACGACGACGCACCGCCTGGCGCTGGTTGCCAATGGCGACGCTGCACCGCTGACGCTATGGCAACGCCTACGCTGAAGCGATGTACGCGCGCGTCCCCGCCAGTTCGGCCAATCTTGGGCCCGGCTTCGATTCACTCGCGGTGGCCCTCGAGTTATATCTCGAAGTAACGCTGGAACTCTCGGATTCGTTCGAGATCTCGAGTGAGGGCTTCGGCGCGGGACTTTACGACAACGAGGATCATCTCGCGGTCCAGGTCGCGGCGAGCATTCTCGGGCACAAAAACTTCAAGATGCACGTCAATTCAGATATTCCGTTATCGCGAGGGCTCGGTTCGTCGGCGTCATTGGCGCTCGCGGCGGCCGCAGCGGCCGGCGCCGATGACCCCCTGGCAGTTGCCTCCGCGCTCGACGGGCACGCGGAGAATGCGGCGGCGTCGATGTTTGGTGGACTCGTCATTGCCAGCTTCAGCGAGCGTGACGGCGTCATCGCGAGGTCATTACGGCTTGACGAGGCGTGGCGTTTCGTGGTCGTCGTGCCCGAACAGGAACTGCTCACCTCAGAGGCCCGTCGGGTACTGCCGTCGAAGATTAGGTTCGAAGACGCGGTCAAGAATCTAAACGCCCTCGGGCTGTTGATTGCGGGGTTGGCCGACCACCATAATTTTGTTCCTTCGGCCATGGATGACTATCTACATCAGCCCTACCGCATGCCGCTGCTCTCATTTGCCCAACCGTTACTCGACCGACTTCTCGAGGCCGGTGCTGTCGGTTCGTGCTGGTCGGGTGCGGGCTCGGCAATGCTGGGTCTGGCGACGCCCAGCACGGCGAGCGACGTCGCCGACGCCGCGCAGGAGTTCTTAATTAAGAACGATGTTCCGGGAACGGTGCTCACGTTGAGGGCCGATCTAGGCGGACTCGTCACGCGTTGAACGAACTCGCAAGAACGTCGCAGGGTCACGCCCTTCGCGGCGCGCTGCTCGTGCTCATGGGTGCCACCGCCATCCAGTGGTCGGCGGCGATTGTCAAACCGGCATTCGTCAGCATCGGGCCATCGGCCTCGAGCTCCTGGCGCTTTCTCCTTGGAGCGGTTGTCCTACTGTTGCTCACCCGACCGAAGTTAAGAACCTGGTCCCACGCCCAGTGGCTGGGGGCCCTCGTGCTGGGCGCGACGACGGCGTTGATGAATCAAGCGTTTTACCAAGCGATCTCGCGGATACCGTTGGGTTCGGCGGTCGCCATTGAATACATGGGCCCGTTCCTGGTGGCCGCGCTCGCCAAGCGTTCCCTGCGACACTTTGCCTTCGTCGCGTTAGCGGGACTCGGCGTATTGGCGCTGTCTCGTCCCGGAGGCGGCATCACGCTCATCGGCGCCCTCTTCGCCGGCGTGGCGGGCGCTAGTTGGGCGACCTACACGTTTGCGTCGCATCGAGTGGGCGGCAACACCAACGGCTTCGAGGGACTCGCGGTCGCCATGGCGTTCGCCGCACTGCTGACATGCCCCTTTGGCATCGGCGCTACTCACACGTTGGTGAGTCATCCCTCGCTGTTCGCGCGTCTACTTCTCGTTGGGGTCATGGCGACGGTGTTGGGATTTGGATTCGAGATGCAGGCGCTGCGGCATCTGAAACCCTCCATCGTGAGTGTGCTCTTAGCGCTCGATCCGGCCGTGGCGTTCCTCATTGGCTGGTTGCTGCTGCACGAACGGGTCACCGCGTGGGACTTGGTGGGACTGGCCTGCGTGGTGCTCGCGGGCATTGGCGTTACCTACGACGCCGCCAAAGAGGACATAAAAGAGGCTCTGTAGGCTTACGGGCATGGCTACGCCTAAATCCTTCGCCATCCGCACCTTTGGCTGTCAGATGAACGAACACGACTCAGAACGCCTGGCCGGGCTGATGGTGGCCGATGGATTGGTGCGCGCGGAGAGTGACGACGAGGCCGACGTCATCATTTTAAATACCTGCACCATTCGCGAAAACGCCGACCTCAAGCTCTACAGCGCGCTGGGTCAGTTAAAGGCCCTCAAGGAGCAGCGGCCCGAGATGCAGATTGCCGTGGGCGGATGCATGGCCCAGAAGGACCGCGGTGAGATACTCCGGCGCGCGGGCTGGGTCGACGTCGTCTTCGGCACCCACAATCTGGCGTCCGCGCCGGCGCTGCTGCAGCGCGCGCGCAGTGAGGGGCCAATCGTGGAAATTCTCGACGCGCCCGATCCGCAGGCCAATCGCGACATGGCACCGGCGCTCTACGCCGTGAGAGAACTCGACTTCGCGGCCTGGATCACCATTCAAACCGGATGTGACAATAGTTGCGCGTTCTGCATCGTGCCCTCGGTGCGCGGTGAAGAAATCAGCCGCCCCTTCGACGACATCGTGCTCGAGGCAACAATGTTGGCCCAGTCCGGCGTGAGCGAGGTCACCGTGTTGGGCCAGAACGTGAACTCCTACGGACGCGACATCACCAAGCGCGGTCCGCTCTTTGCCCAGCTGCTGCGAGCGCTGGGTGACATCGACGGCGTCGAGCGCATCCGCTTCACCAGCCCTCACCCCAAGGACCTGCGTCGCGAAACCATCGCCGCCATGAACGAAACGCCCGCCGTGTGCAACCAATTGCATCTGCCTCTGCAGTCCGGTTGTAACCGGGTGTTGCGCGCAATGAGGCGCGGCTACACCGTCGAGCGTTATCTTGAACGATTGAGCGACGCCCGCACCGCGATCGAGGACTTGGCCGTGACGACGGACATCATTGTCGGCTTTCCGGGCGAAACCGACGATGAGTTCGACGAGACCCTGGGTGTGGTGGCCGCCGCTGAATTCGACTCGGCCTACACGTTTATTTTCTCGCCGCGTCCGGGAACGCGCGCCGCCACCATGATCGATCACTTCGTGGACGATGACGTCATCAAGGCGCGATTTGAGCGACTCAAGGCCGTGCTCGACCGTTCGGCGCTGTTGAAGCACGAAGCGCGAGTGGGCACGTGCGAAGAGGTGCTCGTCGAGGGACCGTCGCGGCGTAACGCGCAGATGTTGTCGGGACGAACGCGACAGGGCAAGCTGATCCACTTTCCCGTTACGTCCGAGCCCCTGCGCGCCGGATCGTTGGCGATGGTGGACGTTCTGCACGGCGCGCCGTATCACCTGTTGGGTGAACTCTCTTCGGTCGTGCGACCGCCGCGTCACAAAGTGCGAATTCCACTACTGCTCTCGTGAGAAACCACGGCGGCATGGCCGTTGCATTGGTGGGCGTCACGGCTTCAGGCAAGTCAGTGCTGGCCCACGACGTGGCGCTCGCGAGTGACGGTGACATCGAGATCCTCGCTGTCGACGCCATGACGGTCTATCGCGGCATGGATCTGGGCACGGCGAAACCAACGCCGTCCCAGCGCGGCGAAGTCAGCTACCACCTGCTCGACCTCATCGCGCCGAGCGAGGAATTCACGGTCGCCGCCTACCAGAGCGCCGCTCGCGACGCCGCCGAGGACGTCTGGCTACGCGCCGGATCAGTGCTCTACGTGGGCGGCACGGGACTCTACGGGCGAGCAATCCTCGACAACTTCGACATTCCCTCGCAGTATCCCGAGGTGCGCGCGACGTTGGATCTACGCGCGGAGAACGAATTGGCGCAGCTCTACGAAGAGCTGCGCGTACTCGATCCGCTCGCGGCGAGCCGGATGGAGCCAACCAACGCCCGGCGAATCGTACGCGCCCTCGAAGTGACGATCGGTAGTGGCCGCGCCTTCTCGTCCTTCGGCGCGGGGCTGCGCACCTACGGGCCGGTGCGCGTGGTCCAGGTAGGACTGCGCTGCGACTTCGACGAACTCGATGCGCGCATCGCCGCGCGTTTCCACGCCTGGCTCGATGAGGGCCTGCTCGACGAGGTGGCGACGTTGGCGTGCGCTCCGGGCGGTCTCAGTCGCACCGCCCGCCAGGCCGTTGGCTATCGGGAACTGCTGCGCCACGTCGAAGACGACGCGGCGCTTGATGAGTGCGTCAGCGACGCAATCACGCAGAGTCGCCGGTTGGCTCGACGCCAGCGTTCGTGGTTCCAGCGCGACCCGCGCATTGAATGGTTTGACGACCCACGACTCGCCCGTGAGCGTCTCGGCGAAGTGCTTGGAAGCCCTGACGGCTTCGTGCGAGACTGAGTGGTAGTGACGCTGCGATCTCTTCAGAAATGGCACGGGGCGGGAAACGACTTTCTCGTGGACGTGCTTGACGAGGGCGACGCGTGGTGGAACACTGAGCGAGCCCGCGCGGTCTGTCAACGCGCCACGGGAGTAGGCGCCGACGGCCTCATCGTTGCGCGACTGGGCACTCCCGTGACCATGGAGCTCTTTAACGCCGACGGCTCAGTGGCCGAGATGTCGGGTAATGGCATTCGCTGTCTCGCGGCCGCGGTGCGCGCGGTCACCAAGGCCACCTGGGAGTCGCTGGAGGTGAAAACCGGCGCGGGACTTCGCACCGTGAGCCTTGAGATGGATGGTGACGCGGGTTACGGCGGCGTGTCGATGGGCGAGGTCACCTTTGGTCACAACATAGAAGGAGCGCTCGGGGTCGCCAACGTGGGCAACCCGCACGTCGTGATCATCGACAATGACGCATGGCCCGACGTGCAACGCGAAGCGATCGCGGCCAAGATGTCGAGCTTGGAGGGCGGCGCCAATGTCGAGTTCGTGTCGGTCATCGACACGGGCCACCTGCGCATGAGCGTCATTGAACGCGGCGTTGGTTGGACGCTCGCCTGCGGCACGGGTTCGTGCGCGGTCGCGGCGGTATTTCACCGCGAGGGAATCTGTGACAGCGACGTGGTGGTGGACAATCCCGGTGGCCCGCTGCGCGTTCAGCTTGATCGCGGACAGGCGACGCTGAGTGGGCCGGTGCAGTTTGTGGCGCACGTGGAGTGGCTCGACGCTTGACCTATATACCCAGCACGCTGATAGATCGCACCTTCCGCGAGCGGATCGTGCTGGTCGGCGTGTTGTTCCCGGGCGTAACCTCCGAAGAGCTCGATCGACAACTTGACGAACTGGCCCTGCTCGTCGACACCGCGGGAGCTGACGTCGTGGCCCGAATTGTCCAGCGTCGTGACGCACCGGATCCGGCGACGTTCCTCGGATCGGGCAAGGTCGATGAGTTGCGTGAGATATGTCTCGCGGTCGACTCGGACACGGTGGTCTTCGAGCCCAATCTTTCGCCGGCCCAGCAACGCAACTTGGAGCAGATCCTGGGCCGCACGGCTATCGATCGCACCGCCGTGATTCTGGACATCTTCGCCCAGAACGCTCGCACCCCTGAAGGCAAAGCGCAGGTGGAACTGGCCCTGCTGCAGTACCGACTGCCTCGATTGCGTCGCGACGACGGATCTCTCTCTCAGCAGGCCGGTGGCATTGGCACCCGCGGACCCGGCGAGACGCAGCTCGAGGTCGACCGTCGTCGACTGGTGCACCGCATCCACCGTATTCAAAGCGAACTCAAACAGATCGACCGCACGCGCGGTGTCCAACGCCAGGGCCGAGCTCGCGGCCGCCATCGAGAAGTCACGTTGGTGGGCTACACCAACGCTGGCAAATCATCGATGCTCAACGCGTTGACCGACGCCGGCGTAGAGGTGGAGGACCGACTCTTTGCGACGTTGGATCCGCGTACCCGACAACGCCAACTGCCCGGCGGTGAAACAGTGCTCTTCACCGACACCGTGGGGTTCATCTCGAACTTGCCCCACGAACTCGTCAAGGCCTTCATGAGCACGCTCAAGTCGGTGCAGTTGGCCGACCTTTTAGTGCACGTGGTCGACGGGTCGAGCGACGAGGCCGAAGGGCAGATCGCGGCGGTGCGCGAGGTCCTGCACGAGATTGGCGCCGACGACGTGCCCGAGCTACTCGTCTTCAACAAGGCCGACCTGCCCGGCTCTCGCGCCCGCGACCTGAGCAAGCGCAACGAGGGCAGCACCAGCGTGTCGGCCCTCACGGGGGAGAACCTCGACGATGTGCTGGCCACGATCGGCGAACGGTTGCGCACCAACGACCGGGCCGTGACCCTCTACCTGCCGCTCGACCGGGGTGACCTGCTGGCCGCGGCCCACCGCGAGGGGGAGGTGCTCGAGACGTCGGTCACCAACGAGCGCGTCGTCGTGCAGGTCGTGCTCGACCCGGTCGGCCTGGCCCGGTTCAGCGAATGGCGGGTCCCGGCGTGAGTTTCACCCCGCCGCCCTACCCCTACGAACGACTCGACGGCATCAAGAAGATCGCTGACCAGCACGAGGGCGGCGCCATCGACTGCTCGATCGGCACGCCCGTTGACCCGCCGGCGCAGCTGGTGTTGGACGAACTGGCCCGGTCGGTGGGCGCGCGCGGCTACCCGTCGTCGGCCGGCTCCCCCGAGTACCGTTCGGCCTGCGCCGGGTGGGTCGAGCGTCGCTTCGACGTAGCCCTTTCGAGCGATCAGGTGGCCGCGTGCGTGGGCACCAAGGAGTTCGTCGGCACCGTGGCCGGCTACTTGCACCTGCGCCGTCCCGAGCGCGACACCGTGCTCTACCCCGAGATCAGCTATCCCACCTACGCCATGGGCGCCACCCTGGCGGGCCTGCGCGCCGTCGGCGTCGCGGTCGTCGACGGCCGGCTCGACCTCTTGTCGATCAGCCCCGACGACCGGGCCCGCGCGCTCGTGCTGTGGTCGAACTCGCCGTCGAACCCGACGGGGCGGCTCGACGACTTAGACGCCATCGCCTCGTGGGGTCGCACCCACGACGTGCTCGTCGCGAGCGACGAGTGTTACGCCGAGTTCACCTGGTCCTCGCGTCCCCGTTCGATTCTCGAGCACGGGTTCGACGGCGTGCTCGCGGTGCACTCGATCTCCAAGCGCTCGAACCTGGCCGGAGTGCGCGCCGGCTTCTACGCGGGCGACGAGGTGATCGTGGCCTTCCTGCGTTCCGTGCGCCAGCACGCCGGCTTCATGGTCGCCGGGCCGGTGCAGGCCGCCGTCGCGGCGGCCTTTCGCGATGACGAGCACGTGTCGCTCCAGCGCGAGCGCTA
>JBEKQN010000005.1:0-40092 GCA_049519675.1 Acidimicrobiales bacterium | reverse complement strand
GCGGCGCGAGCTTCTCCAACAATTTGGCGACCTCGGGCTCAAACTCGGTGTAGCCCTCCAACTTGGGGGGCTGATCGTCAATGACGGGTTCGGGCATCTCGAGCGGCAACAGCTGTTCGACCGCCACGCTCTGGCTGCCCGCGGAATGGAATCGGGTCGAGACCATCACGATCTGCTGGACCTCGTCGTTCACGTAGGGCGCCGCGATCGTGGCGGCGATGAATTGCGCGTCGCTGAACGTGGGACGGTCAGCGAAGCCCACGAAGCTGCGTTCCACGGGCATGCCCCTGAACCGGTAGAACGCCGCGGCCTTCTTGCCCACGGCCACGAGACGGGCGTCCGTGCCTTCGGTGCGCAGGCTCGTTACCAGGCGCTCACCGGCACGCATCACTGACGCGTTGTACGCGCCGGACAGTCCCCGGTCGCCGGTGATGACGAGTACCAGGGATGTCGCGACCTTGTCGGGCGCGGCGAGCAATTTCTTGGCCGCGGCCGGGTCAGCTGAGGCGGCCTCAATGAGGATGCGCTGCATACCGAGACGGTAGGGACGATTGGCGATGATGCGGGCCTGACTCCGCGCGATCTGGGAGGCCGCAATGAGCTCCATGGCCTTGGTGATCTTGCGCGTGGCGAGCACCGTCTTGATGCGTTGACGCAGGATTCTTTCCTGTCCTCCGGCCATGGTCCCTCCTTTCTCGCTCGAGCTTTTTCTGGCTAGTTAATTGCTGATGGCGAAGCCGTCGAGGAACGTCTTCATCGCGGCGTCCAGCTTCTCGACATCGGGCAAGGTGCCTTCGGTGCGAATGTGCTCCAACAATTCAGCGTGCTGGGCGCGGAAATTAACGAGCAGTTCGGATTCAAAGCGCTGCACGTCCTCTACCGGCACGGTGTCGAGCCAGCCCTTGGTACCCGCGTAGATCGCGACCGCCTGCTCTTCGACGGGTACCGGCGCGTTGAGACCCTGCTTCAGCAGTTCGGTGAGGCGGTAACCGCGGTCGAGCTGCTGTTGGGAGGACTTGTCGAGTTCGGAACCGAAGGTCGCGAACGATTCCAGGTCACGGAACTGGGCCAGGTCAATCTTGAGCGTTCCCGCGACGGACCTCATGGCCTTGATCTGCGCGGCGCCACCGACTCGGGACACGGAGTTGCCAACGTTGATGGCGGGGCGAACACCCGAATAGAAGAGGTCCGATTCGAGGAACACCTGGCCGTCGGTGATGGAAATGACGTTGGTCGGGATGTAGGCCGAAATGTCGCCGGCCTTGGTCTCAATGATGGGCAGTGCCGTGAGCGACCCGCCACCGAGTTCGTCGCTCAACTTCGCGGCGCGCTCGAGCAAACGACTGTGGAGATAGAAGACGTCGCCGGGGTACGCTTCGCGGCCCGGTGGACGACGAAGCAGCAGCGAAATCTGGCGGTACGCTTCGGCCTGCTTAGAAAGGTCGTCGTAGACCACGAGGGCGTGCTCGCCGCTCTCCATCCACTCCTGGCCAATGGCGCAGCCCGCGTACGGGGCGAGGAATTTAAAGGGGGCCGGGTCGCCCGCGGACGCCACCACAACCACCGTGTACTCCATTGCGCCAAAGTCCTCGAGGACCTTGACCGTCTGGGCGACCGAAGAGTTCTTCTGGCCGATCGCCACGTAGATGCACTTCACGTGCTGGCCCTTTTGGTTGAGAATCGTGTCCACGACCACCGTGGTCTTGCCCGTCTTGCGGTCACCGATGATGAGTTCGCGCTGGCCTCGGCCAATCGGGGTCATCGCGTCGATGGCCTTGATGCCCGTCTGCAGGGGCTCGCTCACGGGCTGGCGGCCAATGATGCCGGGCGCCTGGACCTCCATGCGCCGACTCTTGGGGTTAACCAGCGGTCCCTTGCCGTCGATGGGCTCGCCGAGCGCGTTCACGACGCGGCCCAGGAGGGCGTCGCCCACGGGCATCGACAGGATCCGGCCCGTGGCGCGCACGATCTGCTCTTCTTCAATGCTGTCAACCGAGCCGAGCACGACCGCGCCGATCGTCTCCTCGTCGAGGTTCATGGCCAGACCCAGCGTCCCATCCTGGAACTCGAGCAACTCGTTCACTTTTGCGGCCGGAAGGCCCGAGACGCGGGCGATGCCGTCGCCGACTTCTACTACCCGTCCCACTTGCTCAGCCCCGACGGTGGGGTCGAACTCAGTGACGTGCTTGCGCAGCGCGTCAGTAATCTCGGTGGCACTAATGGTGAGCTCTGTCATCACAGCTTCCTTTTCCTATTCATTTCGATTGATTGCAGATTCGTAGAGACGCTTGGACGCCACGGCGTCGTGC
The DNA here is from genome assembly GCA_049519675.1 of Acidimicrobiales bacterium. Taxonomy (GTDB): domain Bacteria; phylum Actinomycetota; class Acidimicrobiia; order Acidimicrobiales; family RAAP-2; genus RAAP-2. Next base: position 37,783 of record JBEKQN010000005.1, on the reverse strand, counting down.
AGCGCACCCAGGCGTCCTCGGGTGGTGGCGTCGAGGCGCAGATCGCCGACTTCGACCAGTACTCCGCCCAGCAGATCGGGCTCTTCGGCGACTTGCAGTTCCACGTTCTTGCCTGTCAGTGTCCTCAGCGATGCCACGAGCTGATCGCGGCTCGACTCGTCCAGTTCGCGCGCGGTGAAGACGCGCGCCACTCGCCAGTCGCGCGAGCGCGCGACGAAGTCAACGAGGAAGTCCAGCGTGCCCACGACGTCGCGGGGCCGGCCACCCTCAATGACGTACTTGCTCAGTAACAGGGTGACCTTGTGAACCTTGCCCTTGAGCAATTGCTCCACCGTTCCCACACGTGACGCAAGCGGAGCGTCGCGGTCGAGCAGGAGCCGTCGCAGATCCAGGTTCGATTCAATGGTGCGCGCCCAGCGAAAGAGTTCCTCTTCAATAGCGCCGAAGTCTTCGGTCTCAATCTCGTCGAGCAACTCATCGGCGAATCCACTCACGCGCCGACGGGCAGCCATGTGACCCAAGTTGGCTTGTGGGAACTCTCCGGTCTCGCTCAAGACATTCGCCGCCACGGCCAGTTCGTCGATGGCGCGCGGCACCTCTTGGGCGGGCGCCACGCTCGCCGCGTAGACGCTCACGCGAAGCGTGGCCGCGTCCACCTTGTCGCTCAACAGGTCCCGAAGGATTTCGCCACGTACGTGGCCCGCGATTGACGTGTCGGTCAGGACGGCGCGGAGTTCAACCTGGCTCAGAATTGTCTGCTCGAGCGAACGCAACTCAACCGCGACCGTGGCGAGCCCGGTCTTGTTAAGCGAGCCCAGGAGGGCGGCCGCAAATCCTTCGAGCTTGGGGAGCATGATTAGAGGCTCGCTCCCTTTTCTGATTCGGCATTGAGCGCCGCCACGGCCTCACGGATGAGTTCTTCGTGGGCGCTCTGATCAACTTCTCTGCCGACGATGGTCGCGACCAACTCGAAGACGAGTTCGCCGATACGCGCGGACGCTTCGTCGATGGCGCGCTGGCGCGCGGTGTCCACTTCGGCGTTGGCCGATGACACGATTCGTTCGTACTCCTGCTGACCGCGGCCGCCGGCTTCCGCCTTCACCTGATCAGCCGTGGCCTGCGCGCTGGCCACAATCTCGCGTGCTTGGTCACGGGCTTGGGCCAATACCTTCGCCCGTTCGTCGTCGGCCGCGGCCGCTTCGGCACGCGCCTGGTCGGCGAGTTCGAGCGAACTACGAATCTTCTCCTGTCGACTCTCGATGGCCTTGTTGAGGGGCGGCAGGATGTACTTGGTCACGAGGTACAAAATGACCGCGACGACGACCAGTTCAACAATGAACGTGCCGTTGGGCAGCAGGAAGATGGACTCGGCGATCATTATCGACGACCTTCTTTCACTAGTGGACGAACTTCGTTACCGAATGGGCCCGGTAACGCGGGATTACTGCTTGGAAAAGACGTAGACGAAGACAACCATGAACAAGAGGTTGATGAAGTACATGGCTTCGACCAATCCCACCGTCAAGAAGAAGTACTGACGGGCCTTGTTCTCGATCTCGGGCTGGCGGGCAATGGCCGCGATGGTCTGGCTACCGGCCAAACCGTCACCGATTGCCGCACCGATGGCGCCGCCGCCAAGGGCGAGCCCGCCACCGACAAGCGCGCCGGCGATGCTGATTGCACCTTCAAGTGTTTGTGTTGCCATTTTTCTTATTCCTCCTGGTTGGGATTTAGTGGGAAACTTCTAGAGCCGGTGCGGGTTCTTCTTCATGACTGGTCGCAAAACTGAAGTACAAGATGGCGAGCAGCATGAAGATGTACGCCTGGATTGCCCCGATGAACAGGTCAAAGGGCTTCCAAATGATCTCGCCGAACGGTACGACGTAGATCGGTAGCAGCGTGGTCATTACCGCGATCATGAGGCCACCGGAGAACAGGTTGCCGAAGAGACGGAAGGTCAGCGTGATGGGCTTGGTGATCTCTTCAATGACGTTGATCGGTAGCAGCGCCTTGAAGGGCTGGGTGTAGTGCTTGAAATAACCCCGGAAACCTCTCGCCCGGAATGATTCAATGTGCACCCAGACAACCACCATCACCGCCATGGCGAGCGGGAGGTTCACGTCACTGGTGGGCGCGGGCAGAATCTCCGCTGAAGTGCCGGGATGCAGTGCGGAAGGGATGAAGCCAATCCAGTTGGCGATCAAGATAAACAAGAAGAGTGTCACCCCGATGGGGACGTAGCGCTTGCCTCGTGGTCCCATGGCCGACGTCGCGAGATCACTGACCTGATCAACAATGAACTCCCAGATGACTTGCAGCTTCCCCGGTACGCCATCGGTGACCTTGGCGCGCATGCGAAAACCTAGGAAGAGCAGGATCACCATCGCCAGCAGGGTCGAAGTGACGATGTCGGTATCTATAGCGAGGCCGAAAACGTGCACCGTCGGGTGCACGCCCACCGAAAGGGTCTTGGCCGCGTACAGCGTCCTCACTCAATTCCTCCCTGATTCGACACCACGCGCAGGACGTTGGCAACGAAGACAATTTGATAAAGCACAAGCCCTGCCACAATACCGATTCCCAGGGGGGCATCCAGCCACACGAGCGCCAGGACCACCACCGTCATCACGGCCAGACGACCAACCGTTTTCCCGCCCAATTGACGTCGAATTGCTTTGGAACTCTGCTCACCCTGTAACTCCACGCGCGCCGCTTGGCGATCGAGGAAACGCAAGTTGATTATGGCCAGTCCCACGCCAATGACGAGGCCCAATGCCGCGAGTGGTGGCGCCACAAAAATGGCCACGACAAAGCCCACAAATCCAACAATGATGGCCGACAAGGTGGTTCGGCGCAGGAGCCGAGGCAGTGTGTTAGTAGGGAGGTTTTCGAGCACGAACTATAGGGTTTCTAGAGGAAACGCCGGATTTGCTGCTTAACGCTCACCACGGCGGCGACCGTTCCCAATACTAGTCCGATTACCAACCACAGCGGCGCGGCGCCCCAGGCGTTGTCGGCCCAAATCCCCAGCAATACTCCGACTCCGACGGTCACGGCGATAGTGATGCCCATCGTGGCAAAAGCGGCCACGCCCGGCAGGTCCGAGACCTTATTGCCCTGGTTCTTTTCAGGATCTGACTCGTTTTCCTCACTCATGTTGACGAACTCTTGGCGGACGCTTTTGACGTCTCTTGCCGGGCGCGCCGACGTATCCACAGGGGGCTCGACCAGAAGAACAGGCCAATCACGAGCACCGCCACGCCGAGGGGAATGAAGACGTTAAAGCGAGGTTCAAAGAGCGGGAAGAGCACGAAGCTACAGAGCAACGCGGTCCACAACCACAGAATGATCACGGTGCGCCGCTGGCCGTGGCCCAGTCGCATCAGCCGGTGGTGGATGTGGTTCTTGTCCGGGGTGTGAAACCCCTGACCCGACACGGTGCGTCGCACAAACGCCCACACCGCGTCAATCAGCGGCACCCCGAGGATGAAGACCGGAATGAACAATGGAGCGAAGAAGAAGAACGTCACACCGCTCGCCGGCGGGGTGCGCCCCCCTATCACCATGGTTGAGGCGCTCATCAGCAGCCCCAGCATCAGTGCGCCGGCGTCGCCCATGAAGAGCTTGGCCGGGTGAAAATTGTCACGCAGGAAACCCAGACAGATGCCACAGGTCAGGGCCGCGATGAGCGGACCCACATTCGTGACCGGCAACAGCCCAATATCTTCGAGGCGAAGCCCGTAGATGCACAACGTGCCCGAGGCAATGGCGACGATGCCGCCCGCAAGTCCGTCGAGGCCGTCAATGAGGTTGATCGCGTTCGTGAGCGCGATGACCCACGCCGCAGTGATCAGCGGCAGGATGGATGGTCCGAGCACGACGAAACCAGCGAATGGGAGCTTCAGTTGGTACATGGTGCAACCCGAGAAATAGAGAATCGACGCGGCGAGCACCTGACCGGCAACCTTGGCCGGGGCGCTCATGTCACGAAAGTCATCGAGCAGGCCAACGACGAATATGACACCGGCCGCCAGCAACACACCGATCATCTCGTGCGACGAGGTGATCACCGAACGAAGTTGCGGAATGGCGGCGGCCGCCACGAGCGCCACGCAGAATCCGACCAGCATCGCGGCGCCGCCACCGTAGGGCGTGAGCTTCTCGTGGACCTTGCGTTCATCGGGTAGGGCCGTATAGCCCACTCGTTCGGAGATGATTCGCGCCGGGACATCCGCCGCCATCGTCACGACCGCTCCTACCACCAGCACGATGACGTAGAAGCCGATGTTGCCCATTTACAACTTCGTGAATCCAGCGTACGGATCAAACACACCGCACAGCTCGGCGACTTCTGCTCGAACCTGGGCAATCGCGGCGTCGTCGCCGCGACTTCGCAGGGCGCGCGCCATCAGTGCGGCGACGGTAACGAACTGCGCCTCTTTCATGCCGGCGGTTGTCTCGGCGGCGGTGCCCACGCGCAACCCCGACGTGATGAACGGGCTTCGCGGATCGTCGGGAATTTGATTCCGGTTCGTGGTGATGCCAGCACGGTCCAGTACCTCTTGGGCATCCTTGCCCGTCAGTTCCGCGTCGAAGTCGCGCAGGTCCAGCACCGCCATGTGGTTGTCGGTGCCGCCCGACACGAGGCGAAACCCGTCTGCCGCCAGTGCCGCACCAAATGCTTTGGAGTTCTTCACGACTTGATCGGTGTAAACCGAGAAGTTCGGTTGCGCCGCTTCTCGAAACGACACGGCCTTGGCGGCGATCGCGTGCTCGAGTGGTCCGCCCTGTTGACCGGGAAATACCGCCATGTCAACTTTCTTGGCGTACTCCTCGCGACAGAGAATCGCGCCGCCGCGCGGACCTCGAAGCGTCTTGTGCGTGGTGAACGTGACGACGTCCGCGTAGGGCACGGGGTTCGGGTGCGAGCCCCCCGCGATGAGCCCGGCCACGTGCGCCGAGTCAAACATCAGCAACGCGCCAACCTCATCGGCGATCTCGCGAAAAGGCGCGGGATCAATGAGCCGCGCGTACGCCGTGGCGCCCGCGACAATGAGCTTCGGGCGGTGCTGTATCGCCAGATCCCGCACATTGTCAAAATCAATGTGCTCACCGGGCGCATCGGGATCGTCCGATCGCGGCGTCACGCCATAAGAGACGAAATGCCAGTACTTCGACGTGACCGACGCGGGTGAACCGTGAGTCAGGTGGCCACCCTGGTCGAGGCGCATGGCGAGGATCGTGTCGCCGGCGTTGAGCAGTGCCTGGTAGACCGCGACGTTGGCGTTCGCCCCGCAGTGCGGTTGAACATTGGCGTGGTCGGCGCCGAAGAGCGCGGTCAATCGACGTCGGGCCAGGTCTTCTACTTCATCGACAATCTGATTTCCCCCGTAGTAGCGGCGACCGGGGTACCCCTCGGCGTATTTATTCGTGAGCACCGATCCAGTAGCCGCCAACACCGCGGGCGACGCAAAGTTCTCACTCGCGATGAGTTGCAAGGTCGACGTCTGACGGTGCCACTCTTGGCTCAGCAGCGACGCCACCTCGTCATCATTGGTAATCCACGCGTCAAATGGTGAAGTGCTCACTGGAACTGCCTTTCTTCTGTAGGTCGCTCGTCGAGCGCGTGCAGTTTTTCAATACGACCACTATGGCGATCCTGGGGCGTCGCGTTGAGCCACGCCTCGAGCGCGTCGATGGCGACGAGTTCGCCAATTAGTCGCGAACCGAAACAGAGAACGTTGGCGTGATTGTGCTCGCGCGCCAGACGGGCCGACGTGACGTCATGTACCAGGGCCGCGCGTACCCCCGGCACTTTATTCGCCGCGATGGAAATCCCGATGCCCGAACCGCAGACGGCCACGCCCACATCACAGTCTCCTGCGGCAACGCTGCGGCCCACCGCTTCGCCGAAGTCGGGATAGTCAACTGACGTTGATGCGTCACGCGTGCCGAGGTCCACCACTTCGTAGCCCCATCGGGTCAGCGTCGAGGCCAGTACGGCCTTCAATTCGAAGCCCGCGTGATCGGAACCGAGGGCGACGCGCATCGTCTCCACCCTACCTTTCCTACTTCATTGGTCCAGGGTGCCTAGCGCTCGATCACCACTCGCCATCGCCATTTCGCGACGCAGTTCGATGCCCACGCTGCCACCGGTGAAGAGTTTTCGCGCAGCGCCAACGTGCGTAAGGTTGGCCTCATGCGATCAATCGTGGTGATGGGAGTGTCGGGCTCGGGCAAGACCACAATCGCGTCGGGTCTGGCGCTGCGACTCGGCAGTCAGTACATCGACGCCGACTGGCTGCACTCACCTGAGAGCGTTGCGAAAATGGCGGCGGGCCAGCCCCTTGACGACGTGGACCGGTCGCCGTGGCTGCACCTGGTGGGCCAACGCATGAAAAAAGCGGAGTCAGACGAGATGCGAACCGTGGTCGCGTGCTCCGCACTCAAGCGCACCTATCGCGACATCCTGCGCGAGTATGTGCCCGACGTCTTCTTTGTGTTCCTGGATGGATCGTTGGCGCAAATACGCGAGAGAATTGCTACTCGTAAGTCAGGTGTACCGGCGTCACTGCTGACGTCGCAGTTCGCCACGCTCAAGGGCCTCCAAGACGATGAATTGGGGATTCGCGTCGACATCTCACTGAGTCCGCAGGAGATCATCAACCAAATCGTCGAAAAATTGGGCGTGTAGCCAACGCTGCCGTCCCGGTGATGTGACTTCAGGATCTCAGGTCGATCGATGGTTGCGAAGTCGCCACGCCCATCCCAGCACCAACGCACCGACTACGAACAAGATCGCTCCATAGACCGCCCACTCACCGTGGCCGCTCATTCCCGAGCCGTGCAGCAGATTCGTGCCTTGCAAAATCCACACGAGGCCCGCAAGACATAACACCGCACCGACGACGATTCGAACCCTCACGACTATCTCCAATCCTCACTGACAGCCTTGAGTAACAAACTAACGGGGCATCAACGGGTTAAACCATCCCCGCGTTGATGTCGACATCGAGACGAATCCGTCAGAGTTGCTCGATGACTCCTGTAACTAGTATCGGCTCATGAAGCGAACCTTGCTGGCGCCCCCACTCGCCTCAACGCTCGACACCACGTCCGAACAGTTCCGGAAGAACAAGCAGGACGTGCTTGAACAGTTAGTCGTGATTGATGACCTGCTTGACCAGGCCGAGGCCGGCGGCGGCCAAAAGGCAATGGACCGAATGAGGTCGCGTAACAAATTGCCCGTTCGAGAACGCATCGCCAACGTGCTCGATCCAGACAGCTCCTTCTTGGAAATCTCGGCGCTCGCCGGATACGACTCGGAGTACGCAATGGGTGGCGGCATGGTCGTGGGCATCGGCGTCATTGCCGGCACTGAGTGCCTCATCATGGCGAATGACCCCTCGGTGTTGGGCGGTGCGTTGACGGCCTACTCAGCTAAGAAGTGGATGCGCGCGTTAGAAATCGCGCGAGATAATCAGATCCCCTACGTCAGCTTCGTCGAGTCAGCGGGAGCGGACCTGCGCGTGGGCAGCGGGGGCGGCGGTCGCATGCAAACAGGCCATTTCGCCGAGAGCGGGCGCTTCTTTTACGACCTCATTGAGCTCTCAAAGATGCGCGTGCCCACCGTGTGCGTGGTCTTTGGATCCTCAACCGCGGGGGGCGCCTACCAGCCGGGACTCTCGGACTACAACATTGTTGTCAAGGACCAGTCCAAGATCTTCCTTGCCGGACCACCGCTGGTGAAAATGGCGACCGGTGAAGAGTCCGATGACGAAACGTTGGGTGGCGCGCAGCTGCACGCCGACGTTTCTGGCCTCGGCGACTACTTCGCGGAAGACGAGATGGACGCCATCCGACTTTGTCGCGAGGTGGTCTCGCATCTCAACTGGAGGAAAAAAGGACCAGACGCCTCGCTCAACGCCGACGAACCGGTATATGACAGCGAAGAGTTACTCGGCATCGTGAGCCGCGACCTACGCCAGCCCGTCGACGTGCGCGACATCTTCGCTCGCGTCGTAGACGGATCACGCTTCGAAGAGTTCAAGGCCCGCTACGGCAGCACGCTCGTGTGCGGATGGGCCAGCATCCATGGCTACCCCGTCGGCATACTGGGCAACAACGGCGTGATCTATCCCAACGCCGCCGAAAAGGCCGGACAGTTTATTCAGCTGTGCAATCAGATTGACGTGCCGCTGATCTTCTTCCAGAACATCACGGGCTACATGGTTGGACGAGAGGCCGAGGCGGACGGCATCATCAAAAAGGGCTCGCAAATGCTCAACGCCGTCGCGAATTCGAACGTGCCCCACCTCACGGTGATTGTCGGATCGTCCTACGGCGCGGGCACCTACGGCATGTCAGGCCGAGCCTTCGGCAACCGGTTCACGTTCTTGTGGCCCACGGCCAAGATCGCCGTGATGGGGCCCAAGCAGATAGCCGGCGTCATGTCCCAGGTTCGACGGGGTCAGGCGGAGCGCAAGGGCCTCGAGTTCGACGAAGAAGAAGACCGCCAGATCGTCGAGGCGGTCGAAGCGAGCCAGGAGAAGGGTTCACTGGCACTCGCTGCGACGGGCGCCATGAGTGACGACGGCATTATCGACCCTCGCGACACCCGTACCGTCTTGGGAATGTGCCTCTCCGTCGTGCGCAGCAGAGCCGTCGAAGGAGCCTCCAGTTACGGGGTCTTTCGACTGTGACCATTTCGACACTCCTGATTGCCAATCGGGGCGAGATTGCTCGGCGCATTATTCGAAGCGCCCACGACATGGGCATTCGATGCGTCGGTGTCTACGTGGCTGCCGACTCGTCGGCCCCGTTCGTCAGTGAATGCGACGAATCGATTCTCCTTGAGACGAGCTACCTCGACGGGGCAGCGCTACTGGGTGTAGCCGCGCGCAGCGGCGCGCAGGCAATTCATCCCGGTTACGGATTCCTCTCGGAAAACGCGGCGTTTGCCAAGAGCGTGGAAGCGGCCGGTCTTATCTGGGTCGGACCGTCACCGGACGTGATCGCCGCCATGGGCGACAAACTGGCCGCCAAGGACGTGGCGCGCGCCGCAGGTGTGGCGACGCTGCCATCGTGTAACCAAGTCAGTGACGCCGACACGATTGGCTACCCTTTGATGGTCAAGGCCGTCGGGGGTGGCGGCGGCAAAGGGATGAGAATCGTAACCAACGCCTCCGAGCTCGACGACGCCGTCGGCGCAGCACGCCGAGAGGCCTCCAGTGGGTTTGGCGACGATCGGATCTTCCTGGAGCGATACGTGGCGTCCGCGCGACACATCGAGATCCAAATTCTGGGCGATCGCCATGGCGCATTGGTGCACCTCGGCGAGCGCGAATGCTCGATTCAGCGACGGCACCAGAAACTGGTCGAGGAGTCACCCTCACCGCGGGTTGACGAAGTCCTGCGAGAAGCAATGACGTCGGCCGCGCTCGATATCGCACGCTCGCTCGACTATCACTCCGTGGGCACGGTGGAATTCCTGCTGGACAACGAAACGGGCGATTTCTTTTTCCTCGAGGTCAATACACGCCTCCAGGTCGAACATCCGGTCAGCGAGGAAGTTACCGGAATTGACCTGGTGCGCGAACAGATCCGCATCGCCGACGGCGAGCCGTTGGGCTTCGACCAAGACGACGTGTTGTTTGACGGTCACGCCATTGAGGTGCGGCTCTGCGCGGAAGATCCGAGTGCCGGGTTCCTGCCCGCGACGGGTACCTTGGTGGCCTTTGAAGCATCAGGCACCCCTCAAGTTCGTTGGGAGTGCGGTGTCGACGAATCATCGACGGTCACGACAGAATTTGATCCCCTGCTCGCCAAGGTCATCGCGTACGCGCCGACACGTGAAGAAGCCGCCGCAGTGCTGGCGCTGGCCCTCGAGCGACTCCATCTGGGCGGCGTCACGACCAATCGCGATTTTCTCGTCGCGACGTTGCGTCACCCGGGATTCCTTTCCGGCGACACCACGACCGATTTCATCGATCGCTACGCGCCGGACCGCGATCTGGTACTCAGCGATGACGAACTTTTCTGGGCCAGCGCGGCGGGCGCCCTCTGGTTGCAAGGAGAGAATCGGGCACACGCGAACGTGCTCTCTAACGTGCCGAGCGGTTGGCGCAATGCCCGGCTCCCGCCCCAGCAGACGGCGCTCCGTTGGGGCGACCAGGCCCTCTCGATCGAGTACCGTTCCAACCGCGATGGGTCATTCGTCGTGGGATCAGAGGGTCGCGCTCGAGTGTACGGGTGGAGCGAAACCTTCATTGACGTCGAGATAAACGGCCGGCGCGCGCTCCAGCGGGTGACGCGCGCGAAGGACCAGCTTCACGTGCAATGCATTCGAGGGACGGCGACGTTTTCCATCGTGCCCCGATTCGTTGTGCCCGGTATTGACGTCGCGCTAGGCGGTCTCACCGCACCGATGCCCGGCGCGATCATTGACGTACGCGTAACGCTCGGACAGCACGTCGACGCCGGAGAAACGCTGGTGGTCATGGAGGCCATGAAGATGGAACACGTCATCAGTGCACCGACGACGGGGACAGTGGCCGCCATCTTTGTCACGACGGGCCAGCAAGTCGACAATGGTGCGGTGCTGCTCACTCTCGAGAGTGACGACCACCACGACGAAGAGGACAGATGACCATGACGCAACCGCTGCGAATTGCTAACTGTTCGGGCTTTTACGGCGACCGACTTTCCGCGGCGAGAGAGATGGTCGAGGGAGGACCGATCGACGTCCTCACTGGCGACTGGCTGGCCGAGTTGACCATGTTGATCTTGGCGAGGACGCAGGCCAAGCACGCGGGCGGCGGCTACGCCCGTAGCTTCGTCACGCAGATGGAACAGGTGATGGGCACCTGCCTGGACCGGGGCATCAAAGTGGTGTCCAACGCGGGCGGACTCGACCCCGATCACTGCGCGCAGGCCGTCGGCGAGGTCGCGGCCAAGCTCGGCCTCTCGCCTAGCATTGCCTACGTCAACGGTGACAACCTCATGCCCCGACTCGAAGAGTTGCTGGACTTCGGCGTCGACTTCGCGCACCTCGACACTGGTGAGCCGGTTGGCGACATCACTCGCTTCCTGACTGCCAACGCCTACCTGGGTTGCTTCGGCATTGTTGAAGCGCTGAGACTGGGCGCTGACATCGTCATTACTGGCCGGGTGACGGATGCGGCCATCGTCTGTGGGCCAGCGGCATGGCATCACGGTTGGAGCCGGGACAACTGGGACGCGTTGGCGGGCGCCGTGGTTGCGGGTCACGTGATTGAATGTGGCGCGCAGGCCTGCGGTGGTAACTACTCGTTCTTCACTGAGATCGCCAATATGTCGAACGTTGGCTTTCCCTGGGCGGAGATCGCCGCCGATGGATCATCCGTCATTGGAAAACACGACAACACCGGCGGAGAAGTGTCAATTGGCACGGTCACCTCGCAGTTGCTCTACGAGATTGCGAGCCCCTCGTATTTGGGTCCGGACGTCTCAGCGCGTTTCGACACAATTCAACTGGAGCAGGTCGCCACCGACCGGGTACGGATCAGCGGCGTTAAGGGCGAGCCACCACCGCCAACCCTCAAAGTCGCGATGAACGAAGTCGGTGGCTACCGCAAGGATCTCAATATCGCCCTCACGGGCCTCGACATCGAGGCGAAGGCGAAACTGGTCGACGAGGCGTTCTGGCTCGCATCTCCGCACGCCCGGGATGACTTCGACAGCGTCACCACCAAGGTCGTGCGCTCTGACAAGCCGAACCCTTCGACCAACGAAGAAGCTGTGGCGCTGTGGCACATCACGCTGAAAGACCACGACGAGGAAAAAGTTGGTCGGGCCATGGCCAACGCCGCCATCGAGATCGCGCTCTCGTCGACGCCGGGATTCTTCAATGTCGGCTCGACCACGTCCGCGGCCATTCCCTACGGCGTCTACCGACCGGCCCTCGTCCCGGCCGAATTGGTCCCTCAATACGTGGTGGTACTCTCCGGCGAGAAAACCATCGTCGACTCCGTCGCGCCACGGGGCGAGGTCGACATATCGGTCGACGATCACCCTTCGCCACGCGAGCCGGTTGGTCCCACTGCGGCAGTACCGCTCGGCACACTCTTTGGCGCACGCTCCGGCGATAAAGGCGGCAACGCCAACGTCGGAATATTTGCGCGCAACGACGAATCCTGGGCCTGGCTCGACAGCTTCTTGAGCGTCGAGGAGATTCGCCGTCTGCTTCCCGAAGCCCAGGCACTCAAAATCGACCGTTATCGACTACCGAAACTGCGCTCGCTCAACTTCGTGCTGCACGGATTACTTGAAGAAGGCGTGGCCGCCTCCACGCGACAGGACGCCCAGGCCAAGGGACTGGGCGAATGGCTGCGCAGCCGAGTTGTGGACATCCCGACATCACTCCTCGCCTCGTCGTGAGCAACGTCGTGCACCACGCCGAGAATGACGCCAAACTCGATGGCGTCCGTAGCGATCTCGCCGACGAACAGCAGGCGCTTGACGACATGGTGGCCCTCATCACTGATGTACAGTTCCAACTGGCGACGCCCAGCCCGGGATGGAGTGTCGCCGATCAGATTGGTCACCTCACCTACTTTGACGGTGCCGCCGCGGCCGCCATTTCGGACCCCGCTGGATTCGCCGAGCGGACCCGCGAACTTTACGAAGGCGCAGTGGCGCGCGGGGTTGACGAGTACACCCTCGGCGCGTTTCGTTCACTCGCACCAGCGCGACAGTTGGCGTCATGGCGCCACAATCGAATGACGTTGCTCGAGGCGTCGAAGTCGCTGCACGAAGGCGACCGAGTTGAGTGGTACGGACCTTCAATGGGTGCGGTCTCGTTTTTGACGGCTCGTCTGATGGAGACCTGGGCTCACGGTATTGACGTGGCGGACGCGCTCGGAGTGAGCCATAGTTCTACCGACCGCCTCCAACACATTGCCCGTCTGGGATTCATGACGAGGAAGTGGTCCTACATCGTGCGCGGCGAAGAGCCCCCGGACGGCGAGATTCTCGTGGACCTGGTGAGTACAACGGGCGCCCGGTGGATCTGGGGCAACGAAAGTGCGGTCGACTTTGTGCGCGGCTCAGCACATGAGTTCTGCCTCGTGGTAACCCAGCGTCGTCACGTCGACGAGACGTCGTTAGCAACGGGTGATCTCGGGCGTCACTGGTTGCTGCGGGCTCAAGCCTTCGCCGGCGCGGCCAGTAACGGCCCTCAAGCAAGGAGTTCCTAATGGACGTGGTCACAACTGAAACTTCAAACGGCGTGATGACCATCACCCTGAGCGACGTCGAGGGACGAAATACCCTTAGCCGCCAACTGCTCCAACAACTCGTCGGAGCAATCGACGAGGTCGACGAAAATCCCGACATCCGCGTGGCGATAGTGACCAATGCGGGCAATGTTTTCTGCGCGGGCGCCAACCTCGCGGAACGTTCAAACAGGGACCTGGACGAGGGAGACACGAGTGCAGTGAACTTGGCGGAGCTCTTCCAGCGAATACAAAATTCCTTCAAACCCTTCGTTGGTCGCATCGCGGGCCACTGCGTCGCGGGCGGTGTTGGACTGGCGGCCGTGATGGACATCTCCGTCGCCATTGACACCGCGATGTTCGGTTTCACCGAGGTTCGCGTCGGCGTGGTACCGGCAACGATTTCGGTGGTATGCCTACCCAAGATGCGCCAAGCCGATGCTCAGTCGTCGTTCTTACGAGGCAATCGCTTCGCCGCCGATGAAGCAGTGCGTATGGGACTAATTAATCAAGCCGTGCCACTCGAAAATCTCGACACGACTATCAATGAGATCGTCAACGATCTGCTTGCGGGCGAACCGCACGCGATTGCCGTCGCCAAGCAACTTGCCCTGCAAGCAACGTCGCATTCGCACAGCGAAGCCTTCGCCAGGATGGCGCAATTGTCCAACGAACTGTTCGCGAGCGAAGAGGCGCACGAAGGAATGACCGCCTACTTAGAAAAGCGGCCCGCCTCCTGGGTGAGCAGTATCAAGGTCGACCAAGAAAAGTAGTTACTCCGGACTGGGAATTCACACGAGGACATTTTCCTTCGGATTAATTCTTGCGTGTAGGTGAGCGTCGTGCCAACCGTCGGCCAGCAAAAACACGCTGCGCAGAGTCCCCTCTAACTCGAAATGAGACTTTGCGGCAACGCGACAGGACGGCAAGTTATGAACTGCGTGGCGCAACTCCAGCCGGTGAAAACCAATTTCTTCGAATGCCCACGCGCTAACAGTTTCAACCGCAAGACCAGCGACTCCGCGACCTCGCGCGTTGGGCAAAACCCAATAGGAAAATTCCCCATGCCCTTCCTCAAGATTGATTTCCCGAACAGCAATCCGGCCCAGCACCGCTCCATCCGAAATGCTGATGATTGCCCAATCGGCGCCCACTTCTCTTTCCCATCTACTACACCAATCCGCTATGACCCCCGCCGCTTCGTTTTCATCAAGGGAACGCGGATGCCAATGGCGTATGTCGGGATCCACGTAGGCAGCCATCACCGCGGGCACATCTTTGATCGTCCACGTTCGAAGCTGCAGCGTGTCGCTGACTTCAATAGTTGGTTGTTGAAACGAGCGAAGTGAACCCTGAGCTATATCCGGAGCAACGAGGCGCGGCACTTCATAATTATTACTGATAACCGACCGCAACGAACAGCCTCTCTGGTCAGTTACCGTCCCACGTCGCCATCTCGACACGCAGTGGATCTAAACCCATTGGACCGAGTGCCAGTGAGTGTGCGTGGAACTTCTTGAGATCGAACTGCTCTCCAAAGCGCTGGCGAGCCGATTCACGAATCTCCAGCCACACGCGTTCGCCCACCTTGTAGGAGGTCGCTTGGGCCGGCAAGCTCAAGTAGCGATCGACTTCTGAGACCGCAAAATCGTGCGGCTCCAACGCCCACTCTTCTAATAGCGCCACGGCCATCTCGGCAGTCCACGTCTGTCCTGAGCAGTCGCCCAGTTCGCCCAATACGCCGAGATCGTCTGGTGCTGAAAGACCCATGTGCAGTCCCAGGTCAACCACGATGCGCGCGGCGCGAAGTGCCTGGGCTGACAAATGACCCAATTCGTCGCCCGGGTCGCCGTAGCCGCCGAGTTCATCCATGAGACGCTCGGCGTAGAGAGCCCAGCCCTCGCCGTAACCACTCGTCCACCCGTCGAGTCGGTGAAAGCGTGACAGGCGATCGGACAAAAGGGTGACGGTCGCCACTTGAAGATGGTGGCCCGGAACTGCTTCGTGATACCACATCGATGGGTAACGCCACCACGAGAATCGTGTCTCTCCGAGCGTCGGAAACCAGGTTGTACCCGCACGCGTGAGGTCCTCGCTCGGGCCAATGTAATAGGGCGCTGCCGCCGAACCTTCTGGCGCCACTCGCACCTCACAGCGACGGATTCGCGGATCGATGTCGAACTGCGCACCATCCAGTGAATCGACTGTTGCCTTGGTGAACGTGTCGAGTTTCTCCAAGAGCGCGTCCACGCCGTTGATGGCCCGCGATTCGTCATGGTCGAGGACCTCGGCCACGCCCAGCAGCGTGGTCGCGTCAGGAGCCAATTGACTCGCTAGTTCCCACATCCGATTCTTGATGCGTTGCAGATCCTGCCATCCCCACGCGTAGAGGTCCTCGACGTCAAGATCGGATCCGTTCCAGTTGCGATACCACCGCTTGTATCGTTCCAGGCCACACCGATCATCCTCATGGGTCAGCGGCGCAAGTGTCGTCTTTAGCCACTCGGCGAACTCGCCGCACGCGGCGTCGGCATCGGCCGCGGCGTCCGACAAACCCGAACTCTCAAAATCGACACCGGTGGACTGAGCCACCTCGCGCGCGAAGGAAGAATACGCTCCCTCCGAGTACGTGTGAGCCTGTTGGGCAACACCCAGAACGTGTCGACGCGACGGAAGCATCCCCCCGGGCACCGAATCATAAAGACCGCTCTGCCAGCTCTTGAGCGACACGCGTACCTGTAGCAATCGGAGACGAATCACCTCAGCGTGTGGCGCACTCGTGGCATCCATGAGTTCAAATGCCTGGCGAACGTACGAGAGCGGAGAATGAATGACTCCCCAGGTCCGTCGGTCCTCACCGCTTCGCTCTAGCTCGACTTGACTCTCCAGGCGTTCAATCATGACGGTGCGAGCAATGCGGTCAAGATCGTCTGCGGGCTCGAGTTCGTTTATGTGATCGAGCGCGGCCTGCGTATGGGCCAGATTCCGATGCGCCTGACCGGAAGAAAAATCCGTGAGCAGATGATCCACCTCGTGCATGCCAATGTCGGTGCCAAAGATTGGGTCAAGCACGGCACGTTCATTCACGTACTGATCGGCGTAGGCAAATATCGCTGATCTCGCCACTTCAACTTCGGCCATGAGCAACCTCCAGATTGATAACGTCGAAAATCGACCTTATCGTCCGACGGCGCCGCTAGTCGAGTAGTACCGAGAGGGCCGCCGCGCTCGTCGCGCCTTGGCGTGCTATTCGCCATTCCGGCTGCGAAATATCCACGACGGTCGAGACGTCACCCGTGCGACGCCCGCCGTCAACCACGCCGTTCAGTTCGTTTCGACCCCCGAAGGCCTCGAGAAGTTGTGCCGCACTTTCGCACGGCCGTTTCCCGTGCGTGTTTGCGCTAGTGAGCGCCAAGGGGCCACTCCGCTCCAGCAATTTAAGTAACAGCTCATCGTCGGGACAGCGAAAGCCCACCGTGTCGTTTGAACTACCGACCAAAGTCGACAACGTCGAGGGAACCGCGACGACGACCGTCAGTGCGCCCGGCCAGAACGCGTCACTGAGTACACGAGCTCTACGCGTCCATGTGACACCTAGTTCTTCGATTTGGCCTATGGAACTGACCAGTACGGGTAGCGCCACAGTTGTGGGGCGACCTTTCAACGTAAACAGCGCAGCCACCGCGAGCGGATGCACGAGTGAAGCGGCCAGTCCGTAGACCGTGTCCGTCGGCACACCAACGACGCCACCCGTTGCCAAGGCGTCGAGCGCGCCGTCAACTTCGAGCACCCTCGTCACGTTCGTCGCGCCACCAAAATGCGTGGGTGGCCGGCCATATCCTCCACGTCGTCCACGCTGCTAAAGCCAGCCCCCGTCGCGGCGTCGAGCACCGCGGAGCGATGCACGTTTGAGTGTTCGCAGATCAACATGCCCTGGGGACTCAACCAATCAAGCGAGCCGGAAATGATCACTTCGAGATCCGCGAATCCGACGACGCCGTGCGCGTCCGGCGCCACGATGGCGCTGCGCGGTTCGTGGCGCAGCACATCTTCAAGGCTCTCGAATTCCAGAGCACCAACATATGGTGGGTTCGCCACAATGAGATCAACTCGACCTCGCAAGGTCTCGTCGAGATTTTCAAACCATGACGACCGCACAAATGAGACAGCGTGCAGTTCATGTTTGATGGCGTTGTCTCGGGCCACGCTCAGCGCGTCATTTGTCTCGTCGACCGCTATCAGCGTGGCCGCAACACCACGTTCTGCGAGTTCGCTGATCAGCGCCAGGCCAATTGCTCCCGACCCACACCCGAGATCCATGATCATGGGTGCCCGCACGTCGCCCTTGGCCAGTTCGCTCAGGGCCACACCAACAAGTTCTTCGCTCTCGGGTCGTGGAATGAGGACCCGAGGATCGACATCGAGGTCCAAGGACCGAAACGGCCAGTGCCCGATCACGTATTGGATTGGCTCGCCATCTCGGCGGCGTTGGGCAGCGGCATGCAGCATCGAGAGGTCGTCGAGTCCCTCGTCTGCGACGAACTCCTCGACGAGCCAACGTGCCTCGCGCGCGTCGAGCCCGCCATGAACGAGCTCGGCGACGAGATTTGGTTTAACGTCCGTCACTCTCAGCCAGTTGGCGAGCTCGCTTGTCCGCGAGCAGCGCGTCGACGTACGGGTCGAGGTCGCCCGCCAAGACTGCGTCAAGGCTGTAGTTCGTCAGGTTGATGCGGTGATCGGTGACGCGATTCTCCTTGAAGTTGTAGGTGCGGATTTTTTCGCTTCGTCCGCCGCCGCCCAACTGGGAGCGCTTCATGTCGCCGAGTTCATTTGCCTGTGCATCCTGGGCGGCCTTGAGAAGTCTCGCCCGCAGCACAATCAGTGCCTTCGCGCGATTCTGGATCTGACTCTTTTCGTCTTGCATCGAGACGACTATGCCAGTTGGCAGGTGCGTAATGCGCACCGCCGAGTCGGTCGTGTTCACGCTCTGTCCGCCGGGACCCGACGAGCGGTAGACGTCGATCTTTAGGTCGCTCGGGTCAATGGCAACGTCCACTTCTTCGGCTTCGGGCAACACCGAGACAGTTGCCGACGACGTGTGCACTCGACCCTTGGCTTCCGTGCTGGGCACGCGCTGTACCCGGTGCACCCCGGCCTCGTGTTCTAGTCGGGCCCAGGCGTCCTCGCCCTTGATGAGATAGATGGCCTCGTCGAGACCGCCCTGTTCAGACTCGCGCTCCTCGACGACCTCGACCTTCCAGCCACGCAGCGCGGCGTAGCGGCGATACATCGCCGCGAGGTCGCTCGCAAAGAGATTGGCTTCCTCGCCACCCTCGGCGCCGCGGATCTCCAGGATCACGTTTCGCCCGACATTGGGATCGCGTGGCAGCAGGAGTGTCTCTAAGGCCATCTCCAGATCGGGGATCAATTCCTCCGCACTGTTCATCTCGCCCCGCCACTGCTCGCGGTCGTCGCCGCTCGACTCGTTGAACATTTCCTTCGCTGTTTCCAGGTCCTCTTGGACGGCCTGGAGTCGTTGCCAGGCGTTGTTGATCTCGGCTAATTCCTTGTGGCGACGTGAGAGGTCACGAAGTCGGTTGAGATCACTCGCGACGTCGGGCTCGGCGAGCGCCGATTCCACGGTACGAAGTTCGTCCTGAAGGGCGTTCAGGGTGTCGTCTACGGAGCGCACGAAAAGTGGTGAGCGCTCGCGGGCCTACGCCTTAGGAGCGCGCGCCTTGTTGGTCTTTTGCGCGTAGCGGCGCTGGAAGCGCTCCACGCGTCCACCGGTGTCAACCAGCTTTTGCTTGCCGGTGAAGAAAGGGTGGCATTCGTTGCACAGTTCCACGGTCATGACGGACTTGGTCGACTCGGTGGTAAAGGTGTTGCCGCACGAACAGGTAACGGTCGCGGGACCATAGGTGGGGTGAATTTCAGGCTTCATGAGTGCTCCTAGTTGCGAATAGAGAGTTTACAGGTTTGTTAGCTCGTTGTCGCCGGGCCCCGGCCGATTTCGGCCAGGAACTCGTCATTGCTGCGGGTGGACTTGAGTTTGTCGATCAACAGTTCCAGTCCGGCGGCCTCGCGACCTTCAGAGGCGAGACCGTTCAGCACGCGGCGCAGCTTCCACACCTGGGGCAGCAGTTCACGGTCAAAGAGCAGCTCCTCGTGGCGGGTTGACGAACCGTTCACGTCAATGGCCGGGTAGAGGCGCCGTTCAGCGAGGCGGCGGTCGAGCTTGAGCTCCATGTTGCCGGTGCCCTTGAACTCTTCGAAGATGACTTCATCCATCTTTGAACCGGTTTCGACGAGCGCGCTCGCGAGAATGGTCAGCGATCCACCTTCTTCGATGTTTCGCGCCGCACCAAAGAACTTCTTGGGCGGGTAGAGGGCGCCCGAGTCAACGCCACCGGACATGATTCGCCCAGTGGCCGGTGCCGCGAGGTTGTAGGCGCGCGCGAGACGGGTGATGCCGTCGAGGATGATGACCACGTCGCGTCCCTGCTCGACGAGGCGCTTAGCCCGCTCGATGCAGAGTTCGGCGATGTGGGTGTGCTCCTCGGCCGGTCGGTCGAAGGTTGACGCGATCACTTCGCCCTTGACGCTACGGCGCATGTCGGTCACTTCTTCAGGTCGCTCGTCGACCAGCAACACCATCAGGTGAACTTCGGGGTTGTTGGCTTCGATCGACTGGGCAATCTGCTTCATGACCGTGGTCTTACCGGCCTTAGGAGGCGAGACAATGAGCCCGCGCTGGCCCTTGCCAATAGGACACAGAAGGTCGACAATTCGTGGCGTGGGATCGGGCTTGCCCTCGTTGGTCTCCAACTTCAACTTCTCGTCGGGGAACAATGGCGTGAGGTCCTCAAATCGTGGGCGCAGTCGAGCGATTTCGGGGTCAATGCCCGCGACGCTGTCAACACGCAACAGCGCTGGGTACTTCTCATTCGACGCGGCCGGACGGAACGCACCGACGATCATGTCGCCTTTGCGCAGGTGATAACGGCGCACCTGGTTGATCGACACGTAGACGTCATTGGGCGACGGGTGGAAACCCTTGGTTCGCAAGAAGCCGTAGCCGTCATCACGAAGGTCAAGCAGTCCTTCGACTTCGATGAGCTCACCGCTGTAGGGCTGGTCGGCGTTGGGCTGGGCCTCGCCACCGAAGCGCTCTCGACCACCACTGGAACCGCCGGTTCCGGTCGAGCCGTTGCGGTTGCGGCGGTTGCGGCGGTTGCGGCCGCCCTGGTCATTCGCGAACTCGCGGGGTTGCGTGCTGCGTGACTGGTTGTTCTGGCGCTCGCGAGGCTGAGACTGGCGCTCGGCGCCATTGTCACTTGCGGGTGCTTCAGTTGTCGTAGCGACGTCGCTCGACGCTGAAGTTTCAACAGCCGGTGATGGCAGCGGCGCGCTCGGAGTGCCGACGCCGTTGGATTCAACTTTTGACTCGGCCGCGAATTCACTGACGAGTTCGTCGAAATCGTCCGCGGGCATGGCCACGGTGCGCCGGGAGCGCACAACTCGCGTACCGGACTCGGCTGCGGCGACGGTGGTGACTGGTGTGGGCGAGCCATCGCCCATAATGGCCTCAATCAGAGAGGCTTTGCTCGCACGTGCGCTCACGTCGACGCCTTTGACTTTGGCAATGGTTTGGAGGTCTTCACGAGTTTTTGACTCAAGGTCAGACCGGTCTGGGGAAGGCTTTACAGCCATAGGTTTTCCTTTCTCGCCGCCCGCAAAGGTTCAGCAGAACGGAGAAGAAAATCAAGAAGTGCCGTCTTGGAAAGATTTCCGCACGTCGGCGAGAGGCCGGTCGCGGACGACATCTCCAGTGTAGCCGACGCGAGCGCCGGTGTAAACACTTACGAAAGATTTGCCAGCAGGGCCTTGATGGTTGCCTCAACAACCGTCGGGCTCTGGCTCGTTGACACTGCGGTATCAGGGTCCTTGAGCCCGTTGCCAGTCAAGACGCAGACGACCGTACTGTCCGTGGGCACGCCGAATTTGAGTATGCCCGCCACCGATGCGGCCGACGCCGGTTCACAAAAAATTGATTCATTACGCGCCAAAAATTGATATGCGTCGATAATCTCGTCGTCGGTCACCGCGCGGATGTCACCGAGCGATTCGTGAATTACTTCGAGCGCCGGCACCCAACTGGCGGGATTGCCGATGCGTATCGCGGTGGCAATCGTTTCTGGATTGGCCACCGGATGACCGAGCACGATGGGCGCGGCGCCGGCGGCTTGGAAGCCCCACATCTTGGGCAGTGTGTTCGCGCGCCCGGCGACGTGATACTGGGTGAACCCTCGCCAGTACGCCGTGATGTTACCGGCGTTACCCACCGGGATCGAGAGGATGTCCGGTGCTTTGCCGAGCACGTCGACGATTTCGAAGGCACCGGTCTTTTGACCTTCGATGCGATCAGGATTGATGGAGTTGACAATGGTGATGGGCAGGTGTTGGGTGAGTTCACGGGCCAGGTTGAGTGCCTGATCAAAATTGCCCTGGATTTGCAACACCTGGGCTCCATAGACCATGGACTGAGCGAGCTTGCCCAGCGCGACTTTTCCCTGCGGGACCAGCACCACACAGTGCAGGCCGGCTTTGGCGGCGTACGCCGCAGCGGCCGCTGAGGTATTACCGGTCGACCCGCAGATCACGGTCTTGGCCCCATTGGCTTTGGCCTTGGTGATTGCCATCGTCATGCCGCGATCCTTGAAGGAACCGGAAGGATTCAGCCCCTCGCACTTAAGCCAGACGTCCGCGCCGAGGCGTTCGGACAGCCGATCGGCGTGGATTAGCGGCGTATTTCCCTCTTGCAGCGTGACAACCTCGTCGACGCCGTCAAGATTGAACCACTGCGCGTATTCCGCCAGAAGTCCGTTCCATCCGATCACCGCTCGCCGCCTTCAATGACGCGAATGCACGCGCCCACCGAATCAACCGACTCCAACTTCGAGAGGTCTTCAATCGTGTTGTCCACGTCGCGGGTCAGGGCCTCGTGCGTGAGAAACGACAGGCGGGCTTCGGTGCCGAATCCGGACTGTTCCATTGACTTGATGGACACATTGTTCTTGCCAAAGATGCCCGCCACCGCCGCGAGTACCCCGGGTTGGTCCAAAACGTCCAGACTGATGTAGAACGCGCTCGGCAGGTCGCCACCGTTCACGCTGTGCAGCGTGTTGTCGACACTGAAAGGGACGTCGTGTCGACCGCTGATGCGATTTCGTGCGGCGTCTAGTACGTCACCGAGCACCGCCGTCGCAGTCGGTCGCCCTCCGGCGCCTTGGCCGAGCCACATCAGTGGACCACTGACCGCGCCTTCTACGAAGACCGCATTCATCGCGCCGTGCACCGAGGCGAGTGGATGTTCCGAGGGCACCATGGTGGGATGGGCACGTCGTGATATTCCGTGTTCGCCCACGCGCTCGGCGACCCCGAGCAGCTTGATGACGTAGCCGGCCCGCGCGGCAAATTCCACGTCGATCGAGCGAACCCCCGTGATGCCCTCGCGCAATATCTCTTCACCCACGAGTTCGGTGCCGAAGGCCAACGAGGACAGAATCTGCACTTTGGCGGCGGCGTCGAACGCCTCCACGTCCGCCGTCGGATCGGCCTCGGCGTACCCGAGTGACTGAGTTTCGGCGAGCGCTTCGGCGTAGTCGCTCCCCTCACTCGTCATCTTGGAAAGAATGAAGTTGGTGGTGCCGTTAACAATGCCCATGACCCGGTCAATGCGTTCGCCGGCGAGCGAGGTCCGCAGGGCGCGCAGTATCGGGATCCCGCCGCCCACGGCCGCTTCGTAGAACAGGTCGGCGCTGTGTTCATGCGCTAACTGCGCGAGTTCCGTGCCGCAGTGCGCTATCAGTGTTTTGTTGGCCGTCACTACCGAGACACCATTTTTTAGGGCCGTTTCAATGTAACTGCGCGCGGGCTCAATCCCGCCAATCAGTTCAACGAGAATGTCCAGGTCCTTGCGGGCCGCCAAGCCAGCGCCGTCGGACGTCAGCAATTCCGGCGAAATCCCTGGTCGCTCGACAGAAGAGTCATTGACGGCCACGCCCACGACCTCGAGCGCCGATGTCGCCGCGTCGACCAGGGCCACGCTACGTGAGGAATCACCCAGCAGTTCAATCAGGGCACTTCCAACAAATCCAGCCCCTATAACGCCGACTCGAACGACCAGAGTAGTCATTACATCAGGCTAACCGGAATCAGAACTTTACCCTCTTCACATTTCTAGGCGTGCGAGGTCCTCGAAGGTCTCTCGTCGAAGCACGAGACGAGCCGTGTCATTGCCAACAAACACCACGGCCGGGCGCGGCACCCGGTTGTAATTCGACGCCATGGAGTACCCGTATGCTCCGGTCACCGGCGTCGCGATGATGCTGCCGACGCCGCATTTCTCGGGCAACCACGCTTCGTCGACCAACACGTCGCCACTCTCACAATGCTTGCCCACGAGGCGCACGTTCTGAGTGCGTTCGTCAAGTGGGTGCTCGACGTCAAACGCCTCGTAGCCCGATCCGTAGAGCACCGGGCGCGGGTTGTCACTCATTCCCCCGTCGACGACCATGTAAGTTCTCTGCGTCACGGGCTTGATGGCCCCGACGCGATAGAGGGTGACGCCAGCCTGGGCGACGATGGCTCGACCAGGTTCGGCGATGAGCCGTACGCGATCACCGAGTCCAACTTCGCGCGCGGCCGCACGGACAGCGTCGCCCCACTCAGTAATGGAGATCGCGGTCTCACCCGCGACGTAGGCCACGCCCAGTCCACCGCCGACACACAACTCGTCGAAGCCGTCGTCTCGCGTAAAGCCCGCGAGGATACCCATGGTCTCGCGGTATCCGTCCACCTCAAAAATCTGAGAGCCGATGTGCGCGTGCACACCGTGCAACGTGAGTCCGGGGACTGCCCGCAGCATGTCAATCGCGCGCCGCGCATCACCCGTCGAGACAGAAAAGCCAAATTTTGTGTCTTCTTGACCGGTGCGCACGAACTCGTGAGTATGCGCTTCGACGCCGGGCGTCACGCGGATAAGGCAGTTGAGCGGTGCGCCGAGGTTCACCAGCGACGTGAGCAGTTCAATCTCGTCAAAGTTGTCCACGACGAGTCGGTGCACGCCCGCGTGAAGGGCGCGCTCAATCTCCTGGCGTGATTTGTTATTGCCGTGCATGATGACGCGCCGTGCGGGAACGCCAGATCGCAGTACGAGGTCGAGCTCGCCGCCCGTCGCGACATCAATACAAAGACCCTCTTCAATAGCCAGACGAGCCATCGCGCCACAAAGAAACGACTTGGACGCGAAGGCCACGCCGTCGTCGAAGGCGGTTGCCGCTTCACGACAGCGGGCGCGGAGCGTCGCTTCGTCGTACACAAAGAGCGGCGTGCCGTAGGTCGTCGCGAGGTCTCGAAGTGAAACACCGCCCACGCTCACGTCGCCATCGCTGAGCAGCGCGGAGTCGCTCAATAGCGACGCTTGGATAGGCTCGGCACTCATACGTAAACATTACGAGTTGTCGGCGCCCGCACTGAACGGAGCTCCTTAGATATATCCCACGTCAGGCGCACGATTGATTCTTCCGCGAGCACGTTCGAGTCTCTCGACGTGGCAACCACGCAGAACTACTCGTGCCTGGTGCACACAAACAACATCTGACCAACTCCGATCTTCCGCGACCCCATCATTGGGCGACAATGGCCAATATTGGCCAGGTTTACGTTGTCAAACTCTCTTCAGCACTATTTCGTGCGCTCTGCGTTCCCTGACGCCTCATTATCTGGTATCAATGGAACCCAGACGCCGACCTCGGCAAGGAAAAGTTAGGGAGCTCAAATGCTACGGATTTCACGGGTGCGCCAAGCGCTCGTCGTTTCAGGAATTACCTCGTTGGTGCTGGCCTCGACGCTCGTCGCGGGCGCCTCGACCATGAGCGGCAAGTACAACGCGATGGACGCAGGACTGGTTCCGTCCCAGTACAAGGGTGTTGTACTCCAGGTCGCGACCGACGCGACCTACGCGCCCGACGAATCAATGAGCGGGACCACGATGGTTGGTTTCGACGTCGATCTCTTAAAGGCTGTCGCCACCACCCTCAAGATCAAGATCAAAGAGAACAACGTCACCTTTGACAACATCCTGGCGGGCATCGACTCGGGCAAATACCAAATCGGCAACTCGTCGTTCACCGATGAGAAGTCCCGCGAGAAGCAGGTCAACTTCGTTGACTACTTCCAGGCCGGTGAGGGTATCTACGCCAAGTCGTCCACCAAGGTCGCCTTTACGGGACTCATGAGCCTGTGCGGTCTCAACGTTGCCGTCGAGACCGGTACCAGCGAGCAGAGCGATGCGGTCGCGACCGCCAAGAAGTGTCCCGCGAGCAAGAAGTTGACCGTGTCGGCCTTCCCCACGCAAACGGAAGCCAATCTCGCGGTCTCCTCAGGACACTCGGCCGTCGGTTTCCTCGACAGCCAGGTGGCTGACTACGTCGTCGCGCAGTCTCACGGCGCCTTCAAGTCAGTGGGCAGCGCAATTGAGGTCGCGCCCTACGGCATTGCGACTCCCAAGACAACGGCCGGAAAGGGTCTCGCCAAGGCCATTCAGGCAGCCATGAAGACGTTGATCTCGAACGGCACGTACGCCGCGATACTTAGTCATTGGGGCGTGAGCGCCGGAGCACTGCCGGCGAGCAAGGTTGTTCTAAACGGAGCCATCTCCTAAGAACCAGTAGCTAAACAACGCCCATGGCAACGAACGGGGACGATCCAGTAAAGGTCGTCCCCGTTCGTCACTATGGCACCTGGGCGGGCGGCGCCGTTGCCATCGTGCTCATTGCGATGCTGGTGCACACGCTGTTCTCCAAGGTGCCCAACGGTCAGAGAACGTGCCGCACCATCAACGGTGTTCGAAGTTGCCATCCGACTATCAATTGGCGTTTCAGTTGGAACATCGTGTTTCACTACTTCACGTCGTCTGAGGTGCTGCGCGGGTTGCTACTCACCTTGGAGCTCACTGTCTTGGCGATGGTCATCGGCATCGTGTTGGGTGTATTTCTGGCCATCATGCGCCTCTCACACAGTCGACTCTTGTCGGCAACTGCGTGGTCATACACCTGGTTCTTTCGCGGCACTCCGGTGCTCGTGCAGTTGGTCTTCTGGTTCAACATCGCCGCTCTTTTTCCCTCGCTCACCCTTGGGGTGCCCTTCTTCCACGTGACGTTCTTGCACATCAACGACAACGCAGTCTTCACTCCGATCTTCTCCGGGATCGTCGCACTGGGCTTAAACGAGGCGGCCTATTTCTCAGAAATCACAAGGTCCGGGCTCATCGCGGTTGACGAAGGTCAAACCGAAGCGGCCACGTCGCTTGGAATGGGTCGAGGCCAGACATTGCGTCATATCGTGCTCCCCCAAGCCATGCGGGTGATCCTGCCCACCACAGGCAATGAAGTCATCTCGATGTTAAAGACGTCGTCGTTGGTCAGCACCACCGGTGTCATTGAACTTCTCGGAGCAGTAACCAATATTTATTCGGTGACGTACCAGGTGATCCCGCTCCTCATTGTCGCAAGTCTCTGGTACCTCATTGTCACGACCGTGCTGTCGATCGGACAGTTCTACCTGGAGCGTCACTTCGCGAAAGGGGCGCTCCGTTCGCCTCCTCCCACGCCGATGCAGCGGTTCCGCCGTGATTTGCAGGGCATACTCGCGAAATTCCGGACCCGACGCGGCGGCAGCATCGAGGTGACGCGGTGAGCGAACCAATGGTCCAAGCACGAGGCGTCGTGAAGTCCTACGCGGGCGTCGAGGTTCTTAAGGGAGTTGACCTCACCGTCGAGCGCGGAGAGGTCACCTGCCTCATTGGACCTTCGGGGTCAGGCAAGAGCACGTTGCTGCGTTGCATTAACCATCTCGAAAAACACGACGCCGGCGAGCTGCGAGTCGATGGGGACCTGGTGGGCTACGAGATGCGGGGCCACAAGCTTCATGAACTCAATGACCGGCAGATCTGCGCCCAGCGCGCCCAGATTGGGATGGTTTTCCAGCGGTTCAATCTCTTTCAGAATCTCGACGTGCTCGAGAACATCACGATTGGCCAGATGAAAGTCAAAGACGTCAATGAGAAAGCCGCAAGAGTCAAAGCTCGTGAACTGCTCGCGCGAGTGGGTCTTGAAAACAAGGAGACGAACTACCCCAGTCAACTCTCTGGCGGGCAGCAACAACGCGTGGCGATAGCTCGGGCACTGGCCATGGACCCCAAACTCATGCTCTTCGACGAGCCCACGTCGGCGTTGGACCCCGAACTCGTAGGTGAGGTGCTCGAAGTCATGAAGGACCTGGCGCGAAGTGGCATGACGATGATTGTCGTGACCCACGAGATGAACTTCGCGCGAGAGGTGGCCAACACCGTCTACTTCCTTGATGCAGGCGTAATCGAAGAGTCCGGAGATCCACGCACCGTGCTAGTCAATCCATCGTCCATTCGTCTCCAAAGCTTCCTCTCGAAGGTTCTTTAAGACCGACGCTCAATCCAGAGAAAACAAGACAGTCAAGTAGGCTGGCTGAACTGCCCTCGTAGCTCAGCGGATAGAGCATTGGCCTCCGAAGCCATGTGCGCAGGTTCGATTCCTGCCGGGGGCACGAATAGCTTGCAGTTATGAGAGAACTAATTGGACGCAAGAGATTGCTTGACCAATATCGATCGTGATCTTCGGGGCGATTAAAGCCGTAACTCGCAGCAGAAATGATTCGTACGACTGCACCCCTTGACTCGTTCAGTTCGGTCGCCGAGTTGTCGTAATTGGCGACCCATACTTCGGCGCACACCTCTTGAATGCGCGCGCTTCGCGAACTGTGCTCCAGTGAGTGACTTTCATTTTTTCGGATTGAACGGATGCAAACGAGTTTCAGCACTCACACACGTCATCCGCGTGCGCTCGCGTAGCCCGCACGAACTTCTTGCGCCGTCACGTCACACGACTCAGGTTGAACGAGCGCGCCGTGACCGAGATCCCACGTCCGCGAGATTTCGGCAACGTCGGATCTCGTTGCGAGTGCGGCCGCCTGCACGCCCGCGCCCGCCGACACAATCTCACTGTCGTCGGGCACGATGATCTCGCGCTCGGCGAGCGTGGCCAACACTTGACGATACGCAGTTGACTGTGCGCCTCCCCCAATCAACACCAGACGCCCCGAATCGGTCGCGACACCGGCAGTCGCGAGCGCGTCCAGCCCATCTAGCAACCCGCAGACCACACCTTCGAAGGCTGAGCGGGCGAGGTTTTCTCGGTTGACATCAGTGCGAATGCCGTGCAGTGAGCCCGAGGCGTCGGGTCGATTTGGAGTGCGTTCACCGGCGAAATAAGGAACCAGCGAGAGCCCTCCCGAACCACTGGGTGCCGAAAGTGCAAGCTCGTCGAACTCCGCGTGATCCAGCAAGAGCAGACCACGAATTGAATCGGTCACTAGCGACGCGTTGAGTGTGCACACCAACGGCAGGAAAATTCCGGTCGCATCGGCGAATCCCGCGACCGCCCCCGTTGGATCGTGCGTCGCGCGATCGCACGTAGTAAAGACCGTCCCGGATGTGCCAATCGAGATGGCAACGTCGCCGGCATTAAGACCAAGTCCGAGCGCGCCGGCCATGTTGTCGCCCGTGCCAATCGCCACCGGCGTGCCCGCCTCGAGCCCTAACTCGGTGGCTGCGTCGTGAGAAAGTACGCCCGCCATCTCCCGGGGTCCACGCACCTCGGGCAGCGCACTGCTCCACTCTCGCTGGTCGTCCACCAATGAGAGCAGGTCCAATCGGTATTCGTTCTCAGCCGCGGACCAGTAGCCCGTTCCCGATGCGTCACCGCGGTCAGTAACGAAATTGCCGGTGAGCTTGAAATTGAGCCAGTCGTGCGGTAAGAGCACGTGCGCAACTCTTGCGAATGAATCCGGCTCGCACCGTCGGAGCCACGCCAGCTTCGTGATAGTAAAGGCCGCAACAGGAATGCTGCCGCAGGCCTGCGCCCATCCTGCGGCGGAGAGCTTTTCGAGTAGCCGGTCAGCATCGGGCGCCGACTGCGTGTCATTCCACAATTTGGCCGGACGTATGACCTCACCGTTACGGTCCAACA
This sequence comes from Acidimicrobiales bacterium, assembly GCA_049519675.1. Classification (GTDB taxonomy): domain Bacteria; phylum Actinomycetota; class Acidimicrobiia; order Acidimicrobiales; family RAAP-2; genus RAAP-2. The sequence continues at coordinate 8,403 of JBEKQN010000005.1, read as the reverse complement.
CCACGAGGCCGTGCTGTTGACCAGCGACCGACAGCGCCACGATGTCGCCGCCGGGATTCGGGTGATCGGCCGACGCCACGGCCTGACCCATTGCCTGGACGAGTGCGCCCCACCACATTGACGGTTCCTGCTCGCTGAGCGGAGGGGTCGTCGCGGTATGAGCCGATCGTCCTGTTCCGATGACGACGCCGGTCGCCACGTCGCGCAACTCGACCTTCGTCGACTGCGTAGAAGAATCAATGCCAGCTACGAGGGGCATTTTCGCAACTCTACTGGAGCAAACCTTTTATGACGTGTGCTCACCGACGTATGGACACCGTGGCGCAGCGTTCACGGGACAATGATCATGCGCACGGTGTCGGTGATCGCGGCGCCGCCTGACGCGGAGCCGGCCATGACGACGACCGTGTCACCGGTCTTGGCGAGCCCGGAGAGTTTGATCTGCGTCACCGCGAAGTCACAGAGGTCACCGATGTCGGTCGCCGGCGAAAGGTATATCTCTTGCACGCCCCAGGAGCCGCGCATCTGTCGGGCCGTAGCTTCGCTCGGTGTGATGGCCACGATCGGCATCGGCGGACGGAACCGTGATATCGCCCGGGCGGTCATACCCGAGCGGGTGCACGCCACGATCGCCACGGCGTCCTCTTCCATGGCCGCGCGCCACGCCGCGCCGGTGATCGCGCCCGTGATTCGAATCGCGTGCGACGCCGTGTCGGTGATGTGCTGGATCCCGAGCGTCGCGCCCCACGTCACGTAGTCGAACGATTTCTCCGCCCGTCGAATGATGCGGTCCATGGTGACGACGACACCCACCGGGTCGTCGCCAATCGCGGTTTCCCCACTCAGCATCACCGCACTCGCGCCGTCGAGCACGGCGTTGGCCACGTCGGTCACTTCCGCGCGCGTCGGCACTTGAGCGTGCGTCATTGACTCGAGCATCTGGGTCGCCACCACGACGGGACGGGCGTAGCGGATTCCCTGCAGGACAATCTCTTTTTGCAGGTGCGGCACTTCTTCAATCGGCAGACGCACGCCCAAGTCACCCCGTGCGACCATGATGGCGTCGGACACCTCGATGATCTCGTCGAGGTTCTCGATACCCTCGCTCGTTTCGATCTTGGCCATCATCATGACGTCGCTCCGCGACAGCACGGTTCGCACCGAGACAATGTCAAAGGCCGAGCGGACGAACGAAATGGCGAGGATGTCGAATGACTCGCCGCGCAGTGCCTCAAGGCGCTCACGGTCCTCGTCAGTGGGAAGTCGCCCGTCGAGTATCGACGACGGCAACGAGAGTCCCGGCTTCCCCTGCACCGTCCCGCCCGAGCTGACGATGGCCCGCACGTTCTTGCCCGTCGCGATGACGTCAAGGGAGACGCCGCCGTCGCCAATATGGATCTTGTCGCCAATCTTCAACATTGGCAGCACGCCCACGCGCTCCACCGAAATCCGTGACGCCGTGGACTCCTGATCAAATCCTTCTACCAGTTCGATTTCTGAGGCGAGGTTGAGGTCCACCGACGCCGTGCCGAACGAACCGGCGCGGATCTTGGGCCCAGGGATATCGACCATGAGTGCGAGATCCGGCGCGAGGGCGCGGATGCGACGCAATCGTTCGATGCCCGAGGGGATATCGCCGTGGGCGAAGGAGAGCCGGAAAACGTCTACGCCGGCAACAATGAGGTCCTTGATGACCCGATCGTTGTCAGAAGCCGGTCCAATAGTCGCAACAATTCGCGTGCGCCGCACAGATATACCCCCGTTTTCTATTAAGTCTAGAAGGTTGAAATGACCTGGTTGTTACGTCACCATGAAAGAGAGCTCGTAGGAGCACTCATTTGGTCGGACGTAACCAAACGACTTCGTCGATTACGAACGAACCGGCACCACTACGTCCGCGCCGTCAACATCAACGACTCGCAGGTTCATGCCGTAGCACTGGGCGAGTTCGCCGCTTCGCACCACCTGACCCGCCGGACCGTCAAGGACAACCTTTCCCTTGTCGAGCAGGACCAAGCGATCGGCGAATTGGCCGGCCAACGTGAGGTCGTGCATGGTCGCCACAACCGTGAGACCACACTCTTCAACCTGGGCCTTGAGCAGTTCCAGTAAGCCCATCTGGTGGCGCAAGTCAAGTCCGGTAATCGGCTCGTCGAGCACGATCACCGAGGTCGACTGGGCGAGCGCGCGAGCCAATACCATGCGTTGACGCTCTCCGCCCGAAAGCGTCACCACGTCACGCTCGGCAAACTCCTGCAGCGATAGTCGCTCGAATACCGAGTCGACGATCCGGTAATCATTGTCACTCGGCGCGTGCAGCAGACCGTGGTAGGGCGAACGACCAAGCGAGACGTACTCCCTCACGGTCATGCCAGGTGGAATTCCTGGATGCTGGGGCACCAGGGAGACCACGAGGGCACGCTCACGCTCGTTCATCGTGCTCAGTTGCGTGCCCGAAATCGACACGGATCCGCTCGCGGCCCGTCGCAGCCCCGCGACCGTCTCGACGAGGGACGTCTTGCCTGCGCCGTTCGGTCCGATGATGGTGCACCAGGTGCCCGGTTCAATGACCAGCGAGACGTCAGCGACCAAGACCTTGTTGCCGGCCTTTACCGTCAGGGAGTCAATAGTGATGAGGCTCATCGCACGAGCTGCTTGCGGAAACTCAAGATCAACACAAAGACCGGGGCACCAACGAGGGCGGTGACGACGCCAAGTGGCAGTTCGGACGGCGCAATCACCGTGCGCGCGATGGTGTCGGCGAAGACCAGGAAGGCCGCGCCGAATGCCACCGACAATGGCAGGATGCGACGGTAGGAAGTGCCTACCAACAGCCGAACGATGTGGGGCACGATGATGCCCACAAATCCAATGAGCCCGACCGCCGAAACAATGGCCGCCGTGCCCAATGACGAAGCGGCGATCACGATCAGGCGCACCCGGCGAACGGGCACGCCCAAGGAACGCGACTCGTCTTCACCAACGCTCATGACGTCGAGCGCCCGTCCGGCGAGGACGCAAATCGTGACGCAGACGAGCACGTAGGGCAGCACCAGGTCGACCGAGCTCCAGCTCGCACTCGCCAAACTGCCGAGCAGCCAGATGTACACCCGGGCGAGCGACTGGGCCGAGGCCTGTTGCTGCAAATACGTCTGCAGGCTCGTGAGCAACGCGGCCACGGCCACGCCCGCCAGTATCAACGTCGAGGCGCTCGAGCGCAATCCGCGGCCCCCGATGATCCACGTGATCGAGACCGCCGCCATGGCGCCGGCGAAGGCCAGTAACGGGGTCCACGAAGGGGTATAGGTGCCGTCACCGATATCCATGATCGCGAACGTCGCGCCCAGCCCGGCACCGGCAGCGACACCCAATAGATACGGATCGGCCAGTGGGTTACGAAAGACGCCCTGGTAGGTGCCGCCCGCCACCGACAGCATCGCCCCGGCAAGTAGCCCCAGCACGAGACGGGGTGCGCGCAGCTGCCAGATGATGGTCGACTGCAGCGAGTTGAGCGTGCTGTGGCCAATGCCGACGTGACTGAATATTGAACCCACGATTCGCATCGTGCCAATGGGCGTGGGCCCGATTGCCAACCCGCAGACCACGGCAACGCACAGACCAACCAATGTCAGTATCGTCACCAGCGCCACTCGGCGCCCCGTCGGTGGGTTGGCGGTGAGCACTACTTCTTCCAGAGTTTGGACTCATTGAGCGTGGTCTTTACAACAGCGGTCAACTGATTCATCAAGATCCCCAGACGCGGGCCCCAACGCGAGGCAATGTCCTCATTGAGGGCAATCACGTTGTTGTTCTCGACCGCGCTCACCTTGCTAAAGCCTGTGCGCTTGGCGATACTGGCGGGCGTCTGCGAGTCGTCCAGGAAGATCAACTTGGGGTTCGCGCTAATGATGTACTCGGCGCTCAGTTGGGGGTAACCGGCGTCGGCGGTCGTTGAGTCGGCGTCGGCAATGTTGACCAACCCCAACGACTTCATGAGCGAACCCACGAAGGTCTGGCTCGTGAGCGAGTAATACGGATGAGTGGCGACCTCGTAATAGACGGTGATCTTCTTCGTGGGATGCGGCGGTATTGATTTGATGTCCGCCGTGATGGTGGCGCTGAGTGAGCTCGCCAGCGCGTTCGCCTTGACGACATGACCGGTCAACTGTCCCAGTTGGCGAATCTGGCTCAGCGCATTGCCTACCGACGTCGCGGCGTCCTGGAGCACCACCTTGACGCCGAGGCTGGTCAGTTTTTGCTGAATCGAGTTGGCGTCGTAGGAGATCACGACCAAGTCGGGCTTCGTTGACGGGTGCGACGACGTTGACCTACAAATGCTCAGTACGGCTTCAACGCTGGGGTTGAGGGCGTTGATTCGCTTCGTTGGCAGCCCGGTCGTGGGATAGTCCGAATCGGTGTCAACCGCTTGGACCAGTGACCCCGCGCCAATGGCGAAGAGCGTCTCGGTGGCCGTGGGTGAGAGCGATACCACGCACATGGGGCTCGGTGGGGACGAGGCACCCGCGAACGAATCGCTGAGCAGTGGTAACGCCAGTGCACCCAACATGAGTGCAAGGACGAAACGGAGGGTCTTGAACATGGATATCTCCTTTCCGTCGAAGTGGGATGGGCGACGGATGGATATCCGAACGACCGCTCCTTACCTCGAGAGCTGTCTTTCAAATCTCCTCGCGGAAGGCGACCTGGCTATGTGGGCTTCTCACGAAGGCCACTTACAGTTGCGGGACAGCGTCGGAATCTCACCGACTTCGCTGCCGCGAGGCGAACCCGACCTTACCTCACGTGGGGAGCGCTACCTTCAAACAATTAGAAAACCAACCGTGTCGTTGGGTTTACGGCTTCTCCTCGTTGACCAGGTCGACCATCGCTTGGAGATATTTGTCCGTTGCCCTGCGCTGAATGATTTGAGCCACAGGTGCGCCGACCCTGGTCAAAAGATGTCCGGGCCGCGACATCGCCCGAACCGTAAAGGTGACCGTTCCATCGGGCGCCATCGCCACTGAGAACAACTCTTCACCGCGCTCTACGTGGTGCGGGAGGGTCCCGTAGGTGAATCCCCATTGATCCTTCGATTGTGTTACCGACACGACCCGACAGGACACTGTTACGTAACCAATCGGAAGCTTCATCAGCAGGATGACATCGGCCGATTCTCTGACCTCAGCGCCACGTGGAGTGACCGTCAATCCAGCGCATTCGTGGACACGCCAACGTTTGATATTTTGCGTAGCGGTATCAAAGACACGCTGGCCATGACCCACCATCACCGATCCGCCAGTCTCCTTAAAGCCCCACAGGGTGTGCGGTCGTTTGAACATGCCCGATGGTGAATACGCAACAGCAAATTTTGATTGCGCTGCAAGCACGCTCTCGAGCTTCTTGTCGTTTGGCCTGCGAAGCCAAAAGGGGCCATGCGTCACGCATTTGACGATACTCAACCGAATTCTGGACGTACGTCGAGAAAATCGCGCCAGGGATTCTCGTCGCGATGAGACTGCGTTGGGGGCGCGGGCGAGAGAACGGGCCGATTACTCGGACTCGCAACTCCTGGGTTCGACGGATCTCAATAAGAAGAACGTGTCAGCTCATTCGTGGTCACCAAGACCACGGCATACCGGCTTGGGGCCGGCGTTGACGTTGCCGTAACGGTGGCGAGTCATCGCGACGCTTTGTTCGCTCAACCACCGAGGGCCCTCCACATCCCCCGCCTGAGTGAGGGGTCGCCGGTCCGTCGTAACGCCGCGCTCTAGCAGCGCGCCGACGGGGGCCACTTCCTCGCTGAGCCAGCGAACTTTGCCGATGGTTCCACTTCGTTCGACGAGCTGGTCCACGTTCTCTTCAGTGACATTGTTGACACCCTTGATGCCGCTTCTCGAACTGAACGAGATTGTCGCACCCGTCAGTGTGGCGATGGCGGCGACGTATCTGAGAGCCTCGGATCCAAAGGATTCGTCGACGCGCACCACGATCGTTGCCAAGTTGTGCCGGTAGCGATGCTTGTTGACCTCGACCAGGAGGCCGGATTCGTCGCGCGCCTTTGAACCAAAGGTCCGCCACCACGTCGTCAGTTCGTCCATCGCCGCGTCAACATCAACCAGTCGCGGCCAGTGCCGCAGACAGTTGGCGTAGTTAGGACCACCCGCTTTCGCTGTTGGTCCGACACTGCTGCGCTTCCATCCACCAAAGGGCTGGCGTCGTACCACTGCGCCAGTGATACCGCGGTTGAGATAGACGTTTCCGGCTTCCACATGATCAATCCAGAATTGACACTCCTGTTCGTCGAGCGATTGGAGCCCCGCGGTGAGCCCGTAGGGCACTTGGTTCTGCCACGACAGCGCGGTCGCAAAATCGGGTGCCGCCATGACAGCGAGTACCGGTCCAAACCACTCATTCAAGTGACTCCACGAGCCCGGTTGCACACCGAGTTTCACTCCGGGTCGCCACTGCAAGTTGGCTTCATCGAGGGGCTGTGGTTCTATCAACCACGTCTCGCCGGGGTCCAAGTGAGTGAGGGCTCGTTGCAACGCTGGCTCGGCGCTGCGGATGATTGGGCCGACGGTCGTCCCGAGTGCGTAACCGGGGCCTACGTGAAGGCTCTCTACCGCGTCGCTCAACTGTCGAGTGAACGCGGGGTCCTCGAGAATGGACGTTTCAACGATGGCCAGGCTCGCCGCACTGCACTTTTGTCCCGCGTGACCAAATGCCGACTGCACGAGATCCTTCACCGCAAGGTCAATATCGGCGTACGAGGAAATCAGTATCGCATTCTTTCCACTGGTCTCGGCCAGCAGATTGATCTCGGGCTTCCACGAAGTGAAAAGTTTCGCCGTCTCGAACGCGCCGGTGAGGATGACGGCGTCAACACCGCCATGAGTCACCAGGTACCTGCCGGTTTCGTCGTCGCGTGTAGGCAGGAATTGCAAAACGTCCCGAGGCACTCCCCCCGCCCACAAATTTTGCGCTAGCTCCCACGCTGTCGCGACCGTTTCGGGTGCCGGTTTCAGGATCACACAGTTGCCGGCCGCGAGTGCAGCGCACACGCCGCCGCACGGGATCGCATAGGGGAAATTCCACGGCGGCACGACCAGCACCACTCCTAGGGGTGTTTCGGCACCGTCGTCGCGCACCTGGGAGGGATAGTAGCGAGCGAAATCAATTGCTTCGCTCACTTCCGCGTCGGCTTCACTGACCGTCTTGCCGGCGTCATACGCCATCACCGCAATGGCGTCTGCTCGACGTCGTTGCATGACATTCGCTGCCTCGTTGAGGATCCGGCGGCGCTCGGTGATTCCCACCTCCGACCATCGATTCGACGCCGCCCGAGCGGCGTGGATCGCCTGATCCACCAGTTCCTTTGAAGCAACGCCATAGCGATAGCGCACGACGGCGTTATTGCTCGGATCATGTCCCTCTTCATGCTCCTTGCTCGTCACCTCAGCTCCATTGATCACCAAGGGGATCTGACCAACCTCTCGCGTACCCTCCTGAGCGAGCGCCGCCGCCACCGCGTGCACGTAGGTCGGGCTCGTGGGATCACCGTCGGGACTGTTCTCGAATGCCCCGCCCGCTCGCTCCCGACCAGGCGCGTGGCGGCGTGACGAGGTGTCCACGGCATGGCGCTCTCGCACCGAGGTGAGGAACCGCTCCTGTTGGTGTTCGAAAATATGCGAATCCTGCGCGATGTAAAAAGCAGCCTTGAGATAGTTCTCGTCGGACGTGTTTTCATCAAGTCGTCGCACCAGGTACGCGACGGCCGCGGCGAAATCGTCATGGCGTGTCACGGGTGCGTAGAGCAGTACGTGGCGACCGCACTTGGCGATGGCGAGCGCCTCGGCGCTCGCCATTCCTTCGAGCATCTCGATGTCGAGTTGGTCCATTACGCCGCGTGCACGCGCCACGTCGAGCGCCCACGACAGGTCAAAGAGGTTGTGGCTGGCGATGCCCACGCGGATCGCATGTGCGTGCTCCATTCGCAACGAGAGGTCGACCAGACGCAGGTAGCTCGCGTCAACTTCGGCCTTGGATCCGTAGGGCGCCGGTGTCCAGTCGTGCAGTTGTGCTTCGGCGTGCTCCATGGCCAGGTTGGCACCTTTGACGAGTCGGACCTTGATGCGACCGCCGCTGCGTGCGAATCGACTCGTGGCCCAGACGAGTAACTCCTCGAGCGCTGCGTGCGAGTCGGGCAGGTACGCCTGGAGCACGATGCCCGCGTGCAACCTCTCGAACTCCGGTTCGGAGAGCACCGTACGAAATGCGTCGACCGTGAGGCGAAGGTCCCGAAACTCTTCCATGTCGAGATTGACGAAGACGCCATTTCCGGTTGACGCGCGATAGAGAAGTCGGAGCTTCTCACTCACACGCGACAGGGATCCTTCGTGGTCA
>JBEKQN010000004.1:0-40604 GCA_049519675.1 Acidimicrobiales bacterium | reverse complement strand
CACACTGGCACCCGGCGCGGCGCCAGCATCGTGCGCGATGGCCAACGACTTCCACGATCACGGCGCCTCACACGATCAACTCATTTCCTGGGTAACACCGCTCGCGACGAGACTGGTCACGGGCAACCTGATCCCCAACGGGATGACGCTGGCGCCGCCACGATTCACTGGCACCGCCAACATCGTGTACTTCCCCTTACGCACCAGCAACATCGTCACGACGAATCAGTACGAGGAATTCCAATTCTCCAACAAGGGAACGCTCATCTACGCCACCGGACTGCTCGGCTCGATCTACGCGCCGAAGAACTATCCCGTCATATCCGAAGCCGACGGCGCGAGCGTGCTGTCCAACTCGTCCCTCAACGGCATTAACCCCGGCGGACCCATGATCCCGGCGCCGAGCAAGAAGGTTTCCGGCTCCGGTGCCGCCGCGCTCACCCTCACGTCCGCGAAGCTCGACTACGAACTCGTGTCGTTGACCGACGGTTCTTCGGTCCTCGTGCCCCAGTACACCTACGCCGCGAGCGACGGCACCTCCCTGCAGGTACTCGCGCTCAACCCTTCGTACTACCGAATCAAGACAGCGAAGTAGGCGAACAGAAATGAAAAGTCAACGCACCACCAAAAAGGAGAAGTTATGAGTGACAACACCGGTTCAACAGAGAGCCCCCGTGGTTCGAGCGGACGAACCTTCAATCCCGTCAATTGGCTGGTTGGGCTCGTCGCGGTCTTAGTGCTGATCGCGGTGGGCTTCACGGGCGCCGCGCTCAAGAACAACAACAACACGAAGGGCGCGTCCCCGGCCACCATCTCGGTGACGGGAACCGCGACCGTGAAGGGCACGCCCGACACGGTGAGCTTCCAAATCGGCATGGAGACAATGAACGTCAACGCTGCAACGGCGTTGTCAATGAACAACGGACGGGTGAAGGCATTGGAAGCGGCACTGATGAAGCACGGCGTCACTAAAAAGGAGATGCAGACCTCCGGACTTAATATTCAGGCGAACACCAACAACGCGGGCCAGGTGACCGGCTTCACCGTCGACGACGACCTGACCGTCACGATGCACGACCTCGCCAAGGCCGGCGCAGCGATTGAATCGGCGGCCGAGGCCGGTGGCAACGGCGTCGAGCTCAACGGCATCACGTTCTCCATCTCCAATGACTCGAAGTTGCTGTCCCAGGCGCGGGCCAACGCCATGCGCAACGCCCACACCGAGGCGAGCAACATCGCCACGGCCGGCGGCACGAGCCTCACCGGCATCGTCAAGGTCACGGACCAAGAGAATCAGAGTTCCCCCTACCCCGAACCCGTGACCTTTGCCGCCGCGGCAACTGCAGTGCGCTCGGTGCCCTTGCAGGCCGGCAGTGAATCGCTCAGCGTTCAAGTGAGCGTCGTGTACTCGTTGGCGAACTAAGCAAGTGCGTAGTCCCAGGAACCCAAAGCCCTGGGACTACGCACTTGCTCGAATCTAGGAGTGAGATTCGAATTAGTTTTCCGAAACGGGACCAGGCGGGTGGAGTCCACTCGTCTGGTCCCGCGCCAACATTGTGCGGATCCGTTGACGAATCAGGTGGATCCCGCGCCGCTCTTTTCCCACTTAAAATTGCGTGACGCCACCAGGAGTGCGACCGCCGTCCACACGATGAGCACGCCAATATCGAGGCCGTTTATTCCCGTCGAGCCCTTCAGCAGGAACGCCGATTGCAGTCCCCGAGCGGTGTGCTCTAGGGGGAACACCTTGCCAATGTCAATCAGCCACGTCGGCATGAGAAAGGTCGGAATGAATACGCCCGAGAGGAACGACAGAATCGTCGCCGCCAGCGGACCGATGGCTGACGCCGCGTCGGCCGTCTTGCATACTCCGGCCAACGCGAGGGCCATCGAACAAAAGCACGACACGCCCAGCGCCACGTACACAACCAGTCCAACGAGCAGGTGCACCGACACGTGCACGTGATAGAAAATCGCTCCCACGACGACTAACAGCGCGACGGTCACGTAGACCACCACGACGGTGCGACCGATCTCCGAGACGAGATAGATCCAACTCGGCATTGGCGTGCCTCGGAAGCGCTTGAGCAGTCCACGCTCCCGTGCGGTCGTGATGCGGCTGAGCAACGATCCAAAACTCACGAGCGTGATGACGTAGGAAATGATCGACGCCGTGTAGTACGCCCCGGACGCAACGTTGCGACCGTCGAACTTGGTATTGCCCTTAAATATGGCGTTGAAGAGCAGCAGCAGGATGAGCGGGAAGATCGCGGTGAAGACCAGCGCACTGCGGTCACGGGTGTAGCCGCGGAGTGCGTAGCGCGTCTGCGTGAGCGCCAGTCCAGCGTCGCTCATGGCGTAGCGCCTTCCGCGGCCGTGGCTTCGCCCGCCAACTGCACGAACACGTCGTCGAGGCTCGGGCGAATCGCCTGGAGTTTGTCTAGCACTACCTGTTCGCGCCTGGCCCAGTCCAGCAGTACCGCCATGTCGTCTTGAACGCGGTTGGTCTTGAAGCGCACGACTGACGCCTCCAGAGTGACCGTCGCGCCTAGCACTGCGCGCAGACGCTCGAGGTCAAAGCCAACCGACGGCTCAAAGGTGATCTCGGTGTGGTAACCCAAGGTGGCGCTCAACTCCTCGGGCGTGCCCTGGGCGGCGATGACGCCGGCGCGCAGGATGATGATCCGGTCCGCGAGGTGCTCGGCCTCATCCATGTAGTGGGTGGTGAGGAATATTGTCTTTCCGGCGCTGCGAAGGCCCTCGATCATCGACCACATCTCTCGGCGCGCGACCGGGTCGAGTCCCGTGGTGGGTTCGTCCAAGAACAGGACTTCGGGGTCGCCCACTAGACCCAGCGCTACGTCGAGGCGGCGCTTTTGGCCGCCCGAGAGCCGACCAATTCGATCGTCGGACTTCTCGTTCAGTCCTACCGAGTCAATGGTTGCCTGCACGTCGGTGGGGTGTTTGAAGTAACGGGCGAACATCGATACGGTCTCGCGCACGGTGTAGATCGGATCGAGTTCGCACTCCTGGAGGACGAGACCAATTCGGTTGCGCCACTGGCGGTTGGCCCGTGCCGGATCGGTCCCGAGCACTGAGACCCGGCCGCCGTCGCGGGACCGGTAGCCCTCCAGGATCTCGATCGTGGTGGTTTTGCCGGCGCCATTGACGCCGAGGAATCCCAATATCTCTCCGGCCTGGACTTGGAAACTAATCCCGTGCAGCCGTTCTACCTGACCGTAGGACTTGTGTAGATCCTCTACCTCCACGACGGCCGTCATCGGATTGACCTTAGACCGACAGGCACGACGTTGCCCAAAGTACTGGCGGTCGCGAACTTGACCGTGGCACATCATGCGTTGAGAGGAAACTCAGGAACACCTCGCCAAGAGACCACCACCGCGTCAGATTATTTCCACAGGAAAAAATCTTCACTTTCCCTTCACGTACCCGTCGCTATCGGGTAAACATGTCGCGTACGACCAGCAACTCGGGGCCGTATCCGGTGAACAATATCTATAGGGGAGGACACACCCAGTGGCATCAATTTTGGACACGCACGACGGATCGGCCGGCGACCAACCGTTTCGCGTAGAGCAACGCGGCATCGATTACGTCCCCGAGACCGAACGCTGGGCGACGCCGCGCAATATTGGAGCGTTATGGACCGGTTCGGCGATCAACGTCGAATACTTCATCTACGGCGCCCTGCTCATGGGGTTTGGATTCAGCTTCGTCACGGCCGTGAGCATCATCGTCATTGGCAACATCTCATTCCTCTTGTTAGGTCTCGCGTCGCTGCAGGGACCCGAGACGGGCACGACGGCGTTCGCGATCAGCCGGGCGCCCTTTGGCGTGCACGGTTCGCGTTTGGTGGCCTTCTTTAACTGGATAACCCAGATTGGATTCGAGACCGAAGGCCTCATCCTCATCGTGGGCGCCGCCATCGTGCTCTCCCAGATGGCCGGTTTTCAAGTCAACGGCGCGTTGAAGGTCCTTTATATTGTCGCCGCGGCCGCGATCCAGGCCATCGTGCCGTACTTCGGTCACGCCACCATGGTCAAAGTCCTGCGCGCGTTGATCATTCCGTTCGGGGCAATTTTTGTTCTCCTCGCGATCTTCGACATCCAGCACGGCTCGAGCAGCTTCAAGGGATTCGGCGGCGGCTGGGAGCTCTACACCGCCGGACTGGCCTTCGTCTTTGCCCTGTCGGGCTTGGGCTGGACCGAGTGCGGTAACGACTACACCCGTTACGTGCCCCGCGACGCCTCCAAGGCCTCAGTCGTGGGTTGGGTGTTCCTCGGCACCGCGGTACCCGAGATCTTCATGATGCTGCTCGGAGCGGCTACCTTCACGTTCCTGTCGTCGAACGCGCAAGTCGCCGACTGGAATGGTGCCAACCCATTCGAGGCACTGCACGGTCAGCACTACATCCCGAGCTGGGTTGTCGCGCTGTTCTTGATCTTCGCGATCGTGCAACTCTTTGGCATCAACTCACTCGACCTCTATTCCTCGGGTGTGTCACTCCAGGCCATGGGTTTCCGTCTGCGTCGTTACCAGGCCGTGATTCTGGACAGCGTGCTCGCGTGCGGCCTCACGATCTGGGCCATGTTCCAGTCCACCTTCTCGCTCTACATGAAGGAGTTCGTGGGCGTCATCATCTTGTGGATTGCGCCATGGCTCGGGGTGTTCCTGATGGACTGGATCCTGCGCCGCTACCGCTACAACCCGGCCGAGTTGCAACGTACCGACAAGAACAGCATCTACTTCGGCGGCTCCGGTGGGGTCAGTTGGAACGCCATCGTCGCCTTCGTCATCGGCGTCATTACCGCGACGCTGTGTTACTCGAAGGCGCCGCCGCCCGTGGGCTTTCCCTTCCATTGGATGACGCCGATCTCCAATCACTACGGCGCCGCCTGCGCGGGCAACCTCGTGCACGGTGCCTGCACCGCCGGTTGGTACGGCGGTGCCGACTTCTCGGTGCCGACCGGAGTTATCATCGCTGCGTTGGTGTATTTTGTGCTTGAGAAGTCAACAGGTCGCGTCGCCAAGCAAGTGAAACATCAGAACGAGCTTGAACCGAATCGATAGATAGCAAGGGCATGCAAAAACCCCTGGGCCTTTCGACCCGGGGGTTTTTGCATGACCGACTAGATTCGCAACTGACGAAAGGATTATCGTGGCGCTTCGCGTTTTCTCCTTGAATTTCGTGCGTAAGGTTCCGCCCAACCCGACCCAACTCAGAAACTCAGACGCCATCGACGAAATGAAGGTGGACAAGATCAACGCGACCGAGGACGCGCGTTACGACTCCATGACCGACGCCGAGCGCAGCGCGTATTACGTCAATCCGAGTCTCTCGACACGATTGCGCAAGAGGTTCACCAAGAACTAAGCGCGTTGGCGCTTCTCTCAGCCAACCCAGTCTTCAACAAGTCCGCCCGAGCCGTCGGGGCGAAATACGGGTATCGAGCCGAGCGCTCGCACCAGCAGCGCGTCATCGCCCAACGCACTGCGCCACCGCGACGCCTCCGTTACCAGCGTGCCAATGGCCACGACGTGCGCGCCCACACCACGTAGTAGGCGCAACGACGCCCCGGTAGATGCGCCCGTCGAGATGACGTCGTCAACAATCGCGACCCGTTTGCCGTCGACGTCCTTAATCCGGGCCCGGTCAAAGAGCAAGCGCTGTTCGGCGTCGGTAGTGATCGAGCGCACCTGTTCGCTGACGGCGTCGGCCAGGTGAATCTTGGGTGTCTTGTGCAAGATCACGTACTGGTCCAGACCCAAGTGGCGCGTCACTTCGACGACCAGGGGAATACCCATGGTCGCGACCGTCGCCACGATGTCGACGTCGTAGGGAAGGAGAATCTGCGCGAGTTCCTTGCCGGCCTGGGACATGAACTTGACGCCCATGTCTACCGTGATGAGTAGCGCCAGGGCCAACTGATCATTCAGCGACGCCACCGGTAACTCCACATGTTGCGTCCCTATTTCCGTTGAATACGTGCGCTCACCCACGGTGTTGGAGCATACTGACGAGATGCACTCTTCAAAGACACCTCTGGCCACGCACCTCGCCCAAGAGATGCTCACGACGGCCTATAACGAAGCGCTCACCGGACTGCGCGAGGGCGGCATACCCATCGGCGCCGCGCTCTACTTGCGCGATGGTACGTTGCTCGGTTCGGGTCACAATCGCCGCGTCCAAGAGGACGACGCCTCCGTGCACGCCGAGACCGACGCCTTTCGCAAAGCCGGGCGTCGACGCGACTATCCCGAATGCGTCATGGTGACCACGCTCTCGCCGTGCTGGTACTGCTCGGGCCTGGTACGCCAATTCAACATCGGCGCCGTCGTGATAGGTGAATCAACGAACTTCCATGGCGGTCACGAGTGGCTGCGCGAACTCGGCGTCGAGATAATCATCGTGGACGATCCCGGATGCATCGAGATACTGGGCACCTTCATCCACCAGCACCCCGAACTGTGGAACGAGGATATTGGCCTGTAGCTAGTGAACCGGCGGACCGAAGAGCCGGTCCCCCGCGTCGCCGAGCCCCGGCGTGATGTAGCCCACGTCGTTGAGCTCTTTGTCCAGCGCCGCCGCGACGATGGCGACGCGGGGATGCTTCGACAACACGAAGTCGACGCCGGGCTGGGCCACGATCAAACAGAGCACGGTGATCTCGCTCGCGCCGCGCTCGACCAGCATGTCGAGCACGCACACC
Organism: Acidimicrobiales bacterium; assembly: GCA_049519675.1. Lineage (GTDB taxonomy): Bacteria > Actinomycetota > Acidimicrobiia > Acidimicrobiales > RAAP-2 > RAAP-2. Next base: position 33,873 of record JBEKQN010000004.1, on the reverse strand, counting down.
AACGATCCACCCGTCGCGAGCATGGGATCACAGAGCACCACGTGCGTGCCGGCCAGTGTCTCGGGCAGGCCGTCCAAGTAGACGGTTGGTTGCAACGTTGCTTCATCACGACGCAGCCCCACCAAGCAGACCCGGTGGTGAGGAAGGACCTCCTGGACCGCGGGCGACATGCCGAGTCCCGCTCGAAGGATGGGCACGATCACGTATTCAATATCGACCCGCACCGCCGGCGCGCCCTTCACGACCGGGGTATCGACCGTGGTCGACGTCACGGGCGTATCGCGAAAGGCCTCGTACGCCACAAATCGTGAGATTTCTCCGGCGAGGCGCAAGAAGTCAGCGTTCGACGTCGCCACGTCGCGCAGTTGACGGACCTTGTCAGCGACGATGGGATGACTGATGACCAGTGGTTTGTTCACGTGGAAACATTACGCTGTTCAATCCGCTAACGCTCGCGAACCCCACTGTTCCAAGAATCGCGATTTAACAGTCCCAGTAGAATCTCCTGATGGCAATTTCCCTCTCCCGCGCTCCTGCGTCGGGTGGAGAGGAAGAATCGGCCAATCCACTCGGCGGTGTTCGCTCCAAGTACGAGGGGCCGCGAAAGCAAATTTTGCGGGACAAATCGTTGCCCTGGTGGCGACGGGTGTTGCCGGTTATTGCCTCGCACCGGCTCACCTTTCTCATCGCCATCGGACTCTCGTTCGTCAGTTTGATTCTCCAGACGTTGATTCCCCTACTGCTCGATCGAGCCATTCAAAAGGGATTGCTGCATAGCACCGGTGCGCTCGACCACTACGTGGTCCTCATCTTGGTCATCGGACTTCTGACGGGCGTGACCGGCATCATTTCGCGTAACTATCTTTTCTACACCGCCTACAACGTCGAGGCCGACCTGCGATCACTCATTTACGAGCACCTCACGTGGCTCTCGTTCAGTTTCTTCGACCGCGTGCAGTCCGGACAATTGATCAGCCGCGCCAACAGCGACATCCGTAGCGTCCAGGCGTACTCCACGTTCGCCCCGCTGATCGTCGTGCAGTGCTTGGGCGGCGTACTGGCCTTCATCTTCATGCTCTTCATCTCGCCGCTGCTGGCCTTCATTGCGCTCATCGTGATGCCGATCCTCTACGTCGTCGGCATCAAGATGCGCCGCGTCATGTTCCCGATCTCGTGGATCATCCAAGCCCGCCTGGCCGACGTCGCCACCATCGTGGACGAAAACGTGAACGGCGTACGCGTGGTCAAGTCCTTCGCTCAAGAAGAGGCCGAAGTCAATCGCCTCGCCGATACCGCTGAGCGCGTGGCATGGTCCTACATCAAGGACGCCCAGATTCGCGGCACGTGGTCGCCGTGGGTCCAGAACCTGCCGCAACTGGGGCTCGCCCTCGTGCTCTTCTTTGGCGGGTACATGGTGCTGCACGGGACATTGCCGGTGCCGGCCATCGTGGCCTTCAACCTCTACCTCTTGATGCTCCAGGCCCCATTCATGATGCTGGGACAGCTCGTCATGATGGGCCAACGCGCGCGGGCCAGCGCCGAGCGCATCTTCGAGATTCTCGACGAGAACCCCGACATCGTCGAGCGGCCCGACGCCTTCGATCTGCCCCACGGCGACGGCGTCATCAAATTCGACCACGTGCGTTTCGAATATGACAACGGCGCGGAGATATTGGCTGACTTCGACGCCAGATCGAACCCGGCGAAACCGTGGCGATCGTGGGCCGGACCGGATCGGGCAAGTCAACCGTCGCGCGGCTGCTGACGCGCTTTTATGACGTGAGCGACGGCGCGATCACGATCGACGGACAGGACATTCGCGACGTCACGCTCGAATCGCTGCGCGCCGACGTCGGCGTCGTGCTCGACGAGCCTTTCCTCTTTTCGATCTCCATTTTTGAGAACATCGCGTACGGCCGTCCCGACGCGACCTTTGAGGAAGTCCAAAGTGCCGCCAAGGCGGCCAACGCCGACGAGTTCATTGTGAATCTGTCCGAGGGCTACGACACGGTGGTGGGTGAACGGGGCTACACGCTCTCGGGCGGCCAGCGCCAGCGCATCGCCATCGCGCGCACCTTGCTCGTCAACCCGCCGATCTTGATTCTCGACGACGCGACCAGCGCCATTGACGTGCACATCGAAGCGGGCATCTACGAAGCGCTCACGACGCTGCTGCGCCAGCGCACCACGATCGTCATCGCGCACCGTATCTCGACGATTGCCTTAGCCAGTCGAGTCCTGTTACTTGACGAGGGTCGAGTCGTCGCCAGCGGGACCCACGAGGAATTGCTCGCCACGTCGGCGCTCTACGTGCAGGTGCTCGCCCAAACGAAACCTGAGCAGCCCTAATGGCCTGGGGCGGATGGGGAGGCGGCGGCGGCATGTTCGGCGGACGGGCCACGGCCCCGGGTCTGCCCTTCGGCGGGATCCCGAGCGAACTGATGGAGGGTGCGACCAAGATCCTCAAGACCGAACCGGAGCACACGCCATCCAGCATTGTCTTCACGCAGCGACCGAACGCGAAGGAGCGACAACGACTGACGCTGCCCAAACTCTTGCGGGTCTATCCCGGCTGGGTGTTCTCGGGTTCGTTCCTCGCCATCCTCATCAGTCTGGTCATGCAGGTCGGTCCGTTACTCACGGCGTACGCGATCGACAACGGTATGGGCGGCACCAGTCGCCACTTTCACTCTCATCGATCGCTCACCGTCATCTTTGTCTGCGCGGTGCTCTACCTGGGATCGGCCTTGGTGAGCGTGTGGTTACAGAAGATGCAAGTTGACGTCACCGGGAAACTCTCCTCGCGGGTCATGCACGACCTTCGCATTCGTGTCTTCACGCACTTCCAGCGCCTGAGCCTCGACTTTTTCACCGACGAGAAATCCGGCGTGCTGATGAGCCGCATGACCAGCGACATCGAAAACCTCCAGCAGTTCATCCAGGACGGCATCAGTTCCTTCGCCATCCAGGGTCTGACCATGATCGTCATCACGGTGGTGCTCTTCTCGCTCAACGTGACGCTGGCGGCCTGGACGATTTTCCTGGTTGTGCCAATCCTCTTCGCGCTCTCGATCTGGTTTCACAGCGCGTCGGAACGCGGCTACCTGCTCGTGCGCGACCGCATTGCCAACGTATTGGCCGACCTCTCCGAGTCGCTTTACGGCATCCGGGTGGTCACCTCCAACAACCGTCAGCGCCGCAATATCCGCAACCACCGACACGTCGTCGGCGCCTATCGCGACGCCAACCTCTACACCGGTCGGGTCAACTCGGTCTACGGACCGGCGACCATCATGGTCGGTATCCTCGCCCAGGCCCTGCTGCTGCTCATCGGCGGGCACATGGTACTGAACGGTCAACTCACGCTCGGTTACCTGGTCGCCTTCTTCTTGTACCTGAACCGGTTCTTCTCTCCCATCCAGTTGCTCACCCAGCAGTACACCGCGCTGCAGCAGGGTCGCTCTTCAATCATTCGCCTGCGCGAGTTGGTCGAGACCCCACCGAGCGTTGACGAGGTCGATAACGCACTCGTGCTGCCAACCATTCAAGGTCGCATCACCTTTGAACACGTGAGTTTCGGTTACCTGCCCGGGAAACTCGTGCTGCACGACATCAATCTCGAGATCGCCCCGGGAGAGTCAGTCGCCTTCGTCGGACCGACGGGCGCCGGCAAGTCAACAATGGCCAAGTTGGCCAATCGCTTTTATGACCCCACGCACGGCCGGGTGCTGGTCGACGGCATCGATGTACGTGGCGTCACCCTTCGTTCGCTTCGCTCCCAACTGGGCGTCGTTCCCCAAGAGGCATTCCTCTTCGCCGGCTCCATCCGCACAAATTTGAGTTTCGGACGCACTGGTATCACCGAGGAGGACATTGAAGAGGCCATTGACGTGGTGGGCCTGCGGGAATTAGTCGAGCGTCTGCCTCAGGGGCTCGACACGGAAGTGCACGAGCGCGGCCAGACGCTCGCGGCCGGCGAACGGCAGCTGCTCGCGCTGGCTCGGGCCTTCCTCGCGAGGCCGAGGGTGCTGATTCTTGATGAAGCAACGTCGTCGTTGGACCTGCGAAGCGAGACCGTCATTGAGCACGCCCTCGACCGCCTGCTCGAGGGCCGCTCGGCGATTCTCATCGCGCACCGTTTAACCACCGCCCAGCGGGCGGACCGAATCGTCGTCATTGACCACGGCGGGATTGTCGAAATGGGCACACCGAACGAACTGTTAAGGGCCGGCGGAGCCTACGCCTCCATGTACGACGCGTGGCTGGCCTCGGGTGGTCGCGACGCCAAGTCGTCGTAGCGAACGCGCCCCTTTCTAACCCATGACGTTGCCCGCGCTGCTCGCATTAATGGCGCGTTGTCGTGAGAACGCGCCAAGGTTGATGACGTTGCCCGTGTGCTCACCCACATACCGCAGCGGTTCAGAATCGTGATCGTCTCCCGCCTCGACGCGTTCGATCAGCATCGCCAAGAATCGACCAACGAGTGGCGCGTTCTTGAACTGATTGCCGCTCGTACCCATCGCCACGTAGAACCCCGCCAGTTCGGTTCGGTCGTAGATTGGCGTCCAGTCCTGCGCCACGTCATAGACACCGGCCACGCCCTTGGGCCTCGAGGGCACGCGCAGCGTTGAGAGTCGCCTCGCGGCGCGTGTCGATTGGTTCGCGTAGGACGTCGCGGTCACGGCAGGATTCGAATCGTCAGGACTGTCAATCCACTCGAGCGGGTCGCACTCGGGTTCCGTGCCGCCCACGTACATCGAGTCACCCGGACCGGGCCGCATGTACGTGCCCAGGTCCATGTCGGCGAGGCTCGGTCCCCACTGACCCGCGACGTTGTAGCCAACGGGAGCGGGAAGGTAGTGCACCTCTTGGCGCATCGGGCGCACTTGAATGGTGAAATCTGCCCCCACGCCCGCCAATCGATTGAGCTGCGTGGACCACGGTCCCGCCGCATTCACCACGACTCGAGAGTGAATCACCGTGCCGTTGCCCAGTCGCACACCGACGACCCGGTCACTGGCTCGAATGACGTCGGTAACGACCGCATTAAACATGGTCGTCGCGCCGAGACGCTGGGCAGCGAAAATCAAATTATGCGCGGCGAGTTGCGGGTCATCGATGAATCCGGCGTCCGGCATGAAGAGCGCCCCCAACTCCTCGGTAGCGTCATCAAAGAATGCTGGCCCGTCGATCCTCTTGGGAGGCCAGTACCGCCCGGTGTCGATGCCCGTGACCCGTTCGCGAAGTGTGGCGGCGTCCCACTCTTCGTAGGGCACGCCCGCTGCGTGCAGCAGCGGCGTGACATTTTCGCGAGGTGCGAGCGGCGTGTCGAGCACCACCATCCCGGTTTGTTGGAACGTGGCCATGCCCGCGTCGTCAATCACGCCGACGTGATCAGTCCACTCGAGCCAGCACTGCTTGGACTCCCACGACGTCGCAACGCCATCGAAAGTCGAGTAGTTGAATCTCACGATGGCACTCGACGCGCTCGTAGAACCGTGACCCGGCGCGCCCAACTTGTCGATCACCACGACGCTCCGTCCACGCTTCGTGAGTTCGAGCGCAATCGATCCACCCATCACGCCCGCACCCACCACGACTACGTCAGCGTCACGGTCCATCTCGTCAGTCCGTTCGTTGCGAACGGACTAGACCATCTCTCGTAGCGTCTCAATGACCGACACCACGGTCTGTTCGCCCAGGGCGACGGGGTGAATCTCCAGGTGGGTGACGCCCGCTTGTTTGAACGCCGCAATCCGATCAGCGACATAACTCTTGGGCCCGCAGAGCGTGGTGAGTTCAATGAACTCCTCGGGCACCGCCGCCTCGGCCTCGCGCTTCTTGCCGTCGAGGTAGAGGTCCTGGATTACCCGCGCCTCCTTCTCGAAGCCGTAGCGAACGGCCAATTCGTTGTAAAAGTTCTTGCCTTTCGCGCCCATGCCGCCCACGTAGAGCGCGATCATGGATCGCTGCAGGTTCCGCAGATCGGTCACCTCGTCGCCGTCACCGATGGCGAGCAGCCCTCCCGCGCTGATCATCAGCTCACCGAGCTGCGCGGAGCGCTTCGCCGCGCCCTCCGCCAACGACGATCCCCAAACGTCGTGGGCGCGCTCGGGGATGAAGAGGATCGGTAGCCAACCGTCAGCGATCTCGGCGGTCATCGCGACATTCTTTTCACCCAACGACGCCACCCAAATCGGGATCTCGCTTCGTATCGGGTGGGCAATGATCTTGAGGGCTCGACCGAGACCCGTGCCTTCGCCCGGCGGCAAGGGAATCGTGTAGTTCTTGCCCTCATGTGTGAGCGGCGCCTCGCGCTTCCACACGCTGCGGCATATTTCGATGATCTCGCGGGTCCTCGCGAGCGGGTTGGTGTAGGCAACGCCGTGAAACCCCTCGATCACTTGGGGACCAGAGGCCCCGAGGCCCAGGTGAAACCGACCTTCGCTCAACGTGTCCAGGCCCGCCGCGGTCATGGCAATGAGCGTGGGTGTGCGGGTATATATGGGAATGATGGCCGCGCCGATCTCAACTGTCTGCGTGAGCGCCGCGATGTAGCCCATTTGTGAGGGGCTGTCGAGTCCGTAGGCCTCGGCGACCCAGACCATGTCGAGTCCGACCTTTTCCAGGTTCGCGACATTGTGAGCGGCCTTTTTAAAGCCCCCCGAGTAGTCGAGCATCAGCGATATCTTCATCTTGACCTTCCACATTCAGGGACCTTTGTCACAGTACTTGAGAGTAAGTGGTTCCTGGCCTTTTGCATCGAGCATCGTGCCCTACTGTTGAAGACGGGAACAACATCGTTCCCACTTAGTTCAAAGGCTGGTGACAACGTGGTCACACGTCCAGAAGAGGCGCTCGCCCACGAGTACAACCCGTGGCTGAACGTCGTCTCCCTCATAGAAAAAGCGGGCCATTTGCTCGGCCTCGACGAGGGGATGATCAAACGCATTGTCACTCCGGAACGGATTTTGGAAGTGGCCGTGCCGGTGCGCATGGACACCGGCAACATTGACATGTACGAGGGTTGGCGCATCCAGCACAACACCGCGCGCGGACCGGGCAAGGGCGGCATCCGCTTCCACCAAAGCGTCAGCGCCGACGAAATCGCCGCATTAAGCGCAGACATGTCGATCAAGTGCGCCGTCGTGAACATTCCCTACGGCGGAGCCAAGGGCGGCGTAAAAGTCGATCCTTCATTGCTTTCACGTGGCGAGTTGGAACGACTGACCCGTCGCTACGCGTTTGCCATTGCTCCGGTCATCGGACCCGACCGCGACATCCCCGCGCCCGACATCAATACTGATCCCCAGGTCATGAGTTGGATCATGGACACCGTGTCAATGCTGCGCGGTCACAACACGCCCGGCGTCGTGACCGGCAAGCCGCTCGCCATCGGCGGCACGGTGGGACACGCCGGTGCGACGTCACTCGGCGTCACCATCTGCATCAGCGCGATTCTGCAACGTCTCGGTCGCATGGCCAATGAACAGCACGTGGTCATCCAGGGCTACGGCAAAGTCGGCGCGCCACTGGTCAAGTTGCTGAGCGACCGCGGCATGAAAGTGGTTGGTATCGAAGACGTCAAGGGGGCCATCCACGTGCCCAATGGCATCAATCACATCACCATGGCCGAGCACTACGTCGAAGCGGGCACCGTCGTTGGCTACCCCGGCAGCGACGATGTCCCGGCCGGCCAACTTTTCACTATTAACAGCGATATCGCCATCCCCGCCGCACTCGGCGGCGCGATCGACGAGAAGGTCGCCGAAACCATGGAAGCGTCGATTGTCGTCGAGGCCGCCAACGGCCCCACGACCGGTGAGGGAGCAGAAATGCTCGCCAGTCGCAACATCCCGGTGGTGCCCGACGTGCTCGCCAATGCCGGCGGCGTCGTGGCGTCGTACTTCGAATGGGCCCAGGACCTCCAGGGCTTCATGTGGGAGACCGAACTGTTCCAGCAACGGCTGGAAAAGACGATGTTCGAAGCGTTCGACCACGTCTGGACCCGGACCAAGCAACTCGACGTCACGATGCGCGAAACCGCGGTGGCGGTGGGAGTAGAGCGAATCGCCGAAGCGACCGAGCTTCGCGGCCTCTTTCCTTGAGCCAGTCCCGCAACCTCACCGATACTTCGAAGAGGTCCCCCGCCGCATTCCAGAAGGTGACGTCATGTCACTGACGGAACCAACTCGTGAAGAGCTCGAAGCGCTGCTGCGAGAACTGCGCGAAGAGGTCGCCCGGCTCAAGGACGAGATTCGCCGGCTCCGTCACGATCAGCACGAAGTGCCGCCCCACTACTTGTAGCTCCAGGACCTCGGAGCCCTCGAGCAGCTCAATCCAAAGTTTCACTACTACGCTGGGCTCGTCCGTTAACCAAGAGGTTTTGATGTCCCAATTAATGCCCGCCGCCTTCATTGGCCACGGCAATCCAATGAACGCAATCGAACAGAATCGCTACACGCAGGCCTGGACCAGCTTCGGCGCGTCACTGCCCACACCCCGGGCCATTCTCGTGATCTCCGCGCACTGGTACGTCAACATCACCGCGGTGACCGCGATGCACGTGCCGCGCACCATCCACGACTTCTACGGCTTTCCCTCTGATCTCTTTGCCGTGCAGTACCCCGCTCCCGGCGACCCCCAGGTCGCCCAGCGCATCGTCGACGTGGTCCAGCCCACCTACGTGGGACTCGACGAGGACAGCTGGGGCATCGACCACGGCACGTGGTCGGTGCTGGTGCACATGTTCCCCGAGGCCAACGTGCCGGTGCTGCAACTTTCGATCAACGCCGAGCTGCCCTTCGACTACCACTTCAACCTGGGCGCCCAGTTGCACGCCCTTCGTGAAGAGGGTGTGTTGATTCTCGGCAGCGGCAACGTGGTGCATAACCTGCGCCTGGTCGACCGCAATGCGCCCGGACAGGGAACCGATTGGGCCCACCGCTTCGATGACGAAGTGCAAGCACTGATGACGAGTGACGCGGGAGAACTGGGTCGCGTGTCGAACCACCGCGACTACTCGCTCGCCGTGCCCACCCCCGACCACTTCTTGCCGCTGGCGTACGTCGCGGGGCTCAGTGCCGCGGCCAACTCGCCCGCGCGAACCCTGATCGACGGCTACGAGATGGGTTCGCTTTCGATGACGGCCTACGAACTCGCGGGAGCCTGAGCCCTATTTTCCAGCCGCGCGACTCGCCCGCCACAGCGAGATGGCCAGCGCGAAAACAGCGAGGGTCGGCAGCGCGATCACCGACGCGGCATTGAAGTGACCGTCAAGACTGAGCACCGCCACCACACCAATCGTGAACACGACGGCGACGAACAGTTCCGGCGTGTCACCCACCAAGAAATCCCACCAGAACATGGCGAAGCCCTTGAGCAGGCGCACGGGCAATGAAGACCTCGTCGCCACTACGAGACCGCCGAGTCGACGTTCGGATGCGCCCGCCGCATCAACTGGATCAGCAACCACGTCACGACCGCGTAGAGCACCACAAACACAAACAGCATCACGTCATTGCCCGGCCAGGTGATCTTGAGTCCCTCGCCCGTCCAGAAGGTGCCGTAGGTGACGAGCAGAACGCCCACGCTGGTCTTCATTGCGTTCTCCGGCACGCGTGAGAGTTGTCGGGCGACCACCACGCCTGCCGTGCTCACTAGCACCACCGCGAGCGCGGCGACCACGATGGCCAAACTCATCCGGTGCGCCGACGTTCCCAGCGTCAGCACGATGATCACCACTTCGAGGCCCTCGAGGAACACGCCCTTGAACGCAACGACGAAGGCCACCCGGTCACGTCCAACGGCGGCGTGCTCCACCTTGAGCTCCGCGACCTTACGGCGATAAATCTCGTCTTCATCGTGCATGGCCTTGAGTCCGCTCGAGCGCAGTATTGCCTTTCGCAGCCACTGCATGCCGAAGATCAAGAGCACTCCGCCGACCACAAGACGCAACCAATTAAGCGGCACGTGCACCAGCGCCGGTCCAAAACCGGCCACCAGGGCGGCGAGCGCGATGAGTGCGGCACCGACCCCTTCGAGTGCCGACCTCCAGCCACGGGTGTGACCTACCGCCAGCACGATCGTGAGCGCTTCAACCATCTCGACGGTGCAGGCCAGAAAGACCGCGCCGACGAGGACAACAACGCCCGGTGAGAACACTGTGGCAATCAAAAGCGCAACACCTCTCGCGTGGATCAGCAGAAAACGAAACAAACCCCGATGAAGACCTTAGGTCTACCGATCGCGGCTGCGTAACTCATCTTCGACCGCCGCCGGGTCGAGGCCCCGACTGCGCAGCAATAAGAGGCTGTGAAACCACAGGTCAGCCGCCTCGCTCACAACCCGATCGTCATCGTCGCTTAAGGACGCCACCACGAGTTCAACGGCCTCTTCGCCCACTTTTCGCGCGGCCAACGACGTACCACTTCGAAGCATCGACGCCACGTACGAGTCCTCGGAGTTCTCCAACTCGCGCTGCAAGATCCGCCGCCACAGCCAGGGCGTGAAACACGATGTCGAGCCGTCGTGGCAGGTGGGGCCGTCGGCATTCACGCGCACGAGCACCGCGTCTTCGTCACAGTCGAGTACGACTTCGACAACACGCAACGTATTGCCCGAAGTCTCGCCCTTTTGCCAGAGCTTCTGTCGCGACCGGGAGAAGAAATGCACCAGCCCGCTCGAACGAGTGAGTGCCAGCGCCTCTTCGTCCATCCAAGCGAGCATTAAGACGCGCCCGGTGGAATCATCCTGGATTATCGCCGCGCGTAGTTCGTCGCTCATACGCGCTCCTCGACCGGACGCAGTTCGATTCCCAATTCCTCGAGTTCGCGTCGCAACCCCGGCAACCCCGCGGGGTTCTCGTGCACGATTGAGGCCACGAGGGCCGCATCAGCGATGCGCAGCGCATCAGCCACGTGTTGGGCGCAGCCCGCCCCGCCCGACGCGATGACCGGTATGGAAATCGCGTTGCGCACTTGGGCGGTGAGATCCAGATCGAAGCCCCGTCGCTGACCGTCGTGGAAGATCGACGTCAGAAGAATCTCGCCGGCACCGCGTTCGGCCGCTTCCACCGCCCACGGGACCACCGGTGTCGTCGTCGCCACGCGCCCGCCGTGCGTGTGCACGACGCCGCCGCCGGCGTCGATGGCGACCACCACCGCCTGACTGCCGTAGCGAGTGGCAATGGCGGTGACGAGGTTGGGATTGGCCAACGCCGCTGAATTCAGCGACACACGGTCGGCGCCCGAGTCAATGATTCGCGAGGCGTCGTCAACGCTGCGCACCCCACCGCCGACGGTGAAGGGGATGTCGAGCACTTCAGCGACGTGCACCACCACCGACGTCATTGTCTCGGTATCGTCGGGCGTGGCCGCGATGTCGAGCAACACCAGTTCGTCAGCGCCGCCGGCGCTGTAGAACGCGGCGAGTTCCACCGGGTCGCCCACGTCACGCAAGCCCACGAAACTGACGCCCTTGACGGTGCGGCCGTACGCCACGTCAAGACAGGGAATCAGGCGGGCGAGAGGCATGACTCGAGAAGTTTGAGACCGGCCGGGCCGCTCTTTTCGGGGTGAAACTGGACGCCAAAGAATGAACCGCTCCGGACCGCGACCGAGACGCCGTCAGACGTCGCGACGGTGTCCAGGGAATCGCTCGCGTAGGAGTGGGCGAAGTAGTACGCCTCGCCCCACGGCTCGACCATCGCCCAACCCAGACGCGGTACGCGCCCTGACGTGAGGCGCTTCACGTGACCCTTGAGGAGTCCGAGACCTTCGACACCGCCATCCTCCTCACTGGACTCGAGCGCCAACTGCATGCCCAGACAGATGCCGAGAATCGGCCCGCCGTTGGCAAATCGCTCGTGCAGTGCCATGGCCGCGCCCGTCTCCGTGAGATGGACCATCGCGCTGCGCGCCGAACCAACGCCCGGGAGCACGACGTTCTGCGCACTGAGAACTACTGCGCGATCACTGGAGACAACGCTGGTGCGACCCAGGCGCGAGAGCGCGGCCCGCACCGAGTGGGTGTTGCCCGCCCCGTAGTCCACGACCACGACGTCGTTCATAACGAGCCCTTCGTCGAGCGAACGAGAGTTCCGTCCCGGGTGAGGGCCTGGGCCAGGGCGCGACCGACCGCTTTGAAGCTCGCCTCGGCGACGTGGTGATCGTTCTCGCCCGTGGCCGTCACGTGCAGCGTGATACGTGCCGTTTGGGCCAGCGACTGAAAGGCGTGAGCCGCCATGCCCGGATCGGGCGTAATTGAAATGTTGGCGGTCGCACGACCCGAGAGGTCGACAACCGCGTAGGCCAGTGCTTCATCCATCGGCACGCGAGCTTCGCCGTAGCGCGTCAAACCTCGCCGGTCACCGAGCGCCATATCGAGCGCTTCGCCAAACGTGCGCATCATGTCTTCGACCGTGTGGTGCTCGCCGGTCTCCAAGTCGCCGACCCCTTCGAGTCGCAGATCCATGCCACCGTGAAAGGCCAGCTGCGTGAGCATGTGATCGTAAAACCCGAGTCCCGTGTTGACGTAGACCCGACCTTCGCCCGGCACCCGAAGGCGAATATTCAGTAGCGTCTCGGCCGTGGCGCGCTGGTGACGCACTTGGTGCGTCGGTGCTGGCGCGCCCAGCAGCACACAGCGCAACGCGTCGAGCAAGAAGTCGTCGTCGAGTTCGTCGCGCACGCTGATGCGCAGACCGCCGGGGTAGGCGCGAAGCACCACGCCGTGGACGAGCAATTTCTCCACGAGCGCCTGGGGTTCGTCCATGGGAATGAACAGAAAGTTGGTGTACGAGCGCAACGCGACGAGGCCCAGCATCACAAGTTCCTTGGTCAATCGTTCCCGCTCGGCAATCTGGTCCGACACGTCCGGCTCTACGTTGAGCGCCGCCAGGGCCAGCGCGGCCGATAGGGACGAGACCGACAACGGCGCCTGGCGCGAAGTAATCACCGACGTGAGTTCCGGCGTCGCCAGCGCGTAACCCACGCGCGCACCCGCGAGACCGTACGCCTTGGAGAACGTGCGCAGCACGATGACGCCGTCATTCACGCGGTCGAGCGCGTCGACGCCGGCGTAGTCGGCGTACGCCTCATCAATGACGAGCTGTCCCGGCACGTCGGGAATCTCCGGCAACTCTCCGGTGGGATTGTTAGGACGGCACACGAACACCAGGTCGGCCTTCGCCGGGTCGTCGATCATCGTCGCGCCGGCCATCAGCGCGGCGTAACGGTACATCGAATACGAGAACGACGGCACGGTCGCGACGGTGCCACCTTCGGCGAAGATGCGCGCGACCAGCACGATGAATTCGTCGCTGCCCGCGCCAAGCGATACCTGATCGAAGCCCACGTCGTGACGCGCCGCAATCGCCGAGCGCAGCGACTCGTAACGGCCCCGGTCGTACTCGTTGACGTCGGCGAGGGCCCGGGCAAGGGCCGCCGGCCTCGCGCTCGCCGGAGGGGCAGGTGGCACGTTGCCGTCGAAGCGCAGAATCTCTCGGGCATTGAGCCCCACCTGGGCGGCCAGCGCCTCGGTCGACGGTGGCCACTGGTAGGCGTCGAGTATTTGGGGCTTACTCACGACGCGCCGTGGCCTTGTGCGCGGGCATGCCCTCGAGGTCGGCCAGCGCTTCGATGACCGGTGCCAAGAGCTCCAGGCCCTCTTTGGTCACGCGCTGGACCGTCACGGTCTTCATGAAGGACTCCAGTCCGAGTCCGCCGGTTGACTTGGACCATCCCCCGGTCGGCAGCACGTGGTTGCCTCCCGTGGCGTAGTCACCCGCCGGCACCGGCGAATAGGGACCCACAAAGACCGCGCCGGCATTACGGATGCGTCCGGCTAACGATTCCGCTCGCTCGCCCAAGAGCGCCACGTGCTCGGCGGCGTACCCCTCGACTTGCGCCAGCGCCGCGTCCAGGTCATCCCCGACGCGCACCACGTAGCCCTTGGAATCGGGACCGTGTTCCATCTGGGCCGCGATCTCTTGTTGTATCAATGCTTCGGACACACCCTCGTCGGCAACAACCACGATCTCGCTCGGTCCAGCCGGCAGGTCAATCGCCACGTCGAGGCTCACGAGCAACTTGGCCGTATTGACGGCGCCGCCACCGGGACCGACAATCTTGTCCACGGCAGCAATGGACTGCGTGCCGTAGGCCATCGCGGCGATTGCCTGGGCGCCGCCGATCGCCCACACCTCATCGATGCCCAGCAACGCGGCGGCCTGGGCCACGGCGGCGGCGCCACTGGGCGGGGTGCAGACGACGATGCGTTCGACACCGGCCTCTTGGGCAACGACCGCCGTCATGATCAGTGACGAGACCAATCCCTTGGGCACGTATATCCCCACCGAGCGCAGCGGCGTCCATCGTCGCTCGAGGGTCACGCCCGGTGAGACTTCCATCATGAGGTCGACGGGACGTTGCGCCGCGTGCCACGTCCGCACCGATGCGGCCGCCGCGAGCACGGCGGCGGTGGGGATGTCCCCGTAGGCGACTGCCCGCTCCGGTTTTGAGGATGTCGTGGCGTCAAAGCGTTTCGACCATTCGGCCACGGCGTCGTCGCCACGCGCGCGCACGTCATTGACGATCTCTTCGATCGTTATGGTCCGCTCGGTTTTGACCGGAGTGCTCACGGCACCATCCGTTCGACCGGCAGCGTCAGAATCGATGTCGCGCCGCAGGCCGCCAATTTCGGCAGCAGTGACCAGATCTCGGCGGCCGGCACCAGGGCGTGCACCGCGACGATGCCCGGCGTCGCGAGGTCCATGACCGTAGGCGACCCCTTGGTAGGCAGCACCGCAGTCACCTCGTCGAGACGGTCCTTGGATACGTTGCACAGTAAGTATCGATTGGCACGGGCATTGATGACCGAACCGAGCAGCGTCGTCAACGTCCGGCGCGCTTCGTGGTCCACTGAACCAGACCGGCCCACGAGGACCGCCTCGGATTCGAACAGCGTGCCAATGGAGCGAAGGCCATTGGTGCGCAGCGTGCTGCCCGTCGAGACGAGGTCAACAATGGCGTCGGCGAGGCCGAGGCGAGGCGAAATCTCGACCGATCCAGCGACCTGCACCAATTCGGCGGTAATACCGCGTTCGGCAAAGGCCTTGGCGGCGATGCGCGGGTGCGAGGTCGCGACACGGCGACCCTCGAGATCGCTCAAGCTGACGGCGCTGTCTTCCATGGACACGGCTGCCTGCAGGGAACACGTGCCGAAACCCAGGCGCAGTAACACTTCGACGTTGCTGTCGCGCTCGGCCACGAGGTCCAAGCCCGTGATGCCACAATCAACGACGCTGTCCTGCACGTATTCGGGCACGTCGTCGGCGCGCACGAAGAGCAGGTCAATGTCGGCGTTACGACAGTGGGCTTGCAGCACGCGCTCGCCCGGCTCTTGGGGCGCAACACCGCTCGCCTCGAGCAACAACCACGACGGCTCGCGCAGGCGACCCTTGGACGGCAGCGCCAAGGTCAGTCGGCGGTTCATTTGCGACCTCGCTTGAGTACGGCCTGGTAGCCACCTTCACCGTATCGAAGCCAGTGCGCGACGCGCGTCACCGTGGCGGTCGAGGCACCGGTACGGCGCGAGATCTCTTGATAGTGAACACCCTCGTCAACGAGTCGCGCTACCTGGAGCCGCTGGCCCATGGCGTCGAGTTCGTTGGTGGTACACACGTCGCGCAAGAACGCGGCGACCACGGATGGTTCGCGCAGTCGCGCGAACGCCTCGACCAATTCTTCGAAGCGGGTGACCGTTTCCGGTTTGGTGTCGGCGGGGACTACCTTGCCTGATGTCATTTTAACATGATAGCATGCTACTACGCTACTATGCAATTGATCCCCGCCATTGACCTGCTCGACGGCGACGCCGTGCGCCTCGAGCAGGGCGACTACGACCGTGTCATCTTTCGCCAACCGCTCGACGAATTCGTCCGGCGCGTGGTCGCGACATCGCCACCGCTCATTCACGTCGTCGACCTTCAGGGCGCCCGTGACGGTTCCTTACGTGCGGACATCGTGCAAAGGTGCGTACAGCTCGCCAGACCCATCCCCGTGCAGGTGTCGGGCGGCATTCGCTCACTCGACGCCGCGCGAGCGGCCCTTGACGTCGGTGCGTCGCGGGTCATCGTGGGTACCGCGCTGTGGGGCGAACCTGACGCGCTCGCCCAGTACGTGGACGCGTTGGGCGAGCAACTGGTAGCGGCCATTGACGTGCGCGACGGCCAACTCGCCGTACGCGGCTGGCTCTCAACGACTGGTGTGAGCGTCGACGACGCGCTCGCCGCGTGTCTACGCGCGGGCGTGAGCCGACTGCACGTGACCGCCATTGCCCGTGACGGGATGATGCAAGGGCCCAACCTCGACCTCTACACGCAGGCCTGCGCGAGCGGCCTGCCCGTTGTTGCCGCCGGCGGCGTACGTGACGACGTTGACGTCGCGCGCTTGGCTGAGATCGGGTGCGAAGCGGCCATCATGGGTGTGGGCTACCTGACGCGCCTCGGTCTCGAGATCGACTCCGCCTAACTCAAAAAACCAAACTGCCCCGGCGCTCTCGGTGAAATGGCGCCACCGCTACCCATAGGGCCGATAGTCACAACTCAACACAACCCAGGCGCAACAGGGGTTAAACAAGCGCTCGAGGGACCGTCAATGAGGCATATTGCTGATGGGCTCCGGGTACAGTTGCTTTGAGGATTAACTCGCGGTACGTTGCGCGTCGTGAGGCCCTATTAAAGGAGGACGCGGCGTGGAGCGTACAAACGACAAGGACCCGAGTTACTACCACAAGGTCGTCGATTGTCAGTGGGCCTGCCCCGCGCACACCAATGTCCCCGGGTACCTGCGCATGATTGCCCAGGGGGAATTCACTGACGCGTACATGCTCAATCGTGAGTCCAATGTCTTTCCTGGAATCCTGGGCCGCACCTGTGACCGACCGTGTGAACCGGCATGCCGCCGCGACCGCGTCGACGGCAGCCCCGTCGCGATCTGTCGGCTGAAGCGTGTCGCCGCCGACCTGCGCGACGACATCACTGACCGCCTGCCCATTATTCCCAGCGAAAAGAACGGCAAACGAATTGCCTGCATCGGTGCCGGACCCTCGTCGCTCACCGTCGCCAACGACCTGATGCCGATTGGCTACGAAGTCGTGATCTTCGAGCAGTACGGCGTACCTGGTGGCCTGATGCGCACGAACATTCCCGAATTCCGCCTGCCCGGCCGAGTGCTCGACGAAGAGACCCAAGTCATCTTGGACATGGGTGTGGACATTCGCTACAACTCGCCCGTCACGAGCATGCGCTTGTTGCTGGAAGAAAACTTCGACGCAATTTTTGTCGGCGTCGGCGCGCCGCGCGGCAAGGAACTTGACCTGCCGGGACGGCACGACGAGGGCAACACGAACATCCACATCGGCATCGACTGGCTGGAGTCGGTTGCCTTCGGTCACGTCAGTACCGTGGGTGAGCGCGTGCTCATCATTGGCGTTGGCAACACTGCCATGGACTGTTGTCGCTCGTCACTACGACTGGGGGGCAAAGACATCAAGGTGATGGCCCGTCGTCCGCGCGAGTTCTTTAAGGCCTCGCCCTGGGAGCTCGAAGACGCCGAAGAGGAGAACGTCGAAATCGTCGTCAATCACGCACCCAAGCGCTTCGTCATTGAAGACGGGAAGTTGGTCGGCATGGAGTTCGACATCCTCGAGTGGGATGAAGGGGCCAAGCATTCGACCACTGTCGACACGGTGATCATCCCGTGTGACGACGTCATCCTGGCGATCGGACAAGAGAACGCCTTCCAGTGGATTGAACGAGACCTCGGCATGGAGTTCGGTGAATGGGACATGCCCGTTGTGGACGAAGTCACCATGCAGTCATCGATCCCCAGCGTGTTCTTCGGCGGCGACGCCGCGTGGGGACCCAAGAACATCATTTGGGCCGTGGCGCACGGCCACGCGGCGGCGATCTCGATTCACCTGCTCTGCACCGACGCGTCGCTCACCGTGCGCCCGCCACAGGGCATGAATTTGCTCAGTCAAAAGATGGGTATGACCGAGTGGAGCTACCACAATGACTACAACCCTTCGCCACGTCAGAGAATGACGCACGTGGAACTCACCAAGCGCTTCGAGTCGCTCGACCTAGAGGTCGAGCTGGGCTTCACCGCCGAGCAGACGGCCCACGAGGTCCAGCGCTGTCTCAACTGTGACATCCAAACTGCATTTCGCGAGCCGCTGTGCATCGAGTGCGACGCCTGTATTGATATCTGTCCGGTCCAATGTCTCACCATCACCACAAACGGCGAGGAGGCAGATTTACGTACGCGACTGTCCGCGCCCTCAACCAACCTCGAGCAGTCGCTCTTCGTCTCGTCGGCCCTGCCACAAACCGGACGGGTCATGGTCAAGGACGAAAACGTCTGCGTGCACTGCGGTCTGTGTGCCGAGCGCTGTCCCACGGCCGCGTGGGACATGGAGAAGTTCGACCTACAAATCCCCTACGCCGCCACCGGATTTTTTCTGCACATCCCCGTGAAATCCATGAGCGGCGCTTCATCTTCAGCAAGGAATTAGACAATGGCCATCGATACTTCCCGCGACCTCATCACTCAGGTGAACGACTTCTCCGTCAAGCTCGCCAACGTCAACGGCACCGGGTCAGCCAGCGCCAACAGCTTGTTGATGCAAGCCATCTTCAAGATGGGTATTCCCGTGTCGGGCAAGAACCTCTTCCCGTCCAATATCCAGGGCCTGCCCACCTGGTATGAGATACGGGTCAACAAGACCGGCTACACGGCGCGGGCATTGGACTACGACCTCATGATTGCCATGAACTCGCAGACCTACGAGCAGGACATTGCCGATGTACGCCAGGGCGGCTACGTGCTCTTCGACTCCTCATGGCCGCTGGACGCTGAATTATTGCGCGAGGACGTCACGTTCCTCGGCGTGCCGCTCGCTCAGATGTGCCTCGAGAATTTCAACGCCCCGCGCGAGCGCATTCTGATGAAGAACGTCGCCTATGCCGGCGCCGTCGTGGCGCTGATCGGCATTGACGTCGACCTCGTCGCCGAACTGCTGTCGCAGACGTTCGCCAAGAATGAACTGCTTCGCGAATCCAACCAGAAAGCCCTGCGTCTCGGCTACGACTACGCAATTGAAAATTTCACCTGCCCGTTGGCCTTCCACGTGGAGCCAATGGATGCCACCAACGACTCAATTCTCATTGACGGCAATACGGCGGCGGCGCTCGGCTGCCTCTACGCGGGCGCCACGGTCGCTGCCTGGTACCCCATCACGCCCGCCACCGCCGTCATGGACAACTTCATCCGCCTCTGTGCCAAGTACCGCCGCGAGGCGGTCCCCGGCGCCACGCCCGATGAACCCACCACGTTCAAGAACAACTACATGATCCTGCAGGCCGAGGACGAGATTGCGGCCATTGGCATGGTCTTAGGCGCGTCGTGGAGCGGGGCGCGCTCCTTCACCTCGACGTCCGGTCCGGGGATCTCGTTGATGAACGAGCTGCTCGGCTTCGCCTACTACACCGAGATCCCGGCGGTCATCATCGACGTGCAGCGCGCCGGACCCTCGACGGGCATGCCCACCCGCACTCAGCAGGCCGACATCATGCTGTGCGCCTACGCGTCACACGGCGACACTAAGCACATACTTCTATTCCCCGCGAACCCGGCCGAGTGCTTCGAGTTTGCCGTTGCCTCATTCGATCTCGCCGAACATTTCCAAACGCCGATCTTCTTGATGTCCGATCTCGACATCGGCATGAACGACTGGGTCGTGCCCCAGCTCACCTGGAATGACGCCTACGTCCCGGACCGGGGTCGGGTCTTGAGCGACGTTGACCTCGCGGGCATAAAGGAGTTCTATCGCTACGCCGACGCCGACGAGGAGTCCGTAACCCCCAGGACCCTGCCCGGCTCAGATTCCAAGGGTGCGTATTTCATTCGCGGTTCCGGTCACGACAAATTCGGTCGCTACACGGAGCTTCCCGACGAGTACCAGCAGGTCGTCGACCGATTAAAGGCCAAGCACGCCTCATCAGCGAGCCATGTGCCTGCGCCAGTTATCCAGCGGCGCGACGGTGCCACCATTGGCATCATCACGTTGGGTAGTTGCGACTTGGCGGTGCGTGAAGCCATCGACGAGCTCGAAGAAGTCGGCGTCACGGCTGACTTCATGCGCGTGCGCGGCTTTCCCTTCGTCGATCTGGTGCGCCGCTTCGTCGAAGAACACGACCACTGCTTCGTCGTCGAACAGAACCGCGACGCCCAGCTGCGCTCGCTCATTTCCATCGAGACCGGCGTGGCGATCGAAAAGATGCACCCGGTCAACGCGTACGGGGGGTTTCCCCTCAGCGCGAAGTTCGTTGTCAACGCCGTTATCACTGAGCTGGAGAACTAGTCATGCCCTCAATCGTCAAGCCACTCATACCGCTGGCGCTGCTGGAGAAGAACGACCTCGGCCTCACCATCCGTGACTACGAAGGCGCCATGTCCACGTTGTGCGCCGGATGCGGCCACGACTCGGTCACCGCCGCCATCGTGCACGCTTTCTGGGAGCTCTCCACCCCGCCGCACATGATCGCCAAGTTAAGCGGAATCGGATGCTCGTCGAAGACGCCGACATATTTCGTTCGGGGCGCCCACGGTTTTAACTCGGCGCACGGTCGCATGGTCACCATCGCGACGGGGGCGAACGCCGCCAACCGGGAACTGACCTACATCGGCATCTCGGGCGACGGCGACTCACTCTCCATTGGCTTAGGGCACCTGGCGCACGCGATCCGGCGCAACATCAATATGGTCTACGTGATCGAAAACAACGGCGTCTACGGTCTGACCAAAGGTCAGCTGTCGGCGTCGGCGGACATTGGCACCCGGGCTAAGAAGGGCGAACCCAACGAAATCGCACCGATCGATCCCATACTGCTCGGTCTCAGCATGGGGGCCACGTTTCTCGCTCGCAGTTTCTCGGGCGACAAGGAGCAGTTGGTGCCGATACTCAAGGCGGCCGTGGCGCACAATGGGCTCGCGCTCATCGACGTCATCTCGCCGTGCGTCACGTTCAATGACCACGAAGGCTCCACCAAGAGTTACCTCTTCATGCGCGAACACGAAGTGAAAGAGGTGCACACCGACTTCGTGCCGCTGCGCAAGGAGATTCACGCCTCCATCCCCGACGACGGCGTCACCTCGGTCGCGATGCACGATGGCAGCGTGGTCCAGTTCCGTTCCTTACCGTCCGGCTATGACCCCACTGATCGCCAGAAAGTGGAGCAATACATTCACGACCGCCAGAGCCGCGGCGAAATCGTGACCGGACTGCTCTACGTTGACGAGTCCGCCAAGGACGTGCACCAGCTGAACCACACACCCGTAGAGGGTCTCAACAGCGTGCCCTTCGAAAAGCTCTGCCCCGGGGGGGCGGAGTTAGCGGCAATGCAAAACGGCTTTCGTTAAAGCGAACTCATGGTCAGTAGTGGGCCAGTGAGTAGAACTAGTGGAGAGTAGGGACCGTGGCGAACGTTATTCCATACATCAACTTCGTGAATAAGAGCGGCGCGGCGGTCGACTTTTACAAACGCGTGTTCGGTGGAGATGCCCAAGTGCAGTCAGAGGGCGGGCGCGTCGTGCACTTGGACTTTCAGTCGGGCGATATTCACTTCATGGGCAGCGACCTCCAAGATGGTCAACCCGGGCGCGAGAGCAGCGTGGTGCTGAATTGCGACACTGAGGAGCAATTGCGAAATTTCTACGCCCTGCTGGTTGACGGCGGCAACGAGGTGTTCGCGCCGACTGACAGCGGTTGGGGCGCCATCGTCGCGCATTGCACCGACCAGTTCGGTGTCACCTGGATGCTGAACTTCGATACGCCACAGAGTTAGCGGTCTTGGAATGTCACGTCAAGCTTGTCTGCGCCACCGACTGGCAGAAATTGACACCGTTTACCAGGGCGGACGCAATATTGAGGAAAAATCGTCTCGCGAGGGCCCTTTGGACGCAAGAAGAAACCGGGCTTCGCCCCGCGATAGCCTGCATTTTCACGCATGAAAGTGCATGGCCTATTGCATTTTGACCTCCTGTGGTCCTAAAATTGCTATAACACCAGGCATTACGGGTGGCAACTTTGAGCACTGCTCGAGTTGTCCAGGGCACTGATATTTGGTACTTCCACACGTGTGGAAACTGAATGAGTTGTCGAAAGCTAGAGGAATGTCCGTGAAACTCGAGACCGAGCGCCCTGCGTGGTCATCGCTTCGTTCGTCGCGTGGCAACGACACGTCCCCG
The DNA here is from genome assembly GCA_049519675.1 of Acidimicrobiales bacterium. GTDB lineage: Bacteria > Actinomycetota > Acidimicrobiia > Acidimicrobiales > RAAP-2 > RAAP-2. The sequence continues at coordinate 11,560 of JBEKQN010000004.1, read as the reverse complement.
CTCTTCGAACGCAGCCAATTCCTTCAAGAGTTCGAAGCGATCTTCAGCCGCACCGTCCCCTCGCATAGCGGATGTTTGTCAATCGAGGGTGGCTGGGGCACGGGCAAGACAACCCTGCTGAACGAAGCCTGCCTCATCGCCGACCGTTCGTCGTGCTTGGTGCTGCGCGCCCGCGGTGGCGACCTCGAACAACACGCCTCCTTCGGGGCGCTGCTGCGACTCATTGAAGTTGTCGCGTCGCTGCGCAACGCCGACGAAGAGGTGTCCGAACGCGTCGAAGCGGTGTGCGCGCTGATCAACAAGAACGGCGAGCAGAACTTTGGACAACTCGGCGCCGCCTTCTACGCCTTGCTGATCGCCGTGCGTCGCCTCGGGCCGATCCTGCTCGCAATCGACGACGCCGACCTTGTTGACGACGCCACGCTCATGACGCTCCAGTACGTATTCCACCGCGTTGATGACCAGCAGATCTGGCTCTTGCTCGCCTCCCCACCACGTCTTCCCGGAGTCGGCTCGCGCGTGGTCGACCATCTATTGGTGAATCGCCACGTGCGACACTTCGCCTTGAAGCCGCTCAGTCCCGACAGTGTGCGCCAGATTTTCGCGGGCTACCTCGAAGAAGCGCCCGATCCGCAGTTCGTCGCCGCCGCCTACGAGGCCACGAGCGGACGGCCCGAGTTCGTTGTTGAACTCGCCAAGGCCTGCGTCAACGAACGCATCTCGCCCAACGCCTCGATGGCGGGAGAGCTCAGCCGACTCCCGGTTCCGAGAATCTCCCAGCGCGTCCTCGTGCGTCTCGAACGGTTACACGTCGCCGCCACCGAATTGCTCGAGTGTTGCGCGATACACGGCAACAGCACTGACTTGGGCCTCGCCTGCTACCTGGGCAACATCGATCCCGTCGCGGCCGAGTTGGCGTCAGACGTCTCGGCGCGCGCCGAACTGCTCCAGGGCGATCGCCCCTTGGTCTTTATTGCCCCCATCGTGCGCTGGGCGCTGCTGCAAAACATCTCGCCGGCCCGACGTTCCCAGTTGCACACACGCTGCGCCGAGTACCTCTCGGAAACTGGCGCCGACGAGTCGCTCATTGTTGAACACCTGCTGGCGTCAGAACCTTCTGGAAACACCGAATTGGCAGGGCGACTCGCGCGCGCGGGACGCACACTCATTGCGCGCGGCGACTTCCGCCTCGCGAGCCAGTGCCTTCGCCGATCAATCAATGAGGGTCCCGTTGCCGTGCAGGAGCCGTCCATGTGGCTGGATCTCGCTCGCTGCGAGACCCAGTTGGGTCTCAAGAGCTCAGTCTCCTCATTCCAGCGCGCCCTCAGCCTGGGTGCGCAACACAACACCGACGTGTACGGAATCGCCATCAAATTGATGCGTTCGTTGCGGGGCTGGCCCGAACTTCGCGCCGAAGCCGTCACGATGCTCCAGCAGTTAACCGCGGACACGAAGGGCGTCGACCCCGCGCTGCAACTGGAGTTCGAAATGGGTTTGACGCTGCTCGCGAACCTGCCGAGCCAGCGAAGCGACGGCGTGGCCAAGATTCAGAAACTCCTGCCGAAATCCGATGCCGCCTCCAATGTCGCGAAGGTGGCGACCGCGTTCTTGAGCATTCACGACTTTGAGTCCGATCCCAATATGTCGGCCAAATCCGTCGCGAAGATGTTGAGTGCCGTGATCGATCCCGACCAATCGGTCGCCGGAGAACTGTCGAGCGAGATGATGCAGACCATGGCCTGTCGGATCTTGCTGGGCGCCGACGAATTCGCCACGGTCGACCGAATCCTGGAGGTCGGACGCCGACGCGCACTCGATCAGGGCGACCACACCAGCGAGGACGAAGTGCTGCGCCTGATCGTGCTGTCGAAGTTATGGCAGGGATCACTGGGCGAGTCCGAAGAGGCGTTACTGCGACATCACGAACTCGGCGGCACGTTCAGTTCGCGTCCGGTGGTGGGACTCATCGACCTGCTCATTGCCCAGGGCCGCACCCAGGAAGCGATCTACGAGCTGGGCACGTTCGACCCCGAAATGATTGACCAGCCGCTCGACCGGGTCGAGGCCCACGTCGAGCGCGGCCGACTCTTTTCGATGTGCAACCAGTCGGTGGAGGCGCTGGATGAATTCGAGCAGGCGGGCGCGGCCGCCGCGCGCGCGGGCATCACTAATCCCGTGCTCGTGGCGTGGCATCCTCCGGCCGCTCGGGTATTGGCGTCACTGGGTCAATGGGAAGAGGCGCACCAACTGGCCGAACGCCATCTCGTGTCCGCTCGCGCGTTCGGGGCTCCACGAAGCCTCGGCACGGCGCTGCGAGCCATGGGCGCCTCCAGTCAAGACCTCGACGAACGAACGGCCTGGCTCACCGAGTCAGTCGAGGTCCTGGAGGGTTCTCCGGCCCGCCTGGAGACGGCCGAAGCAATGGTCGACCTCGGCGCGGCGCTCGTGGACCGTCAGGATCCCGAAAGCGCTCGCGACATCTTGCACAAGGGGGCGTCGCTCGCGTCGCTCTGCGGGGCGCATCGACTCGTCGAAGTGGCGGGCACGCAACTTCGCGCGGCCGGGGCACGTCCACGCCGCCTGGGTTCAACGGGCGTTGACTCACTCACGCCAGCGGAACTGCGTGCCGTGCACATGGCGGCGGCCAACGTCACCAACCGAGCCATCGCCGATGAACTGTTCGTCAATGTGAAGACCATCGAGGGCCACCTCTCTCGCGCCTACCGCAAGCTGGGAGTCACCTCTCGCTTCGAGTTGGCCGAAGCCCTCGGGCCTCGCGGGCGTTACGAAAACAACGAAGACGCGGACGGCGAATCAAAGTAGGGCGCTAGGACCAATGCGGGTGCTGGAATCGACCCCGCCCTCCAGGTCAACGGGTCAGCGATATCGCTTGGCCACTAGATAGACCGCAATACCCGATAGCCCCATGAATCCGGCCATCGCGAAGCCCCAGGGATTGAAGAAGCCCGCCACGAGGAATACTGCGCCACCCACCACATCCCAACGAAGCGCCATCATCAATTGGCGGTAGATGTCCATGTTGATGTGGATGAGATCCTCCTCGGCCCAGCCCACGACGTTCAATCGACGGTTCTTAATGTTGTTGCGATAGTCCCACGTGAGTACCACAAAATTGGCAACCAGCCAGATAATGAACACGAGAAACCACTCGAGCGAGAAGGCGAGCATGAGGACAAACAGCAGTACCCCATCGACGTAGGCAATGAGTCGGTAGCGCCACCTTCTATTGCGAATTTCGTCGGGCGTCATCGGCGCGGGACGAAAGCGCGGCATCGACCCACCCTCGTTTGCGTAGTCGGTCACAATCCCTCACTCACGTCGATCATCGATTCACCTACCAACTGCTCACCTGGTCGGCAATCCCGCCAGCCGTTGACGTGATCTCGGAATCGCCACTCCAGAGTTCCTCGGCGGCTTGGGCAACGGTGGTTTGCGGTATCCATCCAATTTCGTGTCCCATGCGCGAGATGTCGGCCTGTTGCCAGGGCACTTCTTCGACGTACGCGTCATCGATTTCCTCGGCGATCTCGCCTTCGAAACCTGCGGCGTGGGCAATGAGTTCGACCATCGATCGACTTGACATTGCCTTACCCAGGCCGACATTGATGACCGGTGCGCGACCCAGTAATTGCGTGGCGCCGAGCGCGGCACGCGCGACGTCGCCCGCCGCGACATAGTCGCGATACGTCTGCAGGTAACTCAGCGTGATCGAAGAACTTTTCCTCTTCATTGCCTGGTTCAACTCTTGCACGGCCTGTCCGGCGAGCGACTGGGGAGGCGCGCCTGAACCAACCGGACTAAATATCCGCAGCACTGTGGCGCATATGTCACCCTGCTCGGTGGCGTGCGTGATCTTGCGCGTTGCCGCCAGTTTCGATCGGCCGTAGTCGTTCACCGGATGCTCCGTCGCGGTTTCCTTGATCGGCTCTTGCGAGGCTTGAGGTCCGTACTCTTCGGACGAACCGAAGTGCACGAGTGGTCGGGGTCCGCATTGGCGAAGGGCTTGGATCAATTTGTCCACGAAGGTGGTGTTGGTCTCCCACATCTGTTCGGCCGAACCTGAGGTGAGACCAGCACAATTGATCAACGCGTCGGGTCGGCTCGCTTCAATCAGAATCACGAGCTCGTCGACGGTTGCGCGAGTGAGGTCCAGCGGTACCCAACTACTATTTGCCGGCAGAGCGATTCGCGGGGGACGACGACTCGCCGCGACGAGGGCTGGAGAATCCGGCGAACGCTTGATGGCCTGATGAACGTGGCTGCCGAGAAAACCGCTGGCTCCCAGGACGAGATAAGTGGTCATCGGACTCCAGGACATTGGTGGGGTGCGCGACGGTCGATCGCCCCATGCAATCGATAGTAATGAGCACCGCGTGCGCACGGTTCGCCCGCGAGCGTGAAGGTGTCCACCAAAGTCATGAGATGCAAAGTAGGTGAAACTTGGGGCGCCGCCTACCCACAACTTTGCTCTTTACGCAGCGCGATCAACAGTGAATTGAAGGAGTTGACCCTTGTGAGAAGGACGCCGTCCCTTGGGTTAGTCGCAACACGTCGGTGAGGTGGCCACGGGCGGCGGTTGGCGTTCGCGATTGCCGAATAACCAGTGGTCCCATGTCCGCAACGCTCTCATGTCGTTCGGGGTCGCCACTGCCGGCGTACCTAAGCCAAGGGGACCGCCGGTCTGCATCGAGGGTTTTCAAACCGGGCTACACAACAACTTTGGGGTGGTTGTGCGCTCCCGTCCTCCTTACTATTTAGCCAGATGTCGCACGAGTGATACGAAGAAATCGCCGAATCGACTCAGTAGGACGTACTTCAGCCCGAGCTCGTCCAATCTACTGAGTCGAAGAGTCCGATCGCACCGCGCGGCACTGCAGTAACAGCGGGAACACCAGGCGTCACGCTGACCACCAGACTGGGGGTAGATAACCTTCCGCCCCGAGTCTGGTGGTCACGTGCGCTAATCGCGCGGCGCAGTCCCCTTCGTGAGCGTCCGCCTGTGCGAACATTGCACTCATGCACGAATCCGCCTGGACCTCTCATTGGCACAAGCATCCCGGCGTCCGTTCCGGCGACGACCTCTCCATTGGCGAGCGGGCCGCGGACAAGATGCGCAACGCCATGGGCTCGTGGCCCTTCGTCTTCGGATTCTTCGCCGTGATGATCGCCTGGGCCCTGACGAACACGCTGCTCATCCAGCACGTCCTCAACCACAAGGCCTTCGACCCGTATCCGTACATCCTGCTGAACCTCTTTCTCTCGATGCTCGCCGGCATCCAGGGCGCCACCTTGCTCATTGCCGCCAAACGGGCCGACGCCATTTCGTCCGAGGTGGCGCTGCACACGGCCAACAACACCGACGACATTAAGACGTTGATTGAAGAGAACACGGCGCTCACCGAACGCATGAAGAAAAACACCGATCTCTTAGAAGAGATCCATCTTCACGTCTCCAATATCGCAAAAAAAATTGGTGCCGAGATGGGCCACTTCGCCCCTGGCAGCGAACCTCCTTCTTAGGTGGGCCGAGCGGCCACGTTCGCTCGGTCGCCCTCGTGACGCTGGGTACTATGGCCAAGGGACAGTGAAGTCGAACACCCGCGCCATTTAGAGGAGCTCCAATGAGTCACGAAATCCTGCTCGCCATCAATGTTGACGCTGCGTCGGACCGCGTATTCGAGATACTCTCGACGACCGAAGGTCAGCGGGCCTTTTGGACGTCGAACTGCGAAGTCGCCGGCGACCACGCGCGCTTCGGCTTTGAAGACGCCCCGGTGGACTTAGAAGTGAGCGTGGACACCGAACCGAACAATCTGGTTCGCATGCAAGTCCAGTCTGGATTCCCGTTCTGGGACGGATCAACGTGGGAATGGGAATTGCGCCCTAACAGCGACCACGAGAATTGCACCACAGTGATATTTCGCCACCGCGGCTTTGGCGACGGCATCGCAGAAAACGACCTCGGCGGCACGGCCCAAACGTGGGCCATGACGCTCCAGCACTTAGCCAACTACGTCACGACCGGCATACCACTGCCCTATTTTTCGGCAAGCCAAATCCGCCCAACGTCGTCAGGGAATTAAGACGAACCGTCCAAAGGCTTTGCGGCTCTCGATGTACGCGTGGGATTCACCGGTGTCGGCCAAAGCGAAGTGCTGATCAAGCACCACACGCAGTTCACCTCGGACAATTGAGGTCAAATCGTCCGCGATGATCGCGTGCGGCAAAGGCGACAGATAGAGGTCGAGCGCGATCAATCTGGCAGTTGAACCAGTCATCGGCGCCGAATCGAATTGGCAGTGAAAGATACGCTGTCTACGCTCGCGTCGATAGTCTGGTCCTTCATCAAGCCGAACAAAACATCATTTGGAAGGGAAGTCCCGTGTCTGACCGCCAAGAACCGCCCCACGAAGATGAACCAACGGCGCGAGTTGACAACAACAATGCCGCACCCGACGCCCCCGGTCCAGAACCGCGCACCCGCGAGAATTACTGGGCAAGTAGGGGCATCCAGCCGCGGTCGCCATCGGTCCACAATGACATGGCGCCCAGACGCGAGTCGACTCCATGGGAACCTTCAAACATTTCGTCGCCCGACACGGCACCCGTGCTGCAGGGCCGAGGACGTTGGATTGCCGTCATCGTGGTGCTCGCTCTCGTCATTGGCGGGGCTGCAATCGTTCTCAAGGGCTCACACGGACCGGGGGTCGAACACGGGTCCACGATTACTGCGGCAGCCGACACAACGTCATCGTGCACGGTGTACGCCTGCGACGAGAACGTGCTACAAGCAATTAGCTGTCCGGTCGATTCCTACTGCGTCGCCGTAGGAGAGCATTTCAACCTCAGCCCGAAGGGATACACCAACACCGAAACGCTGGTCGAAGAGTGGAACGGATCAGCGTGGTCAGTGGTGCCCTCACCCAGCCCCGCTACCGGCCAGACGAGCCTGCTCAGTGTGAGTTGCACCAGTCAATCCTTCTGCATCGCCGTCGGTAAAACCGTGTTGACCGGGGGCTACACAAAACTCATCGAGCGCTGGAACGGCGCCAGTTGGTCGATCGTCAATACCGGTCCCGCTCCGTATTCCATCTTGGACGGCGTGTCGTGCTCCAGTGCGGTGCGCTGTCTTGCGGTTGGCAATAGTGCACCAGGAGGCGGACATATCGGCACGTTGATTGAACAATGGAACGGCACAACATGGTCGACGATGAGCTCACCAACCATCAATGAGACTGACGGACTCGTCTTTTTAGGTTTTGACGCGGTTGGTTGCGTCGGACGTTCAACCTGTTTCGCCCTGGGACACCATTTTGTAGATAACTACGAACACACCCTGGTCGAAAGGTGGAATGGTGCGAAGTGGCAGATCGTGACGTCAGCCAATCCCGGAAAAGGGGACAATGTGCAGACCGGACTGAGTTGTGCGAACGCCAGACTGTGCTTCGCCACCGGTTCGTACAACGGCGATCCGTTTTCAACGAGCACCGCGCACACGTTTATCGAACGTTGGAATGGTGCTTCGTGGACTCGAGTTGCCGCGCCGAATGGATCAGGTCCGTACGACATACTCAACGGCGTGAGTTGCGCGAGCACCACGCTTTGCTTCGCGGTAGGAAATCAAGAGACGTCAACGACCTCAGAAGGCATGGTCGAGCGCTGGAATGGGGACTCCTGGTCCGAAATCAAATCGCCGTTCATCACGGGAACGGTGGCAGGATTCGTCGAGCTCAATGGCGTCAGCTGCGTCAGCGCAACCACCTGCTTCGCGGTGGGCAAATTCCCCAACGAGATGGGGACAGGGCGTTCGCTCATTGAACAGTGGAACGGATCGACGTGGTCGTTCGTCGATGCGCCAAACTTCAGCGGCTGAGTACTAACCCTCGTAAGAATCAACGTCACCGAGCATCGTGGGTAGGACCTCGGTAATATCTCCGCGCACGCAGATTGCACGGTCGTCATATGGCGTTGGCGCGTCGTTGACGATAATGAGCTGCGCGTCGTAGTCCAGGGCCATCTGGACAAGTCCGGCAACGGGATACACCGTGAGCGTCGTGCCGACGCACATCATTAGGTCGCTCTCGCGCGCGGCGCGTTTCGCCCGGTGCATCTCGAGTGGATCTGGCTGTTCGCCGAAGCGCACGATTGTTGTCGCGAGCACGCCGCCACAGAGACGGCCATCGACGATGACATCGCATCGTGGGTCAGCGTCTCCGGCCGCGACGCGGGCGAGCACGTCGCCTGTTGGTTGGCGCGCACTACACGTGAGGCAGCGAACCGCACGAACGTGGCCGTGGATCTCAATCAACCGCTCCGGCGGTGTACCGGCCGCCAGATGTAAGCCATCGATATTCTGCGTCACCAAGACGCCGAGCCAGCCCGTAACCCCGAAGCGCGCGAGGCTGCGATGCGCTTCGTTGGGCTGCGGCGGATCCTCGGCGCGCATCAGCAGGCGGCTCCACGACGCCTCGCGCACCTCGGGGTCACTCGAGTAGACGTCAATGTGCGACGCACGTTCGGCGGCCGGATTACGAGTCCACACTCCCTGCGGTCCCCGGTAGTCAGGGATACCACTGGCCGTGGAGATACCGGCACCCGTGAGGACAATGACCCGTTGTGCACGTCTCAACGACGCACGGGCGGTTTTGAGTTGACCAATCGCCACGTCTGACATTGTGCTACAAACCAACTCAATCGGTTCGTGCTGCAAGTGTGCAGCCCGGTGTACGACTCGCCCTTACCGCGACGCCCGGTGTGCCGTCTCGGCAATCTGTTTAATCGTCCGTAGTCTCCTGTCCCACTGTTGGGCCAGTTGACTCATCCAGCGGGCTGCTTCGTCGAGGGTGTCCGGTCGAACGACGAAGTGGTGTTCTCGGCCTTCACGCCGACCGGCTACGAGTCCCACTCCGTCGAGTACGGCCAGATGCTGGGCCACTGCCTGGCGGCTGATCGGAAGGTCTTCCGCGAGAACCGTTGCTGTTGCTTCACCGCGCACAGAGAGCAACTCGAGCAGGTCTCGACGCGTCGGATCGGCGAGCGCTGTCAGGACCTCGGCGACGCTCACGACGAGGAGACCAACGGCTGTTCGTCGTTACCCATGACGTACTCGGCAAACTTAGCGATGACACCCGTCCAGCCGTTTGAATGACTTTCGTAACTGGCGTCCGGACGATTAGCGGGAATGTCCAGCGCATCGAATCCACTCTCCACGAGGCGAAGGACCGTGCCGTCGCCCTTCGATCGCAGCGTGAACTCCACCAGCGTGGAATTCTCTTCGGTGGCCAGTTCGTCGGGATACGCGCTCGCCCACCGGTAGGAGAAGGCGCGTGGCGGGTCAACCGCGACAATCAGGGTCTTGAATGTTCCGTGATCGCCGTGGTTGATGACCATCACGCCACCTACGCGCAAATCAATGGTGGCTGGGGCTCCGACACCGAACCACGTGCCGATGGATTCGGCGCTCGTCAGCGCTTCCCACACTCGTTCGATAGGCGCCTCAATTGAGACTTCGCGTTCAATGCTGTCCGTGTTCATCAGTTCATCCTCCAATATCGATGTATTTATACGCAAGTGCACACTAGCGCATTTTCCAACAATGTGCAAGTCCTAACTTGCACATTTAAATGGCGCTGTTGACTTCGAGACTCCGACATGGGACAACACAATCCCCACCCGACAGCTTTTCCTTGCCGCACTTGGCCACCAATTACTCCAGGTGGGACGAAAGAACGACCTGTGTCACCAACTCGGCGAACTCAAGAGTCCGCTCGACCAAGACTGCGGCTGGCCTCTGCGTAGGGTCGAAGCCAAGCATCCGGTCGTCGAGAGCATTGTGCAGCAAGGGGTGCCAGCGAGCTTCGAGACGCGCAAGAGCCCAGCGGATGGAATCTGGCTTCGAAGCGACCTGATCCATCTCGAACGTGAACCACATACGGCACAACGACTCGACCGCGTAGCGCTGGGCCCAGGCAATGTCCATTGAGATCCAACCGAGCAGGTCAGGGATGAACGTTGGGATTTCGCGAATCATTGCGTCACGCAAGACACCTCTAGGAATTGGGTCCACTAGCTGACGCGCGGGTGGACCAGCGAGCGTCACCCCGCGCTCACGCAGAATCCATCGCGCGACCGCCGAGTTGCAGTGCTCGCTCCATTGCATCTCTCGCCAGCCGTGGTCGATGTAGAGCCAGTCGCGCCCAAGCCCGGAGAGCGTCTTAAGTTCATCCGCCGGCGCGTAGGAACCTTCAAGGTGACGATTCCAGAAGCCATCGCGTGTCGGCAATTCGTCGTGATAGCCACGGATCCGCATTTCCTGCGAGGTCGTTACGGGTCTGGAGGTAACAACGATGAAGTCGCAGTCACTCGCGAGATCACCCGCTGCCAAGGCAAAGGATCCCTGAAGGTATGCGCCTACGAATTTGTCCTTCAACTCCCGACGTGAAACTTCCACGAGACCAGCGAGAACAGTATTGAGCTCGGCAAAACGCGTTGGACCGTGCAGCGCGCCCTCTAACGTACTTTCAGTCATCGTGTTCCTCCGCAGCGGCTACGCAAAGACTACGGTGCCGCCACGGAGTGATCGGGCACACCGCGAAATGTCGTCGTAAAAGTTCTCAGCGCAGTCGTCCGAGGCGCGCAACCGCCTCGTTGAGTACCTCGCGCCGCTTCGAGAACATCCAACGCACATAGTTCCGGCCGGCGCCCTGATCGTCGTAGAAGACCGAACTCGGGATTGCCACGACGCCGCACCGCTCGGGAAGCGCTCGACAGAACGAGTAACCGTCCTCGTCCGACAGCTGCGTGATGTCCGTCGTGAGAAAGAACGTGCCGGGGGACGCCAAGACCTTGAAGCCCACCGCTTCAAGTCCCGCCGCGAGGAAGTCACGCTTGTCGCGTAGCACCTGGGCCGCCTCGACGAGGTAGTCGTCGCTGTTGGTGAGACCGTGGGCGATCGCATACTGGAACGGTGCGCCATTCACGAAGGTGAGAAACTGCTTCGCCGTGCGCACCGCCGCGACGAGATCGTGGGGCGCGCACGCCCAGCCGACCTTCCACCCGGTCACGGAGAATGTCTTGGCGGCCGACGAGATCGTGATCGTCCTCTCCGCCATGCCAGGAAGCGACGCGAGCGAGACGTGTGGCGACTCGTAGACGAGGTGCTCGTAGACCTCATCGGTGACCGCAATGAGGTCGTGACGCAGGCACACGTCGGCAATCACTTGCAATTCGGAGTAGCTGAATACTTTGCCGGAGGGATTATGTGGGGTGTTCACCAAGATGAGCCGCGTCTGGCCGCTGACCGCGTTCTCAAGCGCTTCAGGATCGAATGACCAGTCAGGAGCGCGGAGTTGAACGACGCGGCGATGCGCACCAGCCATCGCGGTACAGGCCGCGTAGGAGTCGTAGTACGGCTCGAACATCACGACCTCATCGTCCGGTTCGCACAGCGACAAAAGGCTCGCCGCGATTGCTTCGGTCGCACCGGCGGTGACCACGATTTCGGTATCCGGATCGAAGTCGAGTCCCCGGAAACGTTTCT
>JBEKQN010000003.1:0-43582 GCA_049519675.1 Acidimicrobiales bacterium | reverse complement strand
GAGGCCACCGATCGAGCTCTCGCTCACCTCGGAGTCCATCGTGACGATGCGGAAGTTGAAGTAATCGAGGAGCCCAAAGCCGGGCTCTTTGGACGGATGCGGGGGGAAGCCCGAGTTCGAGCTCGAGTGCGACCAGCGGGACCACGCCCTAAGCGGTCACGGCGATCGGGTGGTCGAGAAGAACGTCCGCGTAGCTCTAGTCCACGCGTTGAGAAGACGCGTGTCGCGGCAACATCTGGCGCGGGGACACCACGCAGAGAAAAGGAATCATCGAATGGCGCTCGGCGTGCCCAGCAGGCACCCAAGAGCAGCCCAGCACAATCTGAAAAGAGTCCATCGAAGGAGGACACTATGGCCGAAGGAATTTCGTTAGCTGAACAGGGATCTATTGCCAAGGATTTCTTAGAAGGACTTCTCGCTTCGATGAATATCACTGCCGAGGTCTCGGTGAAAGAGTTGGACGAGGAGACGATTGAGCTCTCGGTAAATGCCGATCCCCCTACGGAACTCGGAGTTCTTGTCGGGCCGCGCGGCACCACACTGCAGGCACTGCAAGAAGTGACCAGAACCGTGGTTCAGTCGAAGAGTCCAAGCCGTACCGACCGGATTTTGGTGGACGTTGCGCAGTACCGCGAGCGTCGTGTGGTCGCGCTGGGGCGCTTCGCTCAGCAGGTGGCTCAAGAGGTGAGTGACACTGGTGAGGAGCGGGCGCTAGAACCAATGTCCGCAGCTGATCGTAAGGCCGTTCACGATGCCCTGACCGAGAATCCACTGGTAACCACGAGGTCCGAAGGTGAAGAGCCGCGTCGTTTCGTGGTGGTTGTTCCGGCATAATTGACCCATGGTGAATAAATGGCTGTTCCGCGCCCTTGAGAAATCAAGGGCGCGGGGCTATTTAGGGCCAGCTGATATCGAGCAGCAAATCGCACATGCCGAAGGTTTTGCGCAGTGTTGGGAGGGTCTCTATCCTTCTCCCCCCGTTGAATTTCTAGATCTAGGTAGCGGTGGAGGGCTACCAGGGCTTGTATTGCTGGCGCGTTGGGGCTGTCGGGCAGTTTTGGTTGATTCGATGATCAAACGCATGAGATTTCTCACCGAGGTGCTGGCAGAGGCAGACGCTCCCACGAATGCGGAAGTAATTATTGGTCGGGCAGAACAAGTAGCTAGAGAACCTGTACTTTCAGGCGTTTTTGACCTAGTTACCGCGCGATCGTTCGGTCCCCCGGCGGTGACAGCGGAATGCGGGGTTAGATTTCTCAAGCTTGGGGGAGTGCTGATCGTCTCTGAACCGCCTGATGACAATGAAACCGGCCGTTGGAACGAGGGAATCCTGGCGGAATTGGGCCTCGAAGTGAAGGGGAGGGTTCGTCACGGTGCAGCGTTCCAAATACTGCTAAAGACGTCGCCAACACCCGAAAGATATCCTCGAGGCATTGGAATACCCGGAAAGTCACCACTCTTTTAGTGTTTCACGTGAAACAATCCTGAACCGGTCCGGGAGTTCAACCATCACTTGGACAAAGTCCTAGTCTGTTACCAGAATCCCAGCCTTGTTTCACGTGAAACAATTCATTCTGAGACTCTAGTGCCGTATCCGGGTCACGAAAGAAGTGGGATTGAAAATGCTCACGTCGCCAGTGTTTCACGTGAAACATTCCTTTACGGGGGTTTCGTGCCGTATTCGGGTCATGATGAAATCGGGATCGAAATTGGTCACGCTGCCGGTGTTTCACGTGAAACATCTGGTCTCGGGTGAGTTCTTCTCGGCGATCGAACAACACGAATCCTGAAGCAGAAAGGCCTTTGAGGTAGTGTAAGGTTTCACGGGAAACATTGGAAAGTTGGAAATTGAATGTTTCACGTGAAACATCGGTACTTGACGACTCAATCAAAACCGAGTTGAATGGCAGGGTATTCGACGCAGTGTCGGGATGCTCGTAAGCCGGAAAGAGGCTCATGGCGGACGCCAGCAAGATGACGATTTTTGCTGTAGCCAACCAAAAAGGTGGCGTTGGCAAGACCACAACCACAATTTCCTTAGGGGCAGCGCTAGCCAGTAAGGGTAAGCGGGTCTTGGTGGTTGATCTCGACCCACAGGGTAATGCCACTACGGGTCTGGGCGTTGATGGCCGTCAATTCGAACGGTCGGTTTACGACGTACTCTTGAATGACATTCCGATGGTCGATGTTGTAGAGCCCACTGGATTCAATAACCTCTTTGTCGCTCCGGCCACCCTGGATCTTGCCGGTGTTGAGCAGGAGTTGGCCTCCGTCATCTCGAGAGAACTTCGCTTAAAGAGGGCTCTCACTTCGGTGGAGGGTGATTTTGACTACATCTTCATTGACTGTCCCCCGTCTCTGGGCCTTATTACGATTAACGCATTTGCTGCGGCGACGGATATTTTGGTTCCAGTCCAAACCGAGTTTTATGCCCTTGAGGGTTTGACGCAGCTTCAGCGGATTGTTGACTTGGTTCAGAAGAACCTCAACCCGATGTTGCGAATCACCAAGGTTGTTTTGACGATGTATGACTCGAGAAACACGCTTTCGATTGACGTGGCTGCTGAAGTTCGCCGGCATTTCCCCGATGAGTTATGTAAAGCTGTTATTCCGAGAACGGTGCGCCTCGCCGAAGCACCGTCGTTCGGCCAACCAATCACCGTCTTCGATCCTTCTTCAAAAGGTGCAAAGGCGTATTTCGCGCTAGCAGAGGAGATAATTAATGGCTAGGAAACCAGGTTTAGGCAAAGGGCTCGGAGCCCTAATTCCCGAGGGCACTCCCGAGGAGCAATCAACTTCAACACCTGAGTCCTCGGGACCCCTTCGAATGGTGCTGGTGACTTCGATCAGACCGAACCCATTTCAACCCCGAAAGTCCTTCACGGATGAGAGTCTGCAAACCCTGGCGTCATCTGTCCGCGAGCTAGGTGTTCTGCAGCCAATCATTGTTCGACCAGTTGAAGGCGAGGCGAACCTCTTTGAGCTGATCGCGGGAGAACGACGATGGAGAGCGGCCGGTCTCGCTGGACTTGAGGTGGTCCCGGTACTGGTCCAGGATGATGTTAACGACCGACTCTCTCTGGAACAGGCCGTCGTTGAAAACCTTCATCGAGTTGACCTTCATCCCTTGGAAGAGGCCGCCGCGTATCAACAGTTGATCGACGAGTTTGACTTGACGCACGAGCAAGTCGCCCAAAGAGTTGGTAAGAGCCGGGCGAATGTTACGAACACGTTACGACTCCTACAATTGGGTGAAGTTGCCCAGGCGGCACTTGGCGGTTCACAAATCACCGCCGGTCATGCCCGTTCGTTACTGGCGATTACTGATGCGAATGCCCAAGCCGCGATGGTGGCGCGCGTTATCAAGAACGAACTATCGGTGCGAGCCACCGAGGATGCAGTTAAATCCTTCTTGGAGCCCAAGCCCGTCAGCGCAGTGGACGCCTCAACGAAGGTTGATCCGGCGAAGCCCCGACTTCGTCCGGTGCCCGATGCCAGTGTCGCCGAGCTTGAACAACTACTTGAGGATTATCTCGACACGAGGGTTCACGTTGATCTCAAGGGCCGCAATGGCCGCATAATCATTGATTTTGCGGACTTGGACGATCTCGAACGGCTCTACATCACCATTTCGCAGACTAAGTAACCTTCAACCTTCAACTTAAACCACTCGTTGAAGTTATCCCCAAGTTGTGGATGAAGTTGTGGGTTTCTCAAGGAATTCTTGGAAATAAAGGGCTTTGCTGGTCCGATGAACGACCTTTTTGGTCGATTTTGAGACCTACCTGTGGAAAACTTCCGACAAAATGTCCACGACAGCGGAGGAAAACTCACGTAGCGCGAATTCGTCAAGAAGTCCGTGTTCGATCCTTAACGTGGTCATTGTTGTTTCTCGCATTATGGGTAGCGCCATCCCCGTGACTTCGACGGCCGGTAGGTGCTCTGACCGGGACAAACACGTTGCGAGGGAACTGGCGAGTTGCTCGCCGTGACGGGAGTGTGCCCGATAGCTCGCCCAGTAGTGAAGGCGGATGACATTGAGACTTGATACTTCTTGGATCGACAGCACGGTTACGGCCCCGCGCGCGTTGGCAAAACGGGTGACCTCGTCGTCGAAGCTCGCCGTGAGATTGTGCACGTCGAACGATGAAGCGGCCGCACTCGCGAGCAGGGACGCGAGTGGACTTTCTCCGCACAGGACCAGTGGTCCTGACGCGACATCGTCGAAACCAGCGAGGTCGCGTGCGTCGTTGACGAGGTTTCTGTCTGATGTTGTCATTGTCAGTCGCGTGAGTTCGCGCAAGGTAATCCGAGTGAGGGTTCCGTCGGCACTGATGCCGCAGTTGCGTTGAAAATCCATCAACGCGTGTTCGAGGACGGGGCCGAATATTCCGTCAATTCGCCCAGGATTGAACCCCAATTGGGCGAGATGCACCTGCAAATCTGCCACGTCGTCGCCGCGCAAATTCGGTCGCGTCAGGAATAAAAGTCGTTGACCGGGTTGCCAACTCGCTTCGACCAAACGAGTCCACGTGGTCGAGTCCACAACGCCAGTAATGGGCAACCCGCGCGAGCGTTGGAAGGCCTCGACAGCAATGAGCGTGCTGTCATCGAACGTATCGAGCGTTTCGGTTACGAGCGCGGTGCCAACGTGTCGCAATAGTTCGTGAAGTTCGCGTACCCGGACGCCCGAAGCGCCACGCTGTAGTTTGTCGAAGTTCAGGGTCTGAACTAGAGGTTGGCGGTGATCTCTTGAAGCAGCGCACCCTTGGGCTTGGCGCCCACGAGGCGAGCCACGACCTCGCCGTCCTTGAACAGCAGCAGGGTGGGGATGCTCATCACCGAGAACTTGGTGGCGGTCGCAACGTTGACGTCAACGTCGAGCTTGCCAATGACGAACTTGTCGGACTGCTCGGTGGCGAACTCTTCCAAGATGGGAGCGATTGTCTTGCACGGCCCGCACCACTCAGCCCAGAAGTCAACGAGTACGGGCTTCTCGGAGGCGCCAATCATTTCGTCGAACGTCGCGTCAGTCAGGGTCGTAATTTGCTCACTCATAGCAGCCTCCAAGAGCAACGCCACTTGCGAGCGCCGCGGGCTACACCTTAGCGGTGACCCGTCACTCACCCATCGCTTCGAGCCAGCGTTCGGCGTCAATGGCCGCAATACAGCCGGATCCGGCCGAGGTGACTGCCTGGCGATAGACGTGATCTTGCACGTCGCCCGCGGCGAAGAGGCCGTCAATGTTGGTATAGGAGCCCAGTCCGGTGCGTACGTAGCCGTTCTCTTCGAGATCGACTAGATCGGTGACGAGGGTGGTATTGGGTATATGGCCAATGGCGACGAAGACACCAGTTACATCGAGCACTCGCTCCTTGCCGGTGAGGGTGTCACGAACGGCGAGTCCCGCGACCTTGTCCTGGCCGAGGACTTCGGTGACTTGGGTGTTCCACGCAAAGCGGATCTTCTCGTTTTTTAGGGCCCGCTCCTGCATAATCTTTGACGCGCGCAGTGAGTCGCGCCGATGCACGATAGTCACGCTGGATGCGAAGCGGGTGAGGAACAGTGCCTCTTCCATCGCCGAGTCACCACCACCAACCACCGCGATGTCTTGGCCGCGAAAGAAGAAGCCGTCGCAGGTGGCGCACGTGGAGAGACCGTGGCTGAGCAGTCGCGCTTCACCGGGCACGTTCATCATCAAGGAACGCGCTCCGGTTGCCAGTATCACCGTGTCGGCGGTGATGCTGGGCAGGTCGTCGCCGGTGAGCCAGGCACGAAAGGGTCGGCTCGATGCGTCAAGTTTCTGGACCTTGGTCACGCGAAGGTCGGCGCCGAATCGGATGGCCTGGTCGCGCATTTTTATCATCAGCTCCGGGCCCGTGACGGCTTCAGGGAAGCCCGGGTAGTTCTCCACGTCGGTGGTGAGCATGAGCTGGCCACCGGGCTGGTCGGTCGTTGATGAGGGCTCACCTTCGATCACGATTGGGTTCAGTTGCGCGCGCGCGGTGTAGATCGCCGCGGTGAGTCCGGACGGCCCGGAGCCAATAATGAGCACACTCGTGTGTTCGGTCATTACTTCCTTGAATCGATGGGTCGCCGGCGCCGCCAAATAACGAGGCCCGCCACGACGAAGAGCGCGCCGATGCTCGCGTAACTAAGCCACTGGTGGCTGGCGAAGAGGTAGACGTCAAAGAGTCGAAAGAGACCAATGACCAACGCCACGAGCAGCACTAGCGCCGCCAACACGATGATCAGTCCGTAGGCGAGGGCTCGACCCGCTAGCAGAATCGGACGCAGTACCCGGTCGTGGATGACGTCTAAGACGTGGTCGAACGAGTGCAGCGCCTTGTCGACAATGTCGGGTTCACGGGTCTCGTTCGCGTCGTCCACACCTAGCAACTTAGCGGTGCACGTCTCGTTACGCTTCTAGCCACGCGACGCCGATGATTCCCGGGCCGCCGTGCGTGCCCACGGTGGGACCCATGTCGGCGATGATCAGTGGGAACTCAATTGGGATGTCCGCTATGAGGGCTTCGAGGCTGTGCAGCTCGCTCGAGTCGCCGTGCACCACCGCCAGACGGCGAACGGGCACATGAGTGCGCGCGACGCCAGAAATTGCGGCCAGGGCTTTGGCGCGCGTGCGTTGGCGCCCGGCCTCGGCGACCACCCCGTTTTTTAGTTCTATCAGCGGCTTGATAGCGAGCACTTGGCCAATCAGGGCGCGGGCCCCCCCGATGCGCCCACCCTTCACCAAGTGTTCGAGTGTGTCAAGCATGGCAATGACACCCACCTTGGAGACTTGTTGGCGTGCGAGCTCGTCGAGTTCGTCGAGCGTTGCGCCGCTTTGGGCCGCCTCGGCCACGTCGATGACCAAGAGGCCAAGCGCCATGGACGCCGCCTTGGAGTCAATGACGCGCACCGGAATCGTTGCGCCCACGACGTCGCTGGCCAGGACGGCCGCTTGATGCGTGGCCGATAATGCGGCCGACAACGTGATGGCGATGACGCCGTCACAACCATCGCCGTGGGCGCGTTCGTACGCTGCCTGAAACGCACCGGGTGATGGCGCGGCGGTGGCCGGCAACGTCTTGGATGCCTTGCACTTAGCCCAAAATTCGGCCGGCGTTAGATCAACACGATCAGTGAACTCTTCGTCGCCGAAGCGGATGCTGAGAGAAACGATTTCAATGCCGAGGCGACGCACAATCTCTTCTGGAAGATCGCAACTGCTGTCACTGATAACCCGAACGTGCGCCACGTTCCCCCTTCGAACGACTCAAGCCTTCCACTTCTCGGTCCTTCTCGCGACGTTGCGCTGGGCGAGGACCACCACCGTAATGTAGGCGACCGCGCCCGCCACTATCGTGCCCAGGAATCGGGTGATGAGGCCGGTGCCCTGGTTGGCGCTCGACAGCGTGTAAATCAGTGCCATGATCAGCGTCGCTATCAGCGAGGCCCACAGGCTGCGCCGCACGTGGCGCGCCCAGATCACTGAGGCAATGCGCACGTGGTGCCGCGCCAGGGCCAAGAGCGCCACCACGGCGGCGGCGCTGTAGGCAATCGAGATGCTCGCGATCAGTCCCGCCAATGAGTGGCGGCCGAGCACGACGGCGAGCGCGATGGTCAGCGCGTTTTCCAGCACGTAGAGGTAGAAGACCTCGCGCGCTCGCTGCATTGATTGCAATCCACGCACGCAGAGCTGGAAGACCGTGAAACCCGGCAGTCCGGCCGACAGCACGGCGAGCACGATGCCCACGGGGAGTTGCTTGGTGGCGTTGGCGTGGAACAGCGCGATCGCCACGATTGGTTGGGCGAAGACCACGAGCACCAACGTGCAGGGAATGATGATGACGAGCGATTGACGCAGCCCGAAACTGAGGCGTTCACCAAGGCCCGCGAAATCTTGGCCCGTGGCGAGACCCGCCAGCTGCGGGGTCAGCGCGCCGAGTACCGAGACGACCACGACGGCGTAGGGCATCTGCATGATGGACCAGCCGTAGGTGTAGGCGCTGACGTTGCCCTGGCCGGGAAGACCAAACGCAAAGGCCAGGACCACGTACAGCGAGAGTTGATTCGTGAGCACCACCAGCAACGTCCAGCTCCCCAGGCGACTAATGGTCTTTAGGGCGGGGTCTTTATGATCGAAACGAAACGACAGTCGCCAGAGGTCGGCTCGCGCGAGCGACGGCACGAGACAAAGGAACTGCACGGCGACGCCCAGCGTGGTGCCTAGTCCGAGCCACAACAGGTGGCTTGAACCTTCGAGCGAATGCAGCGTCGGTGTCGGGTCAACGAGGTGGAACCACACCAACACGCCGATACAGACCACATTGTTGGCCAACGGCACCCACGACCCCGGCGCAAAGCGATTACGAATATTGAGCAGTGCCGTGGCGATGCCGATGATCCCGTAGAAGAAGATTTGGGGCACGAACCAGCGCAACAATGACGTGGCGAGCATGCGCTGCTGGCTGAGTGTGTGCAGTGATTCACTCGTCGAGGTCCGATTAAGGGCCGTGAAGCCTTCAATGATCCACGGCGCCGCAAACCACGCAACGATGGAGGCCACCACGAGCACCATGAGCGCACCGGTGACGACGCTGGAGATTGATTTCCAGGCTCTGCGTTCGCCGTCAAGTGCCAGGCGTTCAACGAAGACCGGTATGAACGTCGCGCCGAGGACGCCGCCCAGCACGAGGTCGAACAACATGTTGGGCACGGTATTGGCCAGGTTGAACGAGTCCGCGATTGGCGTGAAGCCGAGGACCCACGCGAGTACCAGCACCCGCACCAGCCCGCTCAGGCGCGAGACCAGGGTGCCACTGGCCATGGAAAAAACTCGTGAACCGTGCGTCGTGCTCGGACTCATTTGGCGTGGCGAGCTTTGGGACGACGCCTATTGGTGCGAAACCACCAATAGGCGAGCACAACGAGCGAACCGATCGTCAAGAGGTAGCCCACCACGGAATTGCCGGCAATACGTACCTGTATCGCCGAACGGGCGAGCACGACTTGACCGTTGGGCGTCGTGACCACCACTTGCAGGGTGAGGCTGCTGCCTCGGTGGTTGGACGTGGGCACGCGCAGGGCGGTGGTGGGGGACTTCAAGGTGGTGACGATGTTCTGGCCCTTAGGAAAGGAAAGAGCACCGGTGATCAGATGCACCACGACGGTCACCGGGTAATCGGCGCGACTGAGCACCGTGATGGGTAGCGCCGTTCCCGGTCCCGCGAGCGTGATGGCTCCGGAATTCACCGAGAAGAGGTTGAGTTGGTTGTTGAGGATGTTGAGCGCCCTCGTGATCGCGTTTTGACGACCACTTGAACTACCCACGACTTCGCTTTCGGCGACGTCAGCACTCAGCGAGGTGCTGTAGCCCGTTGCGTCCATGGCCTTGTTGTACGAATTGACCGCGCCGATGAGCGTGATCAGCGACGTCACATTATTGGTCGTCCACGTCGGCGGCGTGGTCGTGACCAGTGTCCTGGTGGCGGGAGCGCCGTTGGTGCCAACCAGCGAGGACTCAAACGACGGACTGAGACGGCGTGCCACGACGAAAGGATTGTGGTTGAGCGAGCCCACGAGATCGGCGACGTAGCTCGCTGGCGTGTCGGCGGCGGACGCGACGACGACCACACTGCGTGACGCGGGCGCGTCGGGCGCTTCGAAATGCAGGAACGCGAGCGTCGCTACGGTCATGGCGGCCCGTCGACCGGGCTCGATGGACTCATTGGCGGCGAGCGCGGAGAGCGGCTCGTCGACACTCAGAGCGCTCAGAGATTGCGCGCCTTGGGGATGGAAAGGCGCGCCCCAATTGAGCGTCGTTGACGGAGCGACTGTCAGCGCAGACTCGGGAACGATGACGTCGCGCACGCCCGCGCCGGCAAGTGCGTCCAGGCTGGAGAGCGATGGACGACCGGACAGCAGCACCTGTGGGTCGACCACGTGGCCCGTAATGGTCTTGAGAAACGCTGCGGTCAGCGTGAGTTGTTGGGCCACCTGGGTGGTGAGACCGTTCGCCACCAAGCCGCCGAAATCAATGTTGCCCGGTGGGGCGACGACGACGCGGTGCAGCGGACTCGCGAGGGCCTTGACGAGCGCCGCGTCCATCTGCTCACTCGAGGGCGTCTTGGCGATGGGCATCAACCGGGCGAGCGTGCGGTAGTCGGCGCTCAGCGTGACGGGCATCGAGCGGTCGTCGGCGATGGTATTGAGCACGGCAATAGCTCGAGACGCGCGCTGGAGAATCGAAGGTTGGAACGTCTCAATCCAGTTCAGAAAGATCGGCCGCGCCACCCGGGTGGCTTCGATTGCGACCAACGACCACTTGGTGCTCGTAACGCCGTTAATGGTGACGGTGTAGCTAAGCGGGTAGACCCCGTCGCACTGGGCACCCGCGCAGGCCAGGTGCAATCGGGGTGCGCGCGACCCGCAGATTCCCGCCACACGACCGGGTGTTCGAGCGTAGAGCCCCACGGTGATCGTGATTGTTCGCTGCGTCGCGCAGTCGAGATCGATTAACGCGGTAGTGGTGCTGGGCTTGGTGTGGATGCCGGCACCGCTGATGATGGGCGTCAGTTGTGACCGGGTGACGAGACGAGGGAAGAGCGATAGTTGCGCGACCGCCTTGTCGTGGGGGGAGGGCAGGTCGAGGGTAACGCGTAATCGAGCGCGACCGCTCGATGAGAGGGCGACCCACGCGCCCTGGTGTGACACTTTGAACGTCGTCGTCGTTCCAGCCTGCGCGGCCGAGGGCCACGTCACCGTTGCGAGGCCGAGGAGTACGACGCTGAGCGCCCGCCACCAGGTCGAAAATCGGTGGAACATGCTGCTACAGGCTACCTGGGGTCACGTCGTAACTCGGGCGCCAACTACCCTTCATTCGCAGTGACAACATATGAACAGGCCCACGATCGTCTGAACGAACTCGCTCGATTCTCTGCGCCGGTGGCGCGTGCGTTCGGCGACGCCGGTTTTAGTCTCTACGCCGTCGGCGGTTCGATTCGCGACGCGGTGCTCGACCAGGCTCCCGGCGACGACTTCGAAATTGATTACACCACCAACGCGCGTCCCGATGACATTGCCCGTCTCCTGGCCCCGCTGTGCCAGTCACTTTGGGAACAGGGCCGCGCGTTCGGCACCATCGGGGGCATACTGCGCGAGAGCGGAATCAAGGTGGAGGTCACCACGTTTCGCTCCGAGGCGTACGTCGATCACTCGCGCAAGCCCGCGGTTGAATGGGGCGATTCGCTCGAGGTTGACCTCAGTCGACGGGACTTCACGATGAATGCGTTGGCCCTGGACGTGATTGCCCTGGGCGCCAATACGCCTGGCGTCCAAACGCTCTTCGACTTCTATAACGGTTTTGGCGACCTGGATGACAAGGTGCTGCGCACGCCCACCGATCCCGAGATCCTCTTCAGTGACGACCCGCTGCGTATGCTGCGCGCCGCCCGCTTCGCCGCGCGATTCGGACTGCGCATTGACGAGCGCGTGGAAGAGGCCGCGAGGAAGATGGCCGACAAACTGACCAAGGTCTCGGCCGAGCGCATTCGCAACGAGCTTGACCTGCTGCTCATGACCGAGCAGCCATCGGTGGGACTTGACTTCATTGTTCGCACGGGACTGGCCGAGTACTTCTTTCCCGAACTGCCCAAACTGCAGCTCGAGCAGGACCCGGTTCAACAGCACAAGGACGTGTTAAAGCACACGTGGGCCGTGGTCGATAAGACGTCGCCGCGCCTGCTGCTTCGCCTGGCGGCACTCTTTCACGACATTGGCAAGCCCGCGACACGGGAGATCTCGGACGAGGGGGTGACCTTCCGCTTTCACGAGGTCGTGGGCGCGAAGATGACGAGAAAGCGGATGATCGCACTCAAGTACCCCCAGGAGCTGGTCGATGACGTCTGCATGCTCGTCGAGCTGCACCTGCGATTTCACACCTACAAGATGGGCTGGAGCGACAAGGCGGTGCGCCGCTACGTGCGCGACGCTGGACATTTGCTCGACGAACTGAACGAACTGACGCGCTGTGACTGCACGACGCGCAACGTCCGCAAGGCGCAGGTCCTCGCCGAGCGGATGGACGAACTCGAAGCGCGAATCGAAGAACTGCGCGCTCAAGAGGATCTCAGTCGGCTGCGCCCCGCTCTCGATGGCGTCGCGGTCATGGAACTACTCGGTATCAAACCCGGTCCTCTGGTGGGCCGCGCACTCGACTTCCTCATGGAAATCCGCCTCGACATCGGTGAAATTAGCGTGCCCGAGGCCCAGGTACGCCTGCGCGAGTGGTTCGAGGACCAATCCCACTAGGTGGCACTACGCAGTGCTCGTACGTCAATATGCCCGGAGATTTTTAACTCGGCGAGTTCGCGCGTACTAAGACTGGCTGTTTCACCGCCGTAAAATTTCCGTACGGTGCATTGGCAATCCACAGGACGTTGTTGGATGTGGCAACGATGATGGGATTGTAGAGCAGTGCCGACGAGACGACCGTGGCCAGCGCCGAGGAGATGCCGACGCGGACCACGCCAGTGTGGTGGAGTGCGGGAAGTCCGCCACAGAAATAGATTGCGCCATTGGCGATGGCGGACGGGCCGTCCACCGGAAACGTGATCTGCGCTCTTTTCGGGACAACAACTGTCGTGACCTGATCGGTCGTCTGATTGATCCGCTGGATGCCCTTTGCGTTGATGACCCAGAGGTTGGTGCCGTCATCTCCGATGGGGAGGCCTCCTTTGACTCCCGGAAAGTTCACCTCGGTGACGACGCCGGTGGCGACTGACACGCGGACGAAGTACGTCAGGCTGTGCCCGTCGATCGTGGGCGCATTCAACCAGAGATAGTGCTCGTCAGTCGCCACGCTGACCAGCGGTCCGACTATCACTTGGGAGGTGATTGTCGAGGCCTTGAAGGTTGTCGTGTCCACGCGAAGGATCCCGTGAGCGCCGGGGATCCATATGTAGTGTCCGGCGAGAAAGATTGGCCCTTGGTCGTATCCGACGCCCGCGTTGTCGGCACCGGGAATCTTGATTCGTCGTACGGCCAGAGTTTTTGCGTTGATACGAAGCAGCGACGATGCCTGGACGTTGTTTCGTGCCGCGTTCATCACCCAGGCGTAGCGATCTGACGCCACGACCTGAGACGGATCCGTGACATATGCGCTCGCGACCCTGCGTTCGTCGCCCGTCGCAGTATTGATTTGTACCACGTACTCGCCGGGACCGGAGTTATTGATGTCGCTAATCCAGACGTAATGTCCCGCTGCGGCGAGTCCTCGAGGATTATGGACGTCGGTGTGCGCGTAGGCCGTGAAGACCGTGGCCGGCGCACCCGACGCGGGCCCGGCGTTCGTCACCAAAGCGCTAAGCATGAGCGCTGCGGGTAAGACAGCGAACAGGAGTTTTCGGCGCATGTTTCTTCCAGGGTTGACAGTGCGACTCGATTGTACGGTGCCAACGTTGCGTCGCGCGGTGCAGCACCATCTTGATGCTTTCTTGAACCGACAACCGCCAGATTCGCCTAGTAGCCAACTAAGACCGCAAGGTCTTTAGTGAAACGCCAACTATTCAGGCCACACCGGGTTGTGGGCGCCGTCGTTCGCGAAGGCCTCGACCATCTCGTGCGCCACGTCGTCGTGGAACTGGACCGGTGGGGACTTCATGAAGTAGGCGCTAGGCCCAATGATCGGTCCGCCGATTCCGCGGTCGAGCGCGATCTTCGCGCAGCGAACGGCGTCGATGATGACCCCGGCGGAGTTCGGTGAGTCCCAGACTTCTAGCTTGAGCTCCAGGTTGAGTGGCACGTCACCGAAGTTACGGCCCTCCATGCGGATGTAGGCCCACTTGCGGTCGAGCAACCACGGAATGTGGTCGCTCGGTCCGATGTGCACGTCGTCAGCCTCCAGGTGACTGCTCTCTAATTGTGAGGTCACTGACTGGGTCTTGGAGATTTTCTTCGATTCCAAGCGTTCGCGCTCGAGCATGTTCTTAAAGTCCATATTGCCGCCCACGTTGAGTTGGTACGTGCGGTCGAGGGTCAGTCCGCGGTCTTCGAAGAGGCGCGACAGCACTCGGTGGACAATCGTGGCGCCGACCTGGCTCTTGATGTCGTCGCCGATGATCGGCAGGTTGGCATCGCTGAATTTCTTGGCCCACACGGGGTCTGAGGCGATGAAAACGGGAATCGCGTTCACGAAGGCCACGCCCGCGTCGAGCGCCGCCTGCGCGTAGAACCGCTGCGCTTTCTCTGAACCTACGGGCAGGTATGAGACGAGCACCTCGGCCCTGGCGTCGCGTAGCGCCTGGGCCACGTCGCAGGGCTCGAATGGTGACTCTTCGATTGACGCGCGGTAGTACTTGTTGAGTCCGTCCATCGTTGGTCCGCGCAGCACGGTCACGCCCAGTGACGGCACCGTGGCGAACTTGATGGTGTTGTTCTGGCCACCCTCGATTGCTTTGCCGAGATCATTGCCGACCTTGGAGGCATCGACATCGAAGGCCGCGACAAATTCGAGGTCGCTGACGTGATAATCGCCCAAGACCACGTGCATGAGCCCGGGGACATCGTCACCGGCCCTCGCGTCGCGGTAGTACGTCACGCCCTGAATGAGTGAACTGGCGCAATTTCCTACGCCGGCGATGGCCACGCGAATCTTCTCCATGGCTCTCCTTTCCTACTTCGTCTTTTGAGCGAAGGTCTCTTGGTTACTGCGTTCGGTGAATAAGAAATCGTCAATCCACGCGAGGTCCAACTCAACGCCTCGGGCGGAGTGCTCCATCACACTGCGCGCGTAGTCGTCGAGCTGTT
The DNA here is from genome assembly GCA_049519675.1 of Acidimicrobiales bacterium. Taxonomy (GTDB): domain Bacteria; phylum Actinomycetota; class Acidimicrobiia; order Acidimicrobiales; family RAAP-2; genus RAAP-2. Next base: position 28,774 of record JBEKQN010000003.1, on the reverse strand, counting down.
CGTTAGATGCGCCGGCGCGTACTTCAGCTAACCGAGCGACCAGGTCAGCCCGTCGACGTTCGAGCAGTCCGACGCGAAGGCTGGGTGTCAGGTACTTCGCCAGGGCCATGCGCAAAGAAAAGTTCTTGCTGTCGTCGAGCGTCGCCGGATCACTCAGAAGCTGGACGAATTCTAGGCGGCCGCGGTCGGTGATGCGATAGGCCTTGCGGCCCCGCCTCCCGAGTCCCTGGGTGGTGCGCAGCGAGCGCAAGGAGGCACGCTCGCCGGCGAGTGAACCCGTCGACAGCGCGCCGATACGAAACTCGTTTTGCGCCACTGCTTCGACGTAGCCGTAGCGTTCGAGGCGCGCCAGGGCGGGGTAAATCGATCCAAAAGACACGTTGGCCCATATACCCAAACGGTCTCGCAGTTGCGTGCGGATCTCGTAGCCGTGGTGGTCGCGCTCCATCAACAGGCCAAGAATGGCGATGTCCAACATGTGACAATCATATCACTTCGATATATCGAAGGTACAAAATAGGAATTACCCACGGTTTTTAGCCGTCGCGGTAGTGTCACCCCTAATGAATAAGAGTTTTCGAACCAGCACTGCCGACGGAGCAGTCGTTGAGTTCGGACTGGTGCGTCACGCCCTGCTCGCGAAGGTCGCCGCTGGACTCGTGCGACACGAAGATATCTGCGACGCGCACCCCGAGCTGCTGCGCGCCGCCAGAAACATCGGGCGCACGACGGGTGAGACGTGCCCGGTCTGTCATGACGAGCAGCTGGTTGAAGTGACCTACGTCTTTGGTGCGCGCCTGCCGTCAGGCGGTACCTGCCCAACCTCGCGGGCTGAATTGCTCAAACTCGAACGTCGTGAAGAGCCGGTGCAGTGTTACGCCGTTGAGGTCTGCGTTGGTTGCAACTTCCACCACCTCGTCAGAAAGTGGAGTGCCGGTGGCCGGCGAGCGCGCCGCGCGACGGTCCAGCAGAAAAAGGTGGGCGAGTGAGCCTGAGCGCTCCGGCCATTCGCGCGCGCAAACGCCGTAACGGCAGCGCCCCGATCGTCATGGTCACTGCCTACGACGAGCCCGGAGCGCGCTACGTGGACGCCGCGGGAGTCGACATCATCTTGGTGGGTGACTCGGTCGCCAATGTGGTCTTGGGCCACGAAGACACCCTGCACGTCACCATCGAGCAGATGTGTTATCACGTGCGCGCGGTCGCCGCCGCCAAGCCCAAGGCCCATATTGTGGCCGATCTACCGTGGTTGAGCTACCACGTGGGCATTGCCGACAGCGTGCGCAACGCGGCGGCCCTGATCCGCTCGGGCGCGCACAGCGTGAAACTCGAAGGTGGTCGCGTCCGACGCGACGTCGTGCGCGCGCTGCTGGACGCAGAGATTCCCGTCATGGGTCACCTCGGCCTGACGCCCCAAAGCGTGCTGACCTTCGGGGGATTCAAGGTCCAGGCCAAGACCCGCGAAGCGGCCGAATGGCTCACCAAGGACGCCATGCTGCTCCAAGACGAAGGTGTCTACGCCGTGGTACTAGAAGGCGTACCGAGCATTGTTGGCACCCGCGTCACCGAGGCGCTCGAGATTCCCACGATTGGCATTGGTGCCGGACCCGACACCGACGGCCAGGTGCTGGTCTTTCACGATCTTTTAGGGCTCACCAACCACGAGCCGGCCAAGTTCGTACGCCAGTACGCCCAACTGGGCGCGGCCATCACCGAGGCGATTGGCCACTTCGCCGCCGACGTACGCAGCGGGGCCTTTCCCAGTGATGCCGAGGTCTACGCCAACCCCGAGGATCTGCTCAACTAGCCAATTTCGTTGGCCTGGAGTAGAGTTGTCTTTCCCATATAGATGGGGAAGTAAACAAATAACCCTGCTCTGTTTCCGCAGAGCCCGGCGTGCCGGACCAGAGGGAAAGGAAACCGGCCATGAGGCCCTATGAATCCATGATCGTGTTCGACACTGCTGTCGACGCACAGACCATCCAGATCGCTCTCGATCGAGCGCTCGAAACCATTCGCACCAGTGGCGGAAATCCTGGAACCATCGACCGTTGGGGTAAGCGTCCCTTGGCGTACGAAATCAACAAGCGTAAAGAGGGTTACTACGTGCTGGTGGAGTTCAGCGGTGAGCCGACGACTGTCGTCGAGCTGGACCGAATTCTGACCCTGTCGGACGAGGTCCTTCGCTTCAAGATCCTTCGACGCAACGAGCGAACCAAGCCCAGCCGTGTCACGGCCCAGGGTTAAGTTCGGACGCTTCAGAGAACTAAGGAGAAGAAATGCCAGATAATTCCATCACCGTCGTGGGCAATGTGACCCGCGACCCCGAACTCAAGTTCCTCAACTCCGGACAGGCGGCGGTACGACTGTCAATCGCGGTGAATCGCCGCTGGCAGAACCGTCAGACCCAGGAGTGGGAAGAGCGCGTCTCGTACTTCGAAGTCCAGGGCTACGGCGCCATGGCCGAAAACGCCGCCAACTCGCTGCAGAAGGGCACGCGCGTGCTCGTGACCGGTCGCTTGGAGCAGCGCAGCTGGGAGACCGAGAACGGCGACAAGCGCTCCATTGTAGAGATCAACGCTGACGAAATTGCCCCGTCGCTCAGGTTCGCCACGGCCGTCGTTACCAAGACGCCGCGACCCGAAGGCAGCAACTTCAGCTCCGGTGACCGTCCGTCGAGTGCGCCGCGGTCCAACGAACCCAGTACCTACGCCTTTGATGAGGAGCCCTTCTAATGCCCCGTATTAATAATCCCAAGCCGCCGAAGCGCGCGCCCAAGATCGACAATCGTCGCACCAAGAAGAAGCCCTGTTCGTTCTGCCAGCACGGCGTGGCGACGGTTGACTACAAGGACCTCGCCCAGTTGCGCAAGTACATCTCGGACCGCGGGAAAATTCGCGGCCGCAAGGTTTCGGGAAATTGCCAGCAGCACCAGCGCGACGTGACCGACGCCATCAAGACCGCTCGTGAACTCGCGTTGCTGCCCTACACGCAGCGCACCGTGACGGAGCGTCGCGGCGGACGAGGTGAACGCGGAGAGCGAAGCGACCGTGGCCCACGCGGTCCGCGTCAAGATCGTGAAGCCGAGGCGACGCTCGAGGGCGTCGTCGTCGAGCCCGGCGCGAGTGATGACAGCGCCGACACGAGAGAGAACATCGTCGTTGAAGCGGTTGAACTTGTTGAGCAGGTGAGCGAATGAAAGTGCTGCTACGCAGTGACGTTCGCGGTATCGGACGTCGCGGCGACATCGTTGAAGTGAAGTCCGGTTACGCCCGCAACTTCTTGTTGCCGACCGGCGCCGCATTGGCCGCGAACGACACCATGGAGATACAGGCCGCTTCAATGCGCAAGGCTCGCGATGTGCGTGACACGGAAAGTCGCCAAGCCGCCGAAGCACAGCGCGCACTGATCGAGCAGGCGACCGTTGTTGTGTCGGCTCGCGCCGGTAGCAATGGTCGACTCTTTGGATCAGTGACCGAAGCCGACATTGTTAATGCAATTCGCACGGCGACCAACATCTCGTTGGACCGTCACATGATTCACATGGTCGAGCACATCAAGGAATTGGGTACGCAGATTGTCGAGGCAACATTATTTGACGGCGTGGTAGCAACGATAAACGTGGACGTCATCGCTAAATAATTTGTTGAAGTTTTGTGGTGCACGACGCCGGGACTCATGGTCCCGGCGTTGTGCATGTCACACCATGCGTGAAAGATATTTGCGGTGAAGATAAACACAGAGATATCCCCACGTTGTTGTTCTTGTGAGACACAGCCAATACCTGCGACCGTTGATGTCTCATGACGCAGCTCGACACGGACCGAAGTAGGACTGCACCAAACGCGGGTCGGGTTCCACCCAGTGCCATCGAGGCTGAGGAGTCTCTGATCGGCGCGATGCTGCTGTCGGCCGAAGCGGTGAGCGTGGCCTACGAGACGGTGCAGGTCGAAGATTTTTATCGTCCGCTGCACGGACAGATCTTCGGCGCCATCATGGCGCTCACGCACGCGGCCGAACCCGTTGACTACGTGACGGTCCAAGCGAAGCTGCAAGAACGCGGCGCCGTCGCAATTGAACTCGCAGTGCTGTCGTCGCTGCAAATGAATACGCCGTCCGCCGCGAATGCGCAACACTACGCCGAGATAGTGCGCGACAAAGCCCAGCAACGCCGTCTCATCGCGGTGGGCGGCGAAATTGTTGACGACTCCTACGTCGCGACCGACGACGTCGTCGGACTCATCGACGAAGCCGAGCGCAAGATCAACCAGATCGGCGACAACCGCAGAATTGACTCGGTCTCGCCACTGCAGCGCCTGTTGCTCACCGAGGCCGACATCCTCGAAGAGCGCGGTGAGACGCGCGGACAGTTCAACGGTCTCGAGACCGGCTACCGGTCGTTGGACCTCATTCTCCAGGGACTGCAGCCGAGCAGCATGACCATCATTGGGGCGCGACCGGGCACCGGTAAGACGGCGTTCGGATTGGGCATCCTGATTCACGTGGGCGCGGTCGTCAAACGGCCGGCGCTCTTCTTCTCACTCGAGATGAGCCGTCAAGAATTGGCCGAGCGGATACTCGCCTCCACGGCGGGCATTGACTCATCCAAACTGCGTACCGGTGACTTGAGCGACGCTGACTGGAACAATGCGCACGGGGCCTTTGGCTTTCTTCAATCGGCGCGCGTCTTCATTGACGACAACCCGAGCTTGACGGTGATGGACGTGCGCTCGCGTGCTCGTCGCATCAAGCAGCAGCAGGGCGACCTGGGGGTAGTGATTGTTGACTATCTCCAGTTGATGAGTTCACGGGGTCGCGCGGAGAACCGACAGGTTGAGGTGTCCGATATGAGTCGTTCGCTCAAGATCCTGGCGCGAGAGCTGCAGTGCCCGGTGATTGCCCTTTCCCAGTTGTCACGAAAGCTCGAAGACCGAGCTGACAAGCGTCCGATGATGTCCGACCTACGCGAGTCGGGTTCGCTGGAGCAGGACGCCGACGTGGTGCTCTTTCTCTTTCGACCAGAACAGTATGGCGAGGTGGAGAACAGCAAAAAATCTGAAGCCGAGATCATCGTCGCCAAGAACCGCAATGGCCCGACGCGCACTGCGCACCTGACGTGGCGTGGCGAGTTCGCCCGATTCGACAATGTCGCGGAGGCACGCGAAATCTAGCACCCGGTGCCCCCGCCAAATGAGTGCTTGAGGGCCTACGCTCGGCGGTTGGAGGAACTCGGTGAGGACTGTTCGCGCGGGAATATTTTTTAGATCGGTGGTCGCGGTCGTTGCCGCGCTCGGTCTGTTCGTGCAGAGTGGCCCCGCGACTGCGTCCCAATCGAATTCGTTGAATGCTCCGTACGTGCGACCCGGGACGCACCTCACCAACACGACGCTCGGGCTCGCGACGACATTTGGCGACGTGGACATGCGCTCTGCGTCGCTTGGTTTTGCGGTCGCCGGACCAGTCAACAAGGGCCGAGGCTGGTTCTACTTGATTCGAACGTCCAACCTCGGTAACAGTTGGCGCGTGGTGGCACCGTTACCGGTCCCCTCCTATGTGGGTCCGTACGGATGGGGGAACGCCCCCTCGATCAATTTTGTGTCGTCCTCGGTTGGCTACCTGTCGCTGTACCAGGGTCCGATCTGGGTGACGATCAATGGTGGTCTGACCTGGAAGAAAGTCACGACACCGGGAATATGGCCGACCTACTCGATTAATGGCAATGTGATGTTCGTGACGAGCGATGTCTGCGCGAAACCAATACCCGAGAACCCGAGTCAGTGCGCGAGCGAACTCTCCCAGTATCGCGTCGGCTCGGCGTCGCCCATTCGAAACGTCACGATTCCCGACATCGGGGCTGGGAAGTGGCGCGCGGCGCAAGTACTTGACGCGCTGACGTCGAGGGCGGTGGTAGTCGTTGAAGGACGTGGCGAGTCACGCTCGCCGATACTGGTGACGACAACCGATGGCCGCACCTGGGGGCGCCTCATCAATCCCTGCAAGGGACTTTCGGTAGACCAACTTGTCCCTCTTGGTCCCAAGGACTGGCTGCTCAGTTGTTTCGGGGACGGTGGCATGAATCAGGGCACCAGTGAGCTCTGGCGCTCGCCGTGGGGCGGCAACCTTTGGTCACTTGCCGCTGAAGGCAATGAAATGGGACTCAACCGGGGTGACATTGGCGACGTCTCTAAGACCATCTTTGTCGCAAGAGGTGGAACGCTGTTCGCCGCATCCGGCGGGGCGGCCGGTGGTGTTGAATACAGCACGGATCAAGGTGCGCACTGGACAGTGGCCAACGTGGCGCTCGGTCAATTCGGCGGAGCGCCCGAAACAATGACGACTTTTGGAGCGACGGGTGCCGTGGTCAGCGCACAGAACTTTGGCTCGTTCCTAACGCTCGATGGCACGACATGGAGTCCCGTGCCCACGCTGCCGAGCGGTCGCTTCAAGGGGCTTTCCATCTGCACGCCATCGCAGGGCACCAAAGCCTCGCTCGGTACCGAACAGACGGGAATTCCCGCGGATGTTCGGGATTACCCGATCATTTTCACGAACCATGCGACCACCTCGTGTTACCTCAATGGTGTGCCGAACGTGCAGACGCTCGCAGGTTCCAAGCACGAACCAGTCGGTGAAGCGGCGTACGGTGGTGGGCCACAAGGCAGCGCGGACTTTGTGACCCTAAAGGCAAATGGCGGCACGGCCAGCGTGGGTTTCGCTTTTCAAGATGCCCACTCGTATCAACGCTCGTACTGCGTGCCTCGGCGCGTGAACGGCCTGTCGATTCAATTCGCTTCGCCGTCGTCCTTCTACTTGCGTACGCCGAACTGGTTGGCCTGTAAGAGCATTGGCTTGACGTCTGTCGAGGGCGTGACCCGCGGCATTGCGAACTATCACTAGCGCGGTAAGTTCAATCGGTGAGTTTGCACGCCATTGAGGCTAAGGAACTAACGAAGGCATTTGGCCATGTGCGAGCCGTTGATTCGTTAAATCTGACGGTCGATGCCGGTGAAGTCGTTGGTTTCTTAGGATCCAACGGCGCCGGCAAGTCCACCACATTGCGACTGATGCTGGGCTTGCTCCAGCCGACCTCAGGTGAGGCCACGATCCTCGGTCATCCGGCCGGTTCGCCGCCCGCTCGTCAGCACGTGGCCTACGTGCCGGGCGACGTCGCACTTTGGCCCCAGTTGACCGGCCGCGAGGCCATCGGACTGCTCGGATCTCTGCACGGCTCTATGGACGGCGACTATCGCGACCAACTTTTCGAACAGTTCGAACTTGATCCCGAGAAGCGGATTCGCGCGTATTCGAAGGGCAATCGACAAAAGGTCGCCATCATCGCCGCCTTCGCCACTCGCGCCGACGTCCTCTTGCTGGACGAGCCGACGTCGGGCCTCGATCCGCTCATGGAACGGGTCTTTCGCGACTGCGTGGTCGAAGCTCAGGCGCGCGGTCAGGCAATCCTGCTGAGCTCGCACATGCTCACCGAAGTCGAGCATCTCTGTGCTCGAGTGGCCATGATCCGCCTAGGCCATCTCGTCACGATTGCTGACGTGCAAGACCTGCGAAGTCACGTGGGACTGGAATTTGAGATCGTCGGCTCCGTCGGTGATCTCAGTGGGGTAGCGGGCGTGAGCGACTTCACCTTTACCGGTGACGGCGCGCACTTGCAGCTCACCGGTCCACCGGGACCCCTGTTGGCGGTGCTGGCGACCCAGCACGTGACGTCACTGCGCACGCGCGAAGCGTCGCTCGAAGAGATCTTCCTGTCGTACTACGACCAAGCGGCGCCCGCGTCGACCCCGTGATTCTCTCCAAGCGTTCGACCCATTCGTTGACGTGGCGGCAGATCCTGCCGAGCACGGCAGTCATTGCGTTGGTGTTGGTCATCGTGATCCGGGTGAACGAGGCAGCCTTCTACTCCAGCGGGGGTGCCCAGGGACTGACCTCGGTGGTGGCGCTGCTCAAGAATCCGGCCATCAGCGCGCTCTACGGCAAAGCTGCGTCACTGGACACGGCGGGAGCGTTCGTCGCGTGGAAGACGGGCATGTACTTGGCCCTGGCCGCCGCGATCTGGGCCGCGCTGATGGCGACGCGCGTCACCCGTGGCGCCGAGGACGACGAATCCTGGGACTTGCTCGCGACGGGCCGGCGCGGACGGGGCCACGCCCTGGCATCGGTGATTGTCGTGCTCGGCGAGGGTGGCCTGTTGATGGGCGTCGTCACGTTCCTGACCCTGCTATTAAAGACGCCCGATCCACTCAGCTGTTTTCTCTTCGCCCTGGGCATCACCGGCATCGCATGGTGCGGCGCCGCAATTGGACTGATTGTCTCCCAGGTCGTCGCACCGCGTCGCAGCGCGTCACAAGTCACGCTCATTGTCGTGGGCCTCATGTTTCTCGTGCGCATGATCGCGGACAGTTCGAATTCGGCGGGCTGGCTGCGCGGGCTGTCGATTTTCGGGTGGCTGGAGAACCTCGGGTCATTCCAACGTCACGACGCGTGGTGGTGCCTGGCCTTCGTCGTTCCCCCCGCATTGGTGGCGATCGCGGCCTGGAAGGTGCAACAGGACCGCGATCTGGGCTGTGCGCGTTGGACCCGCAGTGATCGCGCGCCGGCGCGCACCGCGTTGCTGGGTTCGTCATGGGGATTCGCGTGGCGCGAGCGTCGCAGCACGCTGATCGCGTGGTCCGTTGGTCTCGTGGCCTTCGGTCTCATCATTGGTTATCTCACCAACGCGCTCGTGGCGTTTTGCCGCTCCAACCCGGCGTACGTGCGCCTGCTCGACCGATTGGGCTTCGCCGTGATCATCACGGCCAAGGGCTTCGTGGGCGAGGTCTGTTTCACCATGACGCTCGCCGTCAGCTTCATGGTGTTGGCCCTGCTGGTGATGCTGGCGAGCGACGACGTCCAGGGCCGACTCGACATGCCCTTAGCCAACGGCACGGGACGCCTGACCTGGGTGCTCAGTGCCATCGTGGCGACCTCGTTTGGCACGCTCTTCGTCTCGCTGCTCTGCGGACTTTCGATATGGGTGGGCGTTGAAGCGAGCGGGACGTCGATGAAGCTCTGGTACCCGCTGTTCGGCATGGTCAACGCCGTCAGCGCCACCCCGCTCATCGTGGGCGTGGCGGTGCTGTTCATTACCCTGGTCAAGCGTTTTGCCTACGTGTCGCTCGCCGCATTGGTCGCCATTGCCTACCTGCTGGCCCTATTGGGGCCGATCCTGCACTGGCCGCACGCGGTGTTACTGAGCTCGCCGTTCTATTACTTGCGCCTGGTGCCGGCCCAGGCGCCCAACTGGGGCGCCATTGTGGTGTGTTCGTGCATTGGACTAGTAGTTGGCGCCGGCGGGTTCTACCGCTTCTCGCGCGCCGACCTCGGAAGCTAACTCCAGGTCGTTGCGGTCCTATTTGGGCTGCATGCGAATGCCGGCGTCGATGCGCACCGATGCGGCGTTCATGTAGCTGTTAGCCAATAGTTCGACCGCGAGGGAGGCAAATTCACTGGCGTAACCGAGCCGCTTGGGAAAGAGCACCCCGGCGCCGAGGCGGGCCTTGAACTCGTCGGACGCGGCACCAGTGCCGTAGATCGGCGTGTCGATGAGGCCGGGCAGGATGCAGTTGGCGCGCACGCCAATGACCGCGAGGTCGCGCGCGAGCGGGAGCGTGAGTCCCACGATGCCGCCCTTCGACGACGAGTACGCGACCTGTCCGATCTGTCCGTCCTCGGCGGCCACCGACGCGGTGTTGACAATGGCACCGCGCAATGCGTCCACGTCGGGGGTGTTGTGGCTCATGGCGGTCGCCGCCAGTCGACAGACGTTGAACGTGCCGACGAGATTGATCTCGATGACCTTGCGATAGATATCGAGGTCGTGGGCCGAGGAATATTCGCCGTCTTTGCCAATGGTGCGCTCCGGCCAACCAATGCCGGCGCAGTTGACGACACTCCAGAGCGGCGCGATGGTCGTCGCCGCCTCAATGGCGAAGATGACCTCCTCGGTGTTGGTGACGTCACAGTGCATGTAGGCGCCCCCAATTTCCTGGGCAATCTCGGGACCACGGGTGTCGTTGAGGTCGGCTATGACGACCTTGACGCCGCGCTGGGCGAGGGCCCGGGCCGTTGCCTCGCCCAGTCCCGAGGCGCCGCCCGTGACGATCGCCGAGGTGTTGTTCAGTTCCATGGTGCTCTCCAATGCTCGCTCGTCGTCCACGTCGGCGACGCCGCCCAAAAGTCAAGCAGAGAATCGCGGGCGCTGTGGCGTCGCTGGCAGTGGCCTAGCGTGTTGGCCATGTCGTCGGCCTACGAATACACCAAGGAACAACTGGGCGAATTACTCGGTGATGAACCGCGCTACCGGGTGGACCAAGTGTGGCATGGGCTCTGGACTGAGGCGCATACGTTCAGTGAGATCACGACAATCCCCAAGGCCCTGCGCACCCGTCTGCACGAACAGTTCAATCCCAGCCTCGAGGTCGCCAATGATGTCCAGAGCGACCGCGGGGCCACTCGAAAGTGGGTCTTTCGCCTGTTCGACGGCGCGACCATCGAAACGGTCCTCATGAGCTACGAGGACCGCGTGACGGTGTGCGTCTCGAGCCAGGCCGGATGCGGCGTGGGCTGCACCTTCTGTGCCACCGGTCAGGCCGGATTCACCCGACACCTGACGACTGGCGAAGTGATCGAGCAGGTCATGTTCGCCGCGCGCGAGGCGGCCCCTCGACGACTCTCCAACGTGGTCTTCATGGGGATGGGCGAGCCGCTCGAGAACTATCGCGTCACGGTTGACGTGGTCCAGCGACTGCACGAGTACCGCGGACTCTCCGCGCGCCACCTCACGGTCTCGACGGTGGGCGTCGCCCCGGCGATCGAACGGTTGGCCAAAGAGGGGCTGCCCCTGACGCTGGCGGTGAGTTTGCACGCGGCCAACAACGAGACCCGCAGTGAACTCATTCCGCTCAATCGCCGCTATCCGCTCGAGCGCCTGCACCTGGCCTGCCTTAACTGGATTGCCACCACCTCGCGTCGGCTCAGCTTCGAATGGGCACTCATCGACGGCGTGAACGACACCGAGCTGGCCATGCACGAGTTGGCGAGCTACGCCCAGTCGCTGCGCGCGCACGTGAATCTCATTCCGCTCAATCCCACGCCGGGCTACCTGGTGCTCGGTTCGTCGGCCCAACGGGTGCATGAGTTTCGCGACGGGCTTGAGGCGCTCGGGGTCAACGTCACCGTGCGCAATACCCGCGGCCGTTCGATTGACGCCGCCTGCGGTCAATTAGCGAGCGTCACGAACGCCAAGCGTCGGCTCATCCCCGTGCGTTCGGCTTAGCGAACGGCGTCGTTCCAGAACGTCGGTCGCCAACGAATGAGTGCCGCCGCGCCAACGATGCAGGCAATGCCGCCCGAGACAATCGAAAATTCGGTCGTGGTGAGTCCCGCGACCAGACCCGACTCGAAGTCGCCGAGGCGCGGCCCTCCGGTCACCACGGCCATCTGAATTGACGAGATCCGACTGCGGTACTCGTCGGTGATCGCGGTTTGGAGGATCGTGTTGCGCAGGATCGTCGAGATCACGTCGGTCGCGCCGGCGATTGCCAGACAGGCCAGTCCCACCCAGACGATGTGCACGAGTCCGAAGACGGTGATCGCGCCACCCCAGGTGATGACCACGAGCACCACGAGACGGCCCCGGCGCCGGATGTTCTCCAGCCACCCCGTCAGGACCGCCATCACCACGGCGCCGGCTCCCGGTGCGGCGTAGAGCAGGCCGACGGTTCTTGGACCGCCGTGATAAAGGGTGAGCGCCACGGCCGGGAAGAGCGCGCGCGGAAGGCCGAAGACCATGGCGTTTAAGTCCACCAGGTAGACCGCCTGAGCCGTGGCGTGACTGGCCACGTAGCGCCAGCCGTCGCCCATGGCCCGCAGCATCCTGGTGCCCGTGTGCTCCCCGCTCGCCGGCATTGAAGCCATCAAGGCGGTGAAGATCGTCAGGCACAGAAACGTGACCGCGTCAATCCAGTAGCAGGCCGAGAGACCAACGCTCGCGATGAGCAGCCCCGCGGCCCCCGGTCCAGCGACCGAGGCCAGATTGACAATGACCTGGTTGAGTGAATAGGCGGCCACCAATTGGCTCTCCGGCACCAGTTTCGGTATGACGGCGGTGCGAATGGGTCCCGAGAATCCCGCGAAACCGGCCGCTATCGCGGCGAGCGAGATGAGTATCGCGAAGTGTGAGTGGTGCAACTGCGCGTTGAACGCGAGCCCACCGCTCAAAACGGCCAGGATCAGCGAATCCACGACCAATAACGTGCGCCGATTGAGTCGGTCGCCCATCACGCCACCCCAGAGCGAGCCCGCGATCAGGAAGGGCAGTTGGATGAGGCTCGCCAGTCCCACCCAGAGGCTCGAGTGCGACTCGAGGTAGACCTGCAGGGGCACCGCGACCATGGTCAAGTTGCTGCCGGCCATCGAGACGAGCTGTCCGTAGAAGAGCAAACTGAACTGACGGTTGCGCCGCAGGGGAGTGAGGTCTACGAAGAGCCTGGGCATCCGTTTATCGTACGGGGGTAAGGTATCTAGGCGCAGAGGCCGAAGGAGAGTCGATGATCGACGAAGAACTTGTTCAGTTGCTTACGCCCGAAGGTGAGCGGGTAGCTCAGGCCGACTACGAGAGCACGCTCGGCGGCGACCAGATCTTTGGCATGTATCGCGACATGGCGATCATCCGGCGTATCTGCAACGAGGGCACCTCGCTCCAGCGCCAGGGTCAACTGGCATTATGGGCCCCCATCCAGGGCCAAGAGGCCGCGCAAATAGGCGCCGGTCGGGCCATGGGACCAATGGACTTCTCGTTTCCGACGTACCGCGAGCACGGCATCGCGTGGTGTCGCGGTATCCCGCCCGTGGACTGGTTTCGGCTCTTTCGCGCGGTGAGCAACGGCGGCTGGGATCCCCAGAAGTACCGCCACTCCGTACCCACCGTGGTACTGGGCAATCAGGCGCTCAACGCGGTTGGCTACGCCATGGGTGTCCAGCGCGACGGCGCGGAAGAGGCCGTAATGGCGTTCTTCGGTGACGGCGCCTCGAGCCAGGGCGACGTCCTGGAATCGTTCGTCTGGGCGGCGTCCTTTAACGCTCCCGTCGTGTTCTTCTTGCAGAACAACCAGTGGGCCATCTCCGAGCCCTCGTCGCTGCAGGCCAAGATCCCGCTCTACCACCGCGCGGAGGGATTCGGCTTCCCCGGCGTGCGCGTCGACGGCAACGACGTGCTGGCGGTCTACGAAGTGACCAAGCGGGCCCTGGAGCACGCGCGCGTGGGCGGCGGACCGACGTTGATCGAGGCCTTTACGTACCGCATGGGCGCGCACACCACCTCGGACGACCCGACGCGCTACCGCGTGGACGCCGAGGTCGAAGTGTGGAAACACCGCGATCCCGTCGAGCGCGTCAAGTCGCTCCTGGTCCACGAGTACAAGGTCAAGAAGACCGCGTTCAGCGCCGTCACCGCCGAAGCCGACGCCATGGCGCTCAAACTGCGCGAGGACGTGCTCGCCATGGACCGACCCGACCCGATCACCATGTTTGACCACGCCTACGCCGCACCGCACCCGCTCATTGAAGAGGGTCGCCGTGAAATGGTTGACATGGGCATTAGCGGAGGTTCGCACTGATGGCGACGACAACCATGACCATGGCCAAGGCCCTGAACGAGGGCCTGCGTCGCGCGATGGAAAAGAACAAGAAAGTCCTGCTCATGGGCGAGGACATTGGCAAGCTGGGCGGGGTCTTTCGCATCACCGACGGCCTGCAGAAGGACTTCGGCGAGGACCGCGTCATCGACGCGCCGCTCGCGGAGTCGGCCATCGTGGGTACCGCGGTGGGTCTCGCGATTCGCGGGTACCGCACGATCGTCGAGATTCAGTTCGACGGATTTGTCTATCCGGCGTTCGACCAGATTGTCTCCCAGGTCGCCAAACTGCACAAGCGCAGCGACGGCGTCTACAACATGGGACTCGTGATTCGCCTGCCCTTCCAGGGGGGAATTGGCGCCATTGAGCATCACTCGGAAAGTCCCGAGGCGTACTTTGCCCAGACCGCCGGGCTGCGCGTGGTGTCGTGCTCGACGGCCAACGATGCCTACTGGATGATCCAGCAGTCAATCGAACATGACGACCCGATCATCTTCTGTGAACCCATGAGCCGTTACTGGGAAAAGGGCGAGGTCGACCTCGAACAGCCGCCGAATGGCCTCTTCGATGCGGTCGTACGACGCGAGGGTGCCGACGTGACCGTCGTGGGCTACGGCGCGTCACTCAAGACCATCTTGCGCGCGGCCGACACCGCCCAGGGCGAGGGCGTGTCGCTCGAAGTGATCGATGCGCGTTCCTTGGCGCCGCTGGATATTGACGTCCTGGTCAAATCGGTGGAAAAGACCGGCCGCCTCATCGCGGTACAGGAGTCGCCGCACACGGCTTCGGTTGGTTCCGAGATCGTGGCCGAAGTGTCACAACGCGCGTTCTACTCGATGCGTGCCCCGGGGCTTCGCGTGAGCGGGTATCACGTGCCCTATCCGCCCACCCGCCTCGAAGACGACTATCGCCCGACGGTAGACCGAATTCTCGACGCCGTGGACCGAGTGATGGAGTTTTAGAGGTGAGTGAAGAAATATTCTTGCTGCCCGACGTGGGCGAAGGTTTGGTGGAGGCCGAGATCGTCGAGTGGAAAGTCCAAGTGGGCGACGTCGTTATCCTGAATCAGCCGCTCGTGGACATTGAGACCGCCAAGGCGACCGTCGAGCTGCCGAGTCCGTACGCGGGCACGATTGTGACCCTGCACGGAAGCCCCGGCGACGTCATGGAAGTCCACCAGCCCCTCATCACTTTTGAAGTGGGCGGTGCCGGCGCGACCAAGGCCAAGGCCAAGACGTCGACGAAGCCAACATCGACCGCGACCATCGATGAGCCGGTCGCCGAAGTGACCAGTGACGAGGGCCGCCAGGCCGTGCTCGTGGGTTACGGCGTCGCGAATGAAGAGGGCATCGCCACGCGCAAGCACCGTCGCCAAGGCGCGACGCCATCAGCGCCGGTTCAGGTTCCCGCGCCCGCCGCCGCCGTCACCTCGAGCCCCGGTCTCGCCCCACGATCTACCCCGCCGGTGCGCCTCTACGCCAAGCAGCACGGCGTGGACGTGGCCGCGCTGCAGGGCACCGGCCCCGGCGGGCTCATCACCCGTGACGACGTCGAGCGCGCCCTCAATGGATCGGCGACACCCACGCCCTCGACGCGCGTGAGCGCTCCGATAACCGGTCCGACGACCACGTCGCGGTTCGTGGGACGCGAAATTGAGTCGTGGTCGAGTGGACCCAAGGAAGAGCGCATCGCGGTCAAGGGCGTGCTGCGCTCCATGAGCGAAGCCATGGTCCAAAGCGCCTTCAGTGCGCCGCACGCCGCCGTGTGGGTGCGCGTGGACGCCACGCGCACCGTGGAGCTGCTCGAGTCGCTCAAGAAGCACCCCGGCCTCGCGGGAGTGCGTCTCTCACCACTCACCATCACCGCGCTCGCGGTGTGTGACGCCGCGCGGAACTTCCCGGGTATCAACTCGAGCTTCGACGCCGAGGCCCATGAGGTCATAGTTCGCCGCAGCGTCAATCTCGGCATCGCCGCCGCGACGGACCGCGGTCTCATCGTGCCCAATATCAAGGGCGCCGATCAGCTCGACCTCGTGGCGATGGCGGGCGCCCTCAACGTCCTGGTCGAAAAGGCACGGGCGGGCACCACGACGCCGAACGAGATGATCGGCACCACGCTGACAATTACGAACGTGGGCCCATACGCCGTGGACGCAGCGATGCCGATCCTGCCGCCCGGGACCGGTGCCATCCTCGCCATTGGCCAGATCGCGAAGGCGCCGTGGGTCGTCAATGACGAAGTGGTGGTGCGCCACGTCGTCGAATTGGCCATGTCTTTTGATCACCGCCAGATTGACGGCGCGATGGCGTCGGCGGTGCTGGCGCATATCGGTCGGTTCCTCTCGGATCCGGCGCCCGCGATCATCGTTGGTTAGCTAGGAAGCGTTTTCAGGGCGTCCAGGGCGCGCTCGGCATGCACGTTCATGTTGATTTCACTGTTGATGATGTCGACGATCCTTCGGTTGCGGTCAATGACGAACGTGGAGCGCTTGACCTTGAGGAAGTCGAGCGAACGCTTGACACCAAATTGCCGGGCGACGTGTCCGCCCACGTCGGCGAGCAACGGATAGTCCAACTGATTCTTCTGCGTGAACTCTGACTGTTTTTGCACGCTGTCCATGGAGATGCCGATGCGCTGGGCGCCGAGAGCCTGAAATTCGCCGGCGAGGTCGCGGAACTGGCACGACTCCTTGGTGCACCCCGTCGTCATGGCGGCGGGATAGAAAAAGAGGGCGACGGGGCCGCCGTCGAGCAGGGTCGAGAGCGTCCGCGACGTCCCGTTCTGGTCGAGCAGCGTGAAATCGGGGGCCAGGTCACCTACGTGCATAGTCGCAGGTTAGGCGTCGAGGCGGAAGCCAACCCCACGGATGGTAAGCAGGTGGCGCGGATTGGCGGGATCGGTCTCGATCTTCTGGCGCAGGCGCTTGACGTGCGTGTCGAGCGTGCGGGTGTCGGTGAGCTCGAGCCCCCACCACAGCGTGTCCAGGCAGACATCGCGGGTGACGACCTGGCCCAGACGCGAGGCAAAGAGCGCCAACAAATCGAACTCCTTGCGGCTCAGTTCGACCTCGATGCCCTGCTTGGCGACGGTGCGGCGAACGAGGTCAATTCGCACGTCGCCGAAGACGATGGTCTCATCCTCATCGTTGGTGATGGGTCGGCGCAGCACGGCGCGCATGCGCGCGACGAGCTCGCGCAGTCGGTACGGCTTGGTCACGTAGTCGGCCGCACCGATCTCGAGGCCGAGCACGATGTCGACTTCGCTGGTGCGCGCCGAGACCATGATGACCGGCACTCGCGATGAGTCGAAGATCTCGCGGCAGTAGTCAATGCCCGATCCGTCGGGCAACATGACGTCGAGCAACACGAGATCCGGACGGGTGCTCGTCATGAGTTGGCGCGCCTGGGCCAGGTTGCTCGCGCCCAGGACCACGAAGCCCTCGACCGTGAGGCCGATGTTGAGGGCCTCCTGGTAGCTCGGCTCGTCCTCTACGACCAGCACGACGCTGCGGCCCTCGGGGCTAAGCACGTTGACTCCTCGCGCCGTGAGCGGCGGCGTTGTTACGTAGGGTGACACGTTGGCGAAGTCTCAGGAGGGTGTGAAGTCGTTCGCGTGCCACATGGCCAACGTAAGAAACCCGGGTTATCGCAAGGTGAAAAGGGGGCAATCGGAAGGTAGAAAATGGATGAAACTTCTCGGGAACTGGTCGCAAGCACTGCTGAACCCCGTTGATTTACTCTTTAATCCAGTGTTAGCCACGGGAGCCGCATGAACGAAACGATGACCACGATCGGTCGCGACGAGCACGTCTGGTCCTTTGACGCCCAACGTGAACCCGTCGTGAGCGTGGAATCGGGCGCGCTGATCGAGATGGAGACCTGGGACTGCTTCACCGGACAGGTGCAGAACGAAGACGACACGCTGGAAAAAATCGACCTGAGTCGGGTGAACAGTGCGACCGGACCGATTGGCGTGCGCGGCGCCGAGCCCGGCGACTCGCTGTCGGTGACACTGATCGACATTCGTCCCGGGCCCCAGGGCGCCGCGATGTGCATCCCGAGCTGGGGTCAACTCATTCATCGGGTGCATTCACCCACCACGCGCATCTTCAAAGTTGCTGACGGCGTGGTGAAGATGAACGAACGCGTCTCGTTTCCCGCTCGACCGATGTTCGGCGTGATTGGCGTGTCGCCCGAGTCGGGCGACATCTCCACCTTTTTTGCCGGGCGCCACGGCGGCAACATGGACGACCGCATCAATGGCATAGGGGCAACGATCCATCTGCCCGTGTTCCAGAGCGGCGCACAACTCGCCATTGGTGACATGCACGCGACAATGGGCGATGGCGAGATCTGCGGCACGGGCGTCGAGATCGGCGGCACCGCCCTCATCAGGGTCGACGTCATCAAGAACAAGTGCGGCGCCTGGCCCATCACCGAGACGGCCGACGCCTTCTACACGCACGCCACGTCGCCGGACAACATTGATGACGCGCTACAGATGGCCTGCGAGGAGGCGTCAAAGTTACTGGTGGACGAGTGGGGATTCTCGCCCGAGGACGCCTTCATGTTCCTCTCGGTTGCCGGAGACCTCGGCATCGCTGCGTACATCCACCCGTCGCCGGGCAGCATCATCGCGCGCATGCGAGTGCCGAAATTGGCGTCCAACCCGAGCCCGTTTCGACGCTGACTAGTTCGACGAGAGCGTGAATCCTTCGTAGACGGTCGCAGTGCGCTGGTAGCTGCCGGTCGCGGTGCACTGGTTGACCGCCTTGCAGATCAGTCCGTACACGCCGCCGTCGACACCGACACTGGTAGCGCCCCCTGGCAACGTGACCTTGACGCCGGTGAGCCACGTGCCGTTCACCCGGTTGACTACGACCGCCTGGTAGTTGCCCGTCGCGTCCAGATACGCCGCGCCGGCACTGCAGTTGCCGTTCGACGGACACGTGAGGGCGACGACGCCGCCGTTCTTGCCCACCTGGGGCGCACTGGCCGGCAGTTTCAGTTCGTCGGCGACCTGCCAGGTGCTGTTCACGTCGTTCACCATGAAACCTTGGTAGTCACCGGCGCTGTCGCGGTACTGTCCGCCGGCGCTGCAGTTGCCCAACGACGAGCACGAGATGCCGTTAAATCCGTAAAAGAACACCCGCGGGTTCGATGCGGCGCTCGGGGGCATCGCCATCGCTGACGCGCGCTTCCAGGAGCGAGAAGACTGGACCACGGTGAGACCTTCCACGTCGCCCTGGGTGTTGTCGTATGTGCCGATGGCGTCGCAGTTTCCCGCAGAGATGCAGGCAATCGAACTGAGCGACGCATCGGGAAAGGAGCTGGCGTTGGCGGGCAACGCGAGCGCGAGTCCCGCCAACCAGCGGTTGGCGAATTCGCTGACGAGCAGACCGTGCGTGGCACCGTTGCTGTCAATGTAGGACCCGACTGCGCTGCAATTGCCCGGCGAGGCGCACGCCACTTGGTTCAGCAGGACAAATGGGTTGACGTTGGTGCCCGGTGGCAGTCGCACCTCGCTGGCGCGTTGCCACACGCCCGCCACTTCGTTGACGACGAGGCCCTCGGTCGCGGCTAGCGGCGACGCCTTGGCGCTGTAGGTCCCCACCGCGCTGCAATTGCCGCCCGAGGAGCAGGCAACGGAGTGAAGCTGGGCATTCTGATTGCTGACGACGGCATTAGCGGGCAGTGCCACTGCCACCGCGCCGCGCCACACCCCACCCACTTCACTGTCGACGAAGGCCTGCGAGTTGTTGGACTTGTCGAAGTAGGTGCCCACCGCGCTGCAATAACCGGTCGCCCCGCACGCATCGGCGAATACGTTGATCCCGGCGATCGCCGCCGCGTTCGCTGGCGGCGTGATCGTCACCGGACTCCTCCACGCGCCGTTGACTTGACTAAAAAGCAAGCCCTCGTTGGTGCCCGCCGCGTTGGTGTATCCCCCACCCGCAACGCAGTTGCCCACGGACGAGCACGCGAGGGCGGGCAAGTAGCCGCTGGGCACGCCCTTCGCGCCGGCGGGCAGCAGCACGATTCTTGAGGCCGGCCACACGGGGGCGGCACCGGCCAGCGCCGGCACGATTGCCGCCGACACGCTGGCGGCAAATACGAGGGCTGTGCGTAGGAATTTCATTACTGACTCCGCTATCTAGGACTTCCGTTGCTGAACGCTTCACGCGCAGTGATGACGGGATGTGGATCCCAAAAACGTCGGGCTAAACGCGACTGCTCGCCAACTTCAGTATAAGTAAGGTCTGCGCGGCGTTGGTGTCGCAATGCACGCCCACGCGAGTCTTAAGAACATTCTTAATTTGTTGGCGGATAGACGGCTGCGTCGAACGGCCCTTCGCTAAAGAGCGAGCTGTGATGACTGTTCATTCGGGTGTAGTGGCCGTCGCGAACTCGATAGGCGTACACCGTGATGGGTGCAGAGTGCCACGTGCCGCTCACGCAGTCAGGGGTGCAGTTGTTCCACGACGCAATGCCCGTGGCGTAGGCGGTGGATTTGTTCCAATCTGTCCAGTGCAGGTTCTTCAGCAGCGTATTCGCGTCGGCGCAGGAGAGAACGAAGTTGCTCGGCGTCACGAGTCCCTGGCTATTGCAGTCATAAATTGACAGTCCCACCGGCTCGTCCGATTGGTGCCACGACAGCAGCGCCGCGCCGCCGGCGAGAACCGTCAAGGCACCGAGTATGAGGTAAGGAATCAGTTTGCGCATTGCCCAAGTGTAGAGAAGTTGGATTTCAAAATTATCTCAGTGTTTGTGCGGTGGAGATTTCTTGGCTTTCTTGGTGCAGTGCCTGAGCACCACGCGTTGATCTAGATCGAGAAGTCTTCGCCCGACCAGATGCCCGACTCCGGGGGTCGCACCTGGCGCTCATGGTGTTCGGTGCCGGCCAGTGTTTCGAGACCGTCAACCCGGTTGGCCAACGACTGCAGGCTGAGACCAACGAGATCGGGCATGAGCAGATCGTCGATGTCCTGGTGTGTCGCGCCCGGGCGCGGTTTCGTTCTCGAAATGATTCGACCCGGGATCCCAACCACCACCGAGTCGGGCGGCACCGAGCCCACGACGACGGCGTTGGCGCCGATGCGACTGCCGTGGCCAACTGTGATCGGACCCAATATCTTGGCGCCGGCACCAATCGTGACGTGGTTGCCAATCGTGGGGTGCCGCTTGCCGTGCTCCAGGCTGGTGCCGCCGAGCGTGACGCCCTGATAGATGGTGACGTCATCTCCCACTTCGGCGGTTTCGCCAATGACGACGCCGATGGCGTGGTCGATGAAAATGCCCACACCAAGGGTCGCGCCGGGGTGGATCTCAACTCCGGTGAACAGTCGGGCGATCGACGATCCCCACCTCGCGGCCAGTTTCAAGTCATGCGTCCACAGCCAGTGCGTCGCGCGATACGCCCAGAGTGCGTGAACCCCGGGATAGGTGAGGGCGACCTCGAGCGCCGTGCGCGCCGCGGGGTCGCGAGAGCGCGCCGCGTGAAGGTCTTGGCGCAGGACGCTCGACACTTAGTCGGTGAGTCCTTCGAAGAGCGGTGTGGAGAGATACCGCTCGCCGAAGTCGGGGATGACGACCACGATCTGCTTGCCTGCGTTTTGGGGTCGGGCGGCGACTTGGAGCGCAGCCCATAATGCCGCACCGGAAGAAATTCCCACCAGGAGTCCTTCCTCGCGTGCGGCACGATGGGCGGTATCAAAGGCGTCGTCGTTGGCCACGGTGATGATTTCGTCGATGACCTCGGTATCGAGCACGGCGGGCACGAATCCGGCGCCGATGCCCTGGATCGGGTGTGGTCCTTTGACTCCACCCGAGAGCACGGGCGACGCAGCCGGTTCCACGGCAATTATCTGCACTTCGGGCTTGCGTTGCTTGAGGATCTCCCCGACGCCCGTGATGGTGCCACCGGTGCCGACGCCGGCTACGAATATGTCGACCTCGCCCTGCGTGTCGTTCCAGATCTCCTCGGCGGTGGTCGCTCGGTGAATCGCGGGATTGGCTGGATTATTGAACTGCTGGGGGATGAAGTACCGCGGGTCGCTGGCGGCCAACTCCTCAGCTCTGGCGATTGCGCCGCCCATGCCGTCGGGCCCTGGCGTCAGAATCAACTCGGCGCCGTAGGCGCGCAATAAGGCGCGACGTTCCTTGCTCATGGTTTCGGGCATCGTAAAGGCGCAGCGATAACCGCGGGCGGCGGCCACCATTGCGAGCGCAATGCCGGTGTTGCCGCTCGTCGGCTCGAGGATGATGGTGTCGGGTCCAATGAGCCCGTCTCGTTCGGCGGCGTCGATCATCGCTAGTCCTATCCGATCCTTGACGCTGTGGGCCGGATTGAAATATTCAAGCTTGGCTAGAACTTCGGCATTCGTGCCGTGGTTCAAACGATTGATTCGCACGAGCGGAGTACCCCCAACGAGTTGGGTGATGTCGTCGGCAATTTTGGTCATATTGGGCACCTTCTCTTCATGATTAACCAGTATTTGTATGCTAATCCACGATTCCCGACAAGACCAGTCGGGATTTGAATGCCGACAGGGAGCGGTCCCTGCGGAAAAAAGCCAGCCGCATTCGACCGTTGACGCAGACGTCCCGTGACGGGGCTTCCTGCTGGGGTCGGGCCGCGCCCGGAGCAACACGGATCGAAATCGCGCACGCTGCGAAATCGGCGCAGGGTGGGCTCACTCGTCTCGAGCAGAGGGACTGATTGGCGAGTGCGCGAGCCCGCGCCGGCAGATTCTCAAAGTTTCTTGAACAGGCACCTTGAGGACGAGGTGAACATCCATAGAATGTCTTTCGTGCGTTTGTACAGAGTTTGTAGAGCACGAGAATGCTCAGGTTTTTACATTCCAAGCGGACGAATGCAATCTGAACCTACGCCACACTTCAGCGAAAATTGGCGTGGACCGCGTTGACCAGGATTCTTATAGTCGAAGATGACCTAGACATCATCAAGCTCCTGGAACAGTTCCTCTCTGGCGAGGGCTACGAAGTAGCGGTGGCGTCGGACCTCGCCGGTGCGCTCACGGCGACGTCGTCACTCAGTCCCGACCTGGTCCTGCTCGACATCGTTTTGGGCTCTGAAGATGGTCGCGACGTGCTGCGCGAGCTTCGCCTGATCAGTGACGTCCCGACGATCTTTCTTACCGGACGGGGCCTCGAATCCGAAAGGATCGCCGGACTGAAGTTGGGCGCCGATGACTATATTGTGAAGCCTTTTTCGCTCGGCGAGGTGTCGGCGCGGATTGAATCGGTCCTGCGCCGGGCCGGCGTCAGCCTCACCCAGCACCACATTGATGCGCCCACCATGCGATTTGGTGAGTTGCAAATCAATGAGAGCACCCACGAGGTGCGCATTGGCAGCACCCTGCTGGAGCTGACGTCCAAGGAGTTCGCGCTGCTCGCATTTCTTGCGTCGTCGCCGCGTCAGGTGTATTCGCGCGCGCAACTCCTCGAACACGTGTGGTCGTCGTCGAGTGAGTGGCAAAATGAGGCGACCGTCACCGAGCACATACGCCGACTTCGCGCGAAGATTGAAGTCGACCCGGACAACCCGCGTTGGATCACGACCGTGCGCGGGGTTGGCTACCGGTTCGAACCAGAACCAATCTCCTAGTCCCGAGTCCCGGCGGTCGTCGGTTTCAGTGCTTTGGCGACGGTGGGGCGGGCACGCCGTCGCGCTGGGCGAGCAGGGATTGGACCTGTTCAACGAGGGCGCTGGGTCGAAACGGCTTCGCTAAGAACGCGCTGGTGTTTGGTAGCAGTCCCTCCAGTACTTTTTCATCCGCGGTGCCCGACATCAGTACGACGCCCAGCCGTGGATTGGCCGCCTGTAGTGCGAGAGCCAAGTCGTTGCCCGAAATGAGTGCCATGACGACGTCGCTCAACAGTATGTCGATGGTGCCTTCGAAGTCGCGGGCCAATTCAAGTGCCAGTTCGCCCGAGTTGGCTTCGAGCACCAGGTAGCCGTTGCGTTCCAGGGTCTGGACAACCAGTCGGCGCAGTCCATCGTCGTCTTCGGCGAGCAGAATGGTCGCGGGACGATGGACCGGTGGGGTTTGAGCGAGCGCGGGTTCTATTGCCGACGGCTCGTGAACAACGGGAAGGTAGACGTCGAACGTGGTGCCGCGATTAACTTCACTGCGGCACTCAATAGATCCAGCGCTGTCTTGGATCAGCCGACGGGCGGCGGCGAGGCCAAGGCCCGTGCCTTCAAAGGGCCCTTTGGTCGTGAAGAGCGGTTCGAAGCAGCGTTCGCGAGTCGCTTCGTCCATCCCCATCCCGGTATCGGTGACCGAAATATGTACGTAGTTGCCGCTCGTCACGTTCAGCGTGTACGCCTGGTCACCATCAATCTCGTGGGACGCCACCGAAATACTGAGTTGTCCTCCGTCGGGCATGGCGTCGCGTGCGTTCAGGGCGAGGTTGAGCACCATTTGTTCGAATTGATCGGCGTCAACCCGCACATTTCCGACATTTTCCGCGAACGACCAAATGACGGCGATGTCCGCTCCCACGATTCGTTCGAGCACTTCGCCAATTGACGATATGGCCGACTCGGGGTCGAGGACGACTGGTTCGGGCGCCTTGGTGCGCCCGATGGACTGGAGTTGTTCCGTCAATGACGAAGCCCGAGACGCGGTGGCCTGAATCTCCCTCACCATTTGAGACGCCCGTTCGTCCAATCCGTCACCACCGGAGAGAATCTCGGCGTAGCCCGAGATAAGCGTGAGCAAGTTATTGAAATCGTGGGCGACGCTGCTAGCGACCTGACCGCGAATCTCCATTTGGTGAGCGTGGCGCAGTTCGGATTTGAGTTCGCGGTGGTTGGTCACGTCGTCAACGAGGACCAAAATGCTTCTCGTCTCTCCCTCGCCGGAGGGCAGAAGCACGGCGGAGGCCGTGAGATCTCGTCGTCGACCTCTAATTTCAACGTCTCCGAGTTCACGACCGCTGGCAAAACGCCCGGACTGGACATCAGCCCACAACGTGTCCAAGGCTCCTAATATGTCATGGGGGAATAACACCTGGTCGGACCGGGAAGGTTCGTCGTAGTCCGGCCACGCGAAAATCCTTGCGGCACCCTGATTCCACCAGGAAACACGGCTTTCGCCATCAATTTCGACGATGCCAATCGGGGCTGTTTCGACGAGTATTCGCCAACGAGTTTCACTGTGCTGAATTGTTCGACTGAGCTGGACCGCGCCCAGAGCGGTCGACGCCATTTGGGCCAGCAGGGTCAGCACCTCCTGGTCCTCGGCGCCAAATTCCGAACTGGATGTACGGCGAATGGCGACAACGCCGCGCGCGAGATCTCTCCGCTCAAGAATCGGAGCGACCAACCAACCGTCTTCTCGCCACGGTGTCGAACTTCCCGCCAGAGAGTGAGGAATCTCCTGGAGGAGGTGGTCGTCACCAGGAGTGATGCAAACCGGCTTTTCGCCCCGGTGGGCCACGCCACATAGTGATGTGGAGGGTCCGGCTTCCAACGTCACGACCGCAGTGTCGGCGTCGAAAACGCCGCGAGTGCTGCTCGCCAGACTCGTGAGGATCTCCTGCTCGCTGCGAAGCCCGGCGACGGTAATTGACGCGGCGATGAGTTGGTGCAATTGGCTCGCGACTCGCTGAGTGTGGCGCACGGCCTCGCGGGCATTTTGAAGTAATTGGATTCGTTCGATAACAGAGGCCGTGCTCCAGACGACATCTTGGGCCGCCTCGATCTCTAAGAGTCCAAAACCTGCCCGTGAGTCATTGACCACAAAGGCCACCGTGGCAAATATCTGGTCGTTCACGCGCATCGCAATGACGAGACAGCACGGCAGCTCTCCGTCATGGACGGACCAACTTTCGGTATGGCCTTGGTCGAGAACTCGCTTGGTAATCAACGCCAGATCAGGAACGCGCGTCGACATTGCCTGTGAATCGCAGTCGTGGACCTTATTTTCGTCGCTTTCATGCTCGCAGTCACTACTTCGCACGCCGAAGAGGCGAAGTTCTCCGGTTGGTTCAACCAGGTTGATTTCGCACCAGTCGCAGAATGAGGGAACCGCAATACGTAGCAGCTCGGTCAAATTGGTGTCGGCCGTGGTTCCTAGAGATGTCGCGGAGTTCTCCGCGCGCCGCGCCGTGTGTTGCTGGCGTAAGGCACTCGCTCGACCCGCCTCTCCCTCTGAGACGTCGGAGGCCCTGCGCCGGCGCTCAGCGAGGACAACTTCGGGTTCCTCGGTTTTCGCTTTTCGCGGTCTCAACGAATCATCCTCTGGTCGTACCTATTCGAGATAGTTGTCCGAGTCCGAGGGGATCCTTCTCGGATTGACATTGGATGATGGCAAGTCGCGCGGTTGATAACGGAGGCGCCGTTCAAAGAGGTTTTCCCGAGAAGATCGCGAAATCCTCCAGGAATTGGTCGATTTCGCCGGCTTCGTGTGGCGTGGAGAAGAAGAAGCCCTGCCCAACGTTCACTTCTTCAATTTGGAGTTGCTTTACCTGTTCGGCATTTTCGATACCCGACGCAAAGATCTGAATCTCAAGCGTTCGCGAGCGTTGGACGAGGTCATGAATCTTGGACGCGTCGGGTGAGCTAGAGATTCCCGAAATGAAGTCCTTGTCGAGTTTGACGATGTCGATGTGAAATCGTTCAAGTTCGGCCAGAGGAGAATCGTCGGGATTGAAATCGTCGACCGCAAGCTGCACTCCCAAGTTTTTCAGGGGCTCTAATCGCTGGAGCGTTGATTCGGCGTCTCTCGTGAGCGTCTCTTGCGCGAATTCGAGTACCAGTAGAGCGGGGTCGAATCTGCTGGACGACAGTGCCTCGGCCACGTCATCAGTGAATCCCGCTGATTCCAATTGTTTTGAGGAGATGTTCACTGAAACGGCAAATCGATAACCCTTGGCATGCCAGAGCGCGCCCTGGGCGCTGGCGGTGACGAGCGCCCAACGACCCACCGGGACGATTTCGCCGCTGTTTTCAAGTTTAGAAATGAACGTTTCAGGATTAATCACGCCATGATCGGGGTGACGCCAGCGAATGAGTGCCTCAACGCCGGCAAAGGCATCCGTGTGCAGGTCCATGATGGGTTGGTACATCAGGAAGAACTGGTCAGCCTCAAGGGCCGAACCTAGGTCGTCCGTCAAATCCCCAGGGCCTGGCGCCGAATCGGAGTTTTCAGGACTTTTAGCCACGTTGCATCGCTTCCCCGAACCCTCAACCACAGGAGGTTGATTTTGGCGTCGATCGGAACTTCCCGATGGAGACGATACCAGCAACTTCGGTAAAAAAGGTTTGGTAGCTCGACCTAGTTGTCATCATGAACGCGAGGAGACTGAACCGGATCGATACCAGCAGGAATCGCTTCTTGGTCGATTCACGCCGCGTTGCTTCTGTTTGACGGAATCATCATCGGGATTGCTTGTCTAAGGGTCGTTGATCGTGGCCACGTGGGTAGAGATGATGTTGACCTTTGGACACCTTCGCAGAACCTCTGCAGACGTGGAATTAGACGGTAGTAAGTTGACCGACGTGGAATCAACTCACGAGAGGCGACGACCCACCACGTTGTGGGTGGTTGCCTCCCTCGTGCTGATTGCCATAGGGGTGATTGTCCTAATTTCCGGTCTGCACGGCCCCAAGGTGGGTCCCAGCATTCCTGGACCGATCGGCAAGACCTCACCCTCCGGCTCGAAGGTGACTGGCGTTGGGCACATCAATTTCGAGGCGTCGGCTACGACGGTCACTGCCTCGAACCTCGCCACCCTCTCAGAATCCCGTCCTTCGCCGTTCAATTCCTCTTCGGCGTCGACTCGAGTAGCACAACTGTCGTCTGTTTCAAATCCCGTCGACCCTTCACTCACTCCCCTAAAGTTGGTCGCTCGCAGCGTCGCTCGGTCTATTCCCGTCCATCTATCCATTCCGGCGATTGGTCTGTCAGATGGTTTGAGTGAATTAGGGCTCAATAAGAACGGGACTGTGCAGGTGCCTACGAGTTGGACCGTGCCGGGATGGTATCGACTGGGACCGTCGCCGGGACAGGCGGGTTCCGCCGTCATATTGGGTCACGTGGACTCGGTCAACGGCCCAGCTGCCTTTTATCGTCTGGCCAGTTTGCGACCCGGGAATGAAGTGTCGGTGAAATTGGCCGATGGCCAGGTCGTGCGTTTCAAGGTGATCGGGCTGCGAATGTATCTGAAGAGCAAATTTCCCGATCGTCTCGTGTACGGACCGCGTTCCTATAGTGCGCTGCAACTGGTGACCTGTGGCGGGACCTTTGACTCCGGTACGCATCACTATCTCTCGAACCTCGTGGTCTTCACGGAATTGGTCAAGTAAACGACGCGCGATTCTGTCTCGGGGCACGACACTTATTTAGTCCGAGACACAACCTGATCGTCGAGCGCGAAGAGCCCTGTCTCCCGGTGTCTCGGTGATCGCTGTGAGTGGTTCGATACGTCGACGCTTCCTTGAAAATGTGAATTCATTTCGCTCAAACTACGGGGCCTCAAACGTTAGACAAAAGCCGAACAAGTCGGATGATTTCGCATTTCTCTATGAAATGATTCCGATGCACCTCGGATTCTACGAGGTCGGATCTCAGTTCTCGCTGAGGTGGTTCTTCCAGCATGCCCTTGCATGGAAGGGCCACGTCCCGAGTGAAAAATCAGGCCTGCACCGACGAATTGTTGGGTGCCGAGAGCCCTTTCAACGATGGCTCGGACGTAATCTGGTGAACCGCGCATTGGGCAGTGACTACGTCCTAGACATCGCTCATCCGTCGGAGAACCTGTTGAACCACTCAAGCCCGTCTGGCGTTGACATTCGTGTGGGCGAAGCAACTCGAACGTGACTTCCACATTCATCGACCAGTTCCCGGTCGAAACCGGGCCTAATATTGACGCTTCTATAGACTCAGCGCATGAACTGGCGGTCAATATTGTGGCGTAAATGCCTGTGTCCACCTCGTTACTTGAATGGGCGGACACAGGATGTGACGACGGCGCACGGTTCATCGCAGCGTCGGTGTGCCGGTCGATCCGGAGGACTCTTTTGAGAATTCTCGTCACTGGGGCCGCCGGATT
>JBEKQN010000002.1:0-44630 GCA_049519675.1 Acidimicrobiales bacterium | reverse complement strand
CCGGCCTAGTTAGGGTGGATTCCTGGAGACTCGGACGCACCGAACGTACCTTCAAATGGGGAGAGAGTGGCAGAAAAATCACATCAGAAGAGAAATTGCTTCCTTCTCGGAGTCATCATTTCGTCTGCCGCACTCGTGCTCGCGAGTTGCGCTACATCTCAAAACAGTTCGCCGCCGCCGTACAAGGGTACGCCGGCTCCCACCGCGGACATTCCGCCATCGTCGGCGTGCGGGACAAACGGCGACTACGTCACTCAGTCGTTAAACGGAGATTTCACCGCGTGCTTCCGCGTGCCTGACCTAAACAGCTCAACCTTGGTGGCATCACTGCAAGCTGACTTCTTCGGAAGGTCGAAGTCGTATCATCCGCCCACCACCACGATTACTTCGCCCGATGCCGGCAACAGTGTTTCCCTGACGCTGGGTTCCAAGACTGCGAAGCCCGGCCAACTCGTTTCTGTATTCGGGCACTTAAAGCAACCGGCAACAAAAGCGTTGAAGCAGTCGCTGCCCTCACTCTGTTGGGACGGCTGTGAAGACGGTGTCCAAGATCAAGGCATTCAACTTCACTGGTTGTCCGCCACGTTGTTTCGAGCCAAATTCAAGGTTCCCGAAACAGCGTGGCTCGAGCGAAAGTACGGCATTGTTTCCGTTCACCCCCTGATCTCTGGTTCGTATCAGATAGGCATCGAGTGCCTGTTCGACATCTCCGGTTGCGCCCTGCGACCCGCTGAAGCGAGCGCCACCCTGCAATTGGACGCTCCTACACCCACACGATGCGTAAGCGGAAGACAGTGCGAAACAATGACCTTGAGTTCCACGAGAGCCCAAGTCGGGGACAAGATAATCATGAAGGGTTGGGCACCTTTGGAGTCACTCATCGGTCGCAGCGCTATTAGCTATTCCATCTCCGTAGCGGCCGGTTATCCACATCGCAAGTATCGCAACCTCTCCTACGTGCCACTTTCGGAAAATGGAGGAATCAATATCATCGTGACGCCGAGGGTGTTGCACGTCGTTCCAGGAACCACCTGGGCGGATTTGGGACGGATTTCCACCGTGTCGTCATCGTGGTCGGGTCTTTCTGCCATCACACCTAAGTACAACTCAAACCTCGTTGCCTGGTGTCTGCCGACGGGCCTGGTGGTTACCGGTGGCGTCCGACAGCAGTCGATTCCCACGTCGGGGGTGCCGGCGGCACTGCACGGCACGACGCTCAGCATTTCCGCCAGGATCGGATCGTTCCCTCAATGCTCGACCGTGCTGCTTGATCCGAAATTCGTAAACAGCATCTACGCCGGTTTCGATTCTGCGCAGGGCGGGAGCATTCCTCCCGTCTACACCGCGCCGCTCTACACCACCAACGATGGCGCCTCCTGGCACACTGTTCCCATCCCAAAGGGAATGACGATCGAGGCCTTTGGTGGCTTCACCGTGATCGGCGACCACGTGCTGGCGCTCTTCAATGATGACGTTGATGAAAACCGACAATTCCCTTCGGGCACCCGAAATGGTTACTCGGTCGCCGAAGTTACTTCAAACGGTGGCGCGACCTGGTCGGCGACAACGCAAGGATGCCCGGATGCGGGTCCGTGCATGTCCTTTGGCGCGAATGGAGTGAATTACTGCAACATGAGCGGTTCGTACCAGTCGCTGCTGCTCGGACCTTCGGGTGCCACGCAATCCTCTGGCATTCGCTGGACCAATTCATCCTGGGTCACGTCGGTCAACAGCTGCTTCTCCCAACAGCTGGTCGCCACGTCACGCCACGATCTCCTGCTGCTTGATCCTTCTTCGCAGTACTCGCTGCTTCGATCAACAACCTCGGGCCGGACGTGGTCCTACGTGGCACTGCCCGTGGTGCCGAACATGAATTACGCACCCGATAGTGCGCCCCTGGGAAATTCATTTGCCCTGGCCTCGAACGGCTCGTTGTTCGCGGTGATGCAAGTGCCGGCGACACCGCGCGAGGACCTCTATCGCCTCTACCCGTCGGCAACGTCGTGGTGCCGGGTGCCGGGCGCAATTCCTGCGCTCACGCGCAATGCCACGATCAGCCCACTTCGTGTAGATGGAAACTTTCTGCTCTGGAGCCAGATCAATTATTCCAACAACGGAAAAGAAACGTTGAGCATGCGCGACGTGGCAATCGCAAAATTGATCTGTTGAATTATTTCCTCCGCGTCCAAGGTGTGTCGTTGGGCCACATAGCTTCGGTGTACTTACTGGCCGCTTTTCTTCGGTTGCCACATTTGCCCGGCCAGCACTGTCGCCTCACTTTGCGTCAGGCCGCCGTTGATCTCGCCAAAACCGCCCAACTGGGTATAGGACCTCTGTGATGGTTCGATGATCATTACCGAATAGACCATGCCGTTGGCTACCACCGCAATCTCGCCGTGAAAGTTGCGTCTGGCAATGGCGTCCCACAACAGCGCACCGTGCACGCTGAGTCCATAGTTGACCACCCACTGACCGTTAAGTTGAGTCGAATCGGCGGAACTCACGGACAAGGACGTGAGCAACGCGGGACCAAGCACGTAGCGCACGCTTGAAGTCGTGGCGTTGACGCCCGAGAGCAACACGTTGACACTCGACGTGTTTGAGACATTCGCCGTGTCTGGCACCTCCCTCAGATGGGGGTCTGGAGCAACGTTTTCGAAGTATCCCGTCGAGTTGTTCGGCGACTTATGAATCTGAAGACTTGTCGGCACGATCCGGTACGCGGGCAAACACTGAAGTTTGGCGTTAGACCGCTGCGGTGTGGGCAACGCGCGCACCGCCGGCGCAAAGCACAGCACTTGGCGGAACGAAAACGTCTCCGCGCCGGATGATGCGGATGCCTGTGCAAGAGGAAATCCAACCGCGCTCAACATCAACAGCGATGTCTGCGTCCCACGAGCGAGGCTTCTCTTCACGCGAAAAGGGTAACGTCTCTCGACTCGTCGCTGGCGAACGCGGGCTAAGAAATCCCCGCATATGGTGGGGCTCAGGGTCCCCTTTCAAATTTGGCTAATTAGGCGTAAAGTTGCTGATAGGAGTGCTTGAAGGAGGGGACATGGATGTTGCGTCGTTTGTCGTTTCTATTTTCAACCACGAACTGCCTTTTCGCGTCGAGGCCTACGACGGCAGCGTCGCGGAGCCGACCGTCAATTCTCCAGCCAACGACATCACGCTCAAAATCCTGCGCCGCGAGGCGCTGACCCGGGTACTCACGCACCCCGGCGAACTTGGTCTGGCGCGGGCCTACGTCGCTGGGGATATCGAGGTCGACGGGGACCTGGACCCACTCTTTGACCTTTCCGTTCCGCCCATGAAGCAACTCTTGAAGTTGAACAACCTGCGTTCGCTGCTGTCGGTCGTGGGCGCATCTGCCTTGCGACCAATCGCACCGCCAGACATTGAAGCCAAGCAACGCGGCACATTGCACAGCCGGTCGCGCGACAAGCAGGCAATCTCGCACCATTACGACGTCTCCAACCACTTCTACGAGATGGTGCTGGGTCCCTCGATGACCTACTCGTGCGCCGTCTTTAATTCACCTGACGACACGCTTGAGCTGGCCCAGCTACGAAAGGTCGACCTCGTCGCACGCAAGCTGGACTTGAAACCCGGCATGCGACTGCTCGACGTGGGCTGCGGCTGGGGGGCGATGGCGATCCACGCCGCGAAGACCTACGGCGCGTCGGTCGTCGGGGTCACGCTCTCCGAACAGCAACTTCATTACGCCACGGATCAAGCAATTCTGGCGGGAGTGTCGGATCTGGTGGAATTCCGTCTCCAGGACTTTCGTGACGTCAGCGATGGTCCCTTTGATGCGATCAGTTCGATTGGCATGTCCGAACACGTTGGGCGACGCTCCTTGGCGCCCTACACCCAGACGGTCTTCGATCTGTTGCGCCCTGGCGGAAGGTTCCTCAATCACGCCATCGGTCGTCCGGCCTCCTTTGACGCCGATCCAGACCCATCCAGGAGCGAGGAGATGTCACGCCAGGTCCAGATCGCGCTCGGCATGCGCGGGCCCTCTAAGAATGGCAGCGCGTTCATTGAGCGATACGTCTTTCCCGACGGAGAGTTGCACGAGGTGGGCACGCTCGTGTCAATGTTCCAAAACCACGGCTTCGAGGTGCGACACCTAGAGAGCCTGCGCGAGCACTACGCACTGACGCTTCGTTACTGGGTCGACAACCTCACCAAACGTTTCGACGAGGCGGCCGAAGAAGTCGGTGTGGAACGCGCCCGGGTGTGGCGACTCTACATGTCCGGTTCGGCGGTCGGCTTTGAGCGCCGGCATCTGGAGATCCATCAAGTGCTCTGCGTGCGACCGCTGGACGGCTCGAGCGGGCTCGAATTGCGACCGGATTTTTCGGCGAGTTTCTAAGACCGCACTCTGCGGTGAGTCGCCGTAGCAGCGTTGCCTATCGTTCAACGGGCGAACCCATGAATTTTTTTCACGGGGTGCTGGCCCTAATGACGGGGTGGGGCCAATCAGGCATAATGACCGTATGGCATATATCTCAACAAATCCCACCACCGGTGAAGTAATCCAGCAGTATCCAGGCCACACTCCCCAAGAAGTTGAAAGCGCGGTCGCCGAGGCCGCCAACGCCTTCCAGGAGTGGCGCGCGACGTCGTTCAAAGAACGCGCCGACCTCATGAACCACGCGGCCGAACTGCTCGAAGGCGAGTTACTGACGGTCGCCACCCAACTCACCGCCGAGATGGGCAAGACCATTACCGCCGCGAAGGGTGAAGTGACCAAGTGCATCGGCACGATGCGGTACTACGCCGAGCACGCCGAGGCCCTGCTCGCCGACGAGATTATTGAATCTTCGGCATCGCGAAGCGGCATCCGCTACGAGCCGCTGGGCACGGTGCTCGCCATCATGCCCTGGAACTTCGCCATGTGGCAGGCCGTTCGTTTCATCGCGCCATCGATCATGGCGGGCAACTGCGGATTGCTCAAGCACGCGAGCAACGTGCCCGGTACGGCCAAGTACCTGGGTGAACTGTTCGTGCGAGCCGGATTCCCCGTTGGCGTGTTCGCCAACCTCTTCATCGACCACCAAACATTGGCCGACCTCATCGCCGACGACCGCATCGTCGCGGTGACGCTCACCGGTTCTGAAGGCGCGGGAAAAACCGTCGGCCAACTGGCCGGCGCAAATTTGAAGAAGTGCGTACTCGAGCTCGGAGGATCCGACGCATTCATCGTGGCGTCGTCTGCAGACCTGGAGCGCACGATCCCCCTGGCCGTGACGGCCCGGGTACAGAACAACGGCCAGAGTTGCATCGCGGCGAAGCGGTTCATCGTGGTGAAAGAACGGGCCGATGACTTTCTTAAGGGCTTCGTTGAGGCCATGGCCGCCGTCGTTGTTGGTGACCCCATGGACGCGGCGACGGTAATGGGCCCGTTGGTCAGCGCCAGTCAACGAGACGAGATCGACGCCCAGGTCCAGGATTCGGTCGCCAAGGGCGCCACCTTGCACACGGGAGGAAAGAAAACCGACGGACCCGGATTCTTCTACCCGCCGACGGTCCTGTCGAACGTGCCGCGTGATTCGCGCGCCGGCTGCGAGGAACTCTTCGGACCGGTCGCAGTCGTCGAGGTCGTCAACAGCCTCGACGAGGCAATAGAACTGGCCAACGCCACGCCGTGGGGACTCGGCGGGTCCATCTGGGCGACCGATCAGGAAGAGATCGATAAGGCCATCGCGGGCATTGAGGCGGGCATGGTCTTCGCCAACGCCGTCGTGGCGTCGATGCCCGAACTGCCCTTCGGCGGCATCAAGCGTTCCGGTTACGGACGGGAACTCGCTTCACAGGGAATTCGCGAGTTCACCAACATCAAATCGTTCTACGTCTCGTAGAACAAACCGGCCGTCGGCAACTCTCGGGCGCGATACGGGCTCCACTAGGGTGAGGAGCCCGTCGATTGTGCGTCACAAACTACTCATATACTTCGATTTATGACCGCTGTCTTCTGGATTGTTATTGCGCTGTTCTGTTTGGTCGCTGAAGTACACACCAACGCTTTTGTGTCGCTGTTCATAGGCATCGGTGCCTTCTTCTCCTTCATTCTCGCGTTGGCCGGAACTCCTTTTTGGCTCCAAGCGATCATCTGGCTGGGGCTCTCGGGGGCATTCGTGCTATTCCTGAGGCCCTTCGCCGTGCGTCGCTTCCACCACCACCCGTACGAACGCGACATGTCGCGACCGACGAGCAACACCATGACTGACCTTCGTGGCGTGGTCTTGCACACGGTGGGCGACGAACAGCACCCGGGGAAAGTCAAGATCCAGGGTGAGTCCTGGAAGGCCGTGACCGAATGGCCCGAGAGCATCCCCGACGGCGCCATGATCGTGGTGCGCAAGGCTTTCGGCACAACGCTGTGGGTCGATCCGGTCAACCCCTAATCGCCAACGGCTGAGGCCGTCGCAGCACGGCAGGTCCGCAGCGAAACCTATGACGGCGAAACTGGCACGCTGTCCATGACGCTCTTGATTGCCTGAGCGGCACCCAGGAGTGCGGCACTTTCGGCGGGGATGATGAGCTTCGTGTTGGGACTCTCGGCGAACTTCGACAACGTGTCGAGCTGCAAGATCGCGACCAACGTAGGGTCCGGCGCCTGCAGTTTGATCGCGGCGTATACCGAGGCAATGGCTTGGGCGCGGCCCTCGGCTTCGAGGATAAGCGCCTGGCGTTGACCTTCCGCGCGCAGGATGGCCGCCTGCTGGGCACCCTCGGCCTCCTTGATCGCGGCCTGGCGTTGACCATCGGCGACGTTCACGGCCGACTGCTGCTGGCCCTCGGACTCCAGGATCTTCGCGCGCTTCTCTTGGTCGGCCTGCTTCTGCAACGCCATGGCTTGGAGAATCTGCTCCGGCGGCGTGATCTCCAAGACTTCGACTCGGTTGATGCGCACGCCCCACTTGTCAGTTGCCTCTTCCATCTGTGTCTGCAACAGGGTGCTGATCTGCTCGCGCTGGGAGAACGCTTCGTCCAGAGAAATACTGCCAAAGACGGCGCGCACCGACGTACGGGCCAGGTTGTCCACGCTCACTAGGTAGTCGGAGTTCGTAAAGAGGGCCAGTCGCACGTCAACGACCTGGCTGAAGATCGTCGCGTTGACAATGACCGCAACGTTGTCGCGAGTAATCACCTGCTGGCGGTCGCCGGTGCGTGGCGTCTCACGCACGTCGACGATCTTCATGACCTCAATGAAGGGAATGATGAACGTCAGACCGGGATTCTTGATGTCCTTGAACTCACCGAAGCGGGTAATCACCCCGACGAATCCCTGTTGGACTATTCGCACGGCTTTTAATATTCCCGCGATGATGAGAATAATGATGAGGCCCGCAACTGCCTCTAAAACATGGACAACCATTTGGATCTCCTCCAAAACAGCACCGCAGTAACTGCGACCATCAGGAAAACACCTGACATTCGGAGTGTACTGGGTAGGAAAAAAGCCGCTCCGAGCGCCTCACGCTCGGAGTAGTCCCAGTTATAGGGAGCCGCCTAAACCTGTAGAGAGGCCCGAGCCACCTTTTCGACCGCCTCGGTAACGGCAGTCACGACGTTGGGATTAAATACCGTCGGCACGATGTAGTCGGCCGACAACTCACTTTCTTTCACCACGTCGGCAATGGCCCGGCCGGCCGCGATCTCGATCTCTTCGGTGATCTTCGAGGCGCCCACGTTGAGCAGGCCACGGAAGATTCCGGGGAACGCGAGCACATTATTGATCTGATTCGGCTCGTCACTGCGCCCGGTCGCCACGATTGCGGCGTGACGACGGGCCACTATCGGGTCGACTTCGGGATCGGGATTGGCCAACGCGAAGACGATTGACTTAGGAGCGAGCGCCTTCAATTGCTCCTCGGAAACGAGATTGGATCCCGACACGCCGATTAATACGTCAGCTCCCGTCATCGCGTCCGTCAGGTCACCGGTACGCTTGTCCACGTTGGTGTGTGCGGCGAGCCAGCGGCGGTCTTCGTCCAAGCGCGCGTCGTCTTCCTGCAGGATCCCGTTGCGGTTCACGCCGATGATGTCGCCGACGCCTTCGGCGAGCAACAACTTGCTGATGGCGACGCCGGCGGCACCCACACCCAGTACCACGACGCGGATGTCCTTCATCTCTTTGCCCACGACGCGCAGCGCATTGAGCAACGCGGCGTAGACGACGGTCGCCGTCCCGTGCTGATCGTCATGGAACACGGGAATGTCGAGCAGGTCGCGCAGCCTCGCTTCGATCTCGAAGCAACGGGGCGCCGAGATGTCCTCTAGGTTGATGCCGCCGTAGACCGGAGCGATGCACTGGACGATTCGCACAATCTCGTCAACGTCCTGGGTCGCCAGGCACACCGGCCACGCGTCGATATTCGCGAATCGCTTGAAGAGCAGGGCTTTGCCTTCCATCACTGGCAGCGCCGCCTCGGGTCCGATGTTGCCCAGGCCCAGCACCGCCGAACCGTCAGTCACCACGGCGACGGTATTGCGCTTGATGGTCAACTTGCGAGCCAGTGAGGGATCCTTGGCAATGGCCATCGAGATGCGCGCCACGCCGGGCGTGTACGCCATCGACAAATCGTCACGGGTCTTCAGTGCGACCTTGGGCTCGACGGCGATGGTGCCGCCCAAGTGGAGCAGGAACGTGCGGTCACTGATCGCGTACACGTGCGCCCCCTCGACCGCATCCACGGTCGCGCCGAGCACTTCGGCGTGACCTTCATCCGACGCGTTGCACGTCACGTCGATCACCAGTCGACCCTCTATGGGCTCAACGACGTCGAGGGCGGTCACGAGCCCGCCGGCGCCGCTGACGGCGCTCGCGATGGCCGGGATGTCCGATGCGCTGTCGAGCGCGACACGCATGGTTATGGAATAAGAGGCGCTGGGATTACTCATCAGTGATGAACCTTCTTTACTTAATGATTAACAAAACCGAACTTTCACCGACTGTTCACCTTCACAAACGCTCAATGATCGTGCTCTCGATGCTACCGCACACGAGTTATACATCTCGATGGCGCCTACCTTTCCGTAACGTCACTGTCCTGAATTTGAACGTTCGATTTTTCTCGCGTGGTGCTCGTTTTGTCGGTGTATGAAGCACTCGCGACGACGCGCGGTGAGCACCTCGTGAGGTGTCCGCAGCACCGGAATGTGACATGTTTCACATTGGTAGCGCATGCGTTGCACATGAGCAGATTCATCGTGACCAGTGGCATCTCGTCCAATTACTCGAGTGATTTCAAAATTCCTTGCACCGAGTAGAATTCTCTTTGTATTGAGGCGAGTTTCATTTCGCACCACCAGTTCATTGACCGGCATGACCGACAGCACGCTGAACGATCTTCGCGCCACCGCCCAATTCAACGTACGCCCCTACTGATTGGACTTGCCATGGAACACTCCACAATTCCCCAATGGATCAGCCGTATCCTGCATTGGATCGGCGAGATGACGGCGCGCGCCGGTGTCGCCGCGATCGTCACCATCGTGGTCCTCGTCTTCGCGGTCGTCCTGGCTATCGAGGGTTTTCCTGGACGGTGGTCAGAGGGTTTCTCCACGGCCGCCACGTCAATCACGCTGGTGATGCTGTTCGTAATTCAACACACGCAAAGCCGCCAACAGGTCGCAACGCAACTCAAACTTGACGAGTTGATTCGGACATCTCCCGAGGCCGACCCGCTACTCGTGAAGATCGAAAAAGCCAAAGACGAGGAGCTCATCGATCGCGAGGAGAAGCACATTGACCAGCACGAATCCTTGCGGGGGTCCGACTCGGACGATACGGACGACGATGATAACGCAGTGGAACCACATTGCTGAACACCGCAATTACGCACGTGGTTGCGACTAACGAATCAGGATAATCGGCGACGTCGTCTTCGAACTGGTGCCAAGACCACCAGCGACTGATAGGTCACGTAGGCAATCCCCACGTGCATGCACATCAGAAACGCCACCGCCTTGATGGGTTGACCACTGTGCCATATGTAGAGGTCCGGTAGCAGCAGCACGATCGTCGTCGCGATGGCGAGTCGAAAGAAGAGCCACCTCGGTCGCGACGTGATGCGCGCGACGACGGGCCAACCAACGCAGGCAATGATGACCCCGATGACCGTCAACTTCGCGTAGTCCGAAAATCTGAAATGGACGTAGCCCACGGTGGAGGGGAAGAGGTGCGTGGCGATTACCACCAAGAGGGCGTCGACCACGAGCGACAGAACTATGGCGGCGAGGGTCGCTATGGCCACCTCCGTGTTCGACGGTGGACGCGGCGGCTCAAAATCAATGTGCAGAAGTGCAAAGAGTCGCTGGATGCTTCCAGGAAAGATTTGGGGGTCAACGGCCAATGCTCGATGCTCGCTTCGATCGGTTCGGGGGAAACTCCATTTTAGATGGGCCCGCGGGCACCCCTGAACTCATTCAGAGAGCGAGCACAGTTTCTTCGAGGATGGTTCTCAGCTGACGACCCATTTCGCGCGGGTTGCCCTTGATCTCACTGATGGCCTCACCTTCAACTTCAGTATCGTCGCCGGGCTGATAGAGCGACACGCGCATCCCGCCGGCGGCACGCTCCGCGGTGATCACCCAGGGGCGACCGATTTCACCCGAATCTTTGGTAGCCATGATCTGTCCACTTCGCCCCACGCCGATGCTCCATTCGGGCGAGCGCGCCGCGTCAATGATGCGTTGTACTTCATTGCCACTGGAGAAACCGGAAGATTTTGCGATACCGCTCACCCTAGGTCGCCGTAGTGACAGGCCGATCTAGTAGGAGGCGTGTGAACGCCTATGCGTTCATTGATTTCGTGACGGTCGTCACGATGCGTTCGACCGAGGGAATCGCCAAGTCCTCCAGGGCGTCGGCGGCCGGCAGCGGAATGTGTGGCGTGGTGATGCGCACAATCGGACCGTCGAGATCGTAAAAGATCTCCTCGCTCACGATGGACGCCAGTTCGCCACCCCAGCCGCAGAGCCGCGGGTTCTCCTCGACGGTGAACAGTCGGCCCGTCGCGCCCACTTCACGCAGAATCGTCGACGTGTCGAGCGGTACCAGGGAGCGCACGTCCACGACCGTGCAGTCAATGCCACTACCGGCGAGTTCTTCGGCCGCGTCCAGCGCCTTGGGCACCATGGCACCGAGTGCCACCAGGGTCGCGTCGCCACCCTTTCGCAGCACCTTGGCCGAACCCAGCGTGTCGAGGATCTCGCCGTCGGGCACGTCCATTTTCGTCGAGTAGAGGACCTTCGCTTCGAGGAACACCACGGGGTCGTCGTCGCGGATCGAGGCGGCCATGAGCCCAATGACGTCGAGCGCGTTCGAGGGCACCACGACTTTGAGACCAGGAATCATCATCGCCCAGTTCTCCACACTCTGGGAGTGCTGCGCGCCGAAGCGCAAGCCGCCGCCATTGCCCGACCTGATGACGAGAGGAAACGACATCTGTCCGTTCGTCATGTAACGGCTCTTGGCAATCTCGTTGGCGAGGATGTCCCAGCACACGGCAAAGAAGTCCGAGAACATGATCTCGGCGATCGGGCGCAATCCCGTCATCGCGGCACCCATGGCGGCGCCCAGGATCGCCTGCTCGCTGATGGGCGTGTCGCGCACGCGCACGCCACCGAACTCCTCGAGCAGCCCTACCGTGCCCTTAAAGACACCTCCGGCCGCGCCAACGTCCTCGCCCAAGAACACCACCGATTCGTCGCGTCGCATTTCCTGCGCGATGCCGCGAGCGATTGCTTCACGAAATGTCAATTGCGCCATGAGGATCCTCCATCTGCCCACACGTCCTTCATCAATAAGTCGTCGCCGGGAATGCCACCGGCCTTCGCCTCCTCGGTGGCGACGTCAACTTGCGCCGCCACGTCGGCTTCAATGGCCGCGAGTTGCTCCTCGCTGGCACCCTCGTCGAGCAGGCGAGCGCGATAGCGCGGGATCGGGTCCTTCGCGAGCCACTCGGCGACCTCGTCGTCGGGCCGGTACTTGGCCGGGTCCGCTCGCGAGTGACCGCCGTGACGATACGTCATGGCTTCGATCATGCTGGGCCCCTCGCCCGCGCGCGCGCGAGCGAGCGCGGTCGAGGCCACGTCGTAGACTGCGTCGGCGTCGTTGCCGTCAACGACGATACGCTCGAGACCGTACGCTACGGCTCGGTCGGCCGCGGGGTGCTCGACCGACGTCACTTCCGTCGTGCGCGTGTACTCCATCCAGAGATTGTTCTCACAGACGAACACCACCGGCAGTTTCCAGATGGCGGCGAAGTTGAGGGCCTCGTGAAACGAGCCAATATTGGTCGAGCCGTCGCCGAAGAAGCAGACCGCGACTTGATCGGTGCCGCGATACTGCGCGCTCCACGCGGCGCCGCAGGCAATCGGCAGGTGCGCGCCGATGATGGCGTAACTGCCCATCACGCCGTGCTCCACGCTGGTGAGGTGCATGGAGCCACCCTTGCCGGCCATCAGACCGTTGCTGCGGCCCAAAAGTTCGGCGAGCACGGGCGTCATAGGCACGCCACGCGCCAGGGTGTGCGCGTGGCCACGGTAGGTCGCAAACGTCCAGTCGTCCTTCTTCATCGCCGTGGCGAAGCCCGCCGCGATGGCCTCCTGGCCGAGTGAGAGGTGGCTGGTGCCCTTCACCAAGTTCTCTAAGAACATGTCGTAGGCGCGCGTCTCAAACGCCCGCAGCGCGACCTGGCTGCGATACATGTCGAGCTTGGTCGCCATCTCAGTGGGACCGGAATGAACAGTCGTAGTGGCCATGGGTTTTCTCCTAGTACTTATTGGCGATCATGAGCTCTTGCGCAGGGAACCGCGTGAGGATGGCAGAACCATCCTTGGTGATGACGATCTCTTCTTCAATGCGCGCCGCCGACACGCCGTCGGTGGCGGGACAGTAGGTCTCTAACGCAAACACCATGCCGACTTGGAGCTCGATGGGATCGACCAGACTGTTCAGTCGACTGATGACGGGCCGTTCGTGCAGACCCAGCCCGAGCCCGTGACCGAACTGCAATCCGAAGGCCGCCATCTCGTTGGCAAAACCAAAGTCGGTCGCGGCCGGCCAGGACTTGGCAATCACGTCGGTGCCCACCCCGGGCGCGATCAGGTCAATGGCCTTATCCATCCACTCCCTCGCCTGCGTGTAGGCGTCGCGCTGGGGCGCGGTGGAGCTGCCCACGCCCAGGGTGCGGTAATAACAGGTCCGGTACCCGTTGAATGAATGGATGATGTCGAAGAAGGCTTGGTCTCCGGGACGGATGATGCGGTCGGTGAAGTTGTGCGGGTGAGGATTGCACCGCTCCCCCGAGACCGCGTTAATCGCCTCGACCTGGTCTGATCCCATCTCGTAGAGTCGCTTGTTCGCGAGCGCCACGATCTCATTTTCGCGAACCCCCGGTTTCAAGGCTTCGAAGATGTCCTGATAGACGCCGTCGACCATGGCGGCCGCCTGAGAGAGCAGCATTATTTCGTCCTGGGATTTTATTTGGCGCGCGTCGAGCATCGTCTGCTGGGCGTCGCGGATATCGATGCCGGCCGCTTGCATTTCGAAGAGGAAAGGCAGTTCAACAATGTCGATGCCAATGGGCTGACCCGCGACACCGTGGTCGGTGAGGATTGAGACAATCTCCTTGACCGCCGACGCGAAGAGACCGGCCCGCGGGGCAATCGCCCCGCGCAGTCCCAGCATCCCGGCGCGGCAGTTCTCGGGCTCCAGCCAGGGCGCGAACAGTTGATGGTGGCGCGCCGCAGAACCAAAGTCCCAGACAATTGGCTCGTGGTCTCGTGTGAGCAGGCAGTACCGCGACATCTTGTCGCCCAACGCGCCGCCGATCCAGGTGCTCGAGACGTATCGAATGTTATAGAAGTCAAAGAGCAGCAGCGCGCCGAACTCACTGGCGTCGAGGGCCTTGCGGGCTCGGTCCAGTCGGTAACTGCGCAGTCGATCGAAGTCAACGCGGGATTCAAAGTCGACCCCCATGTGGCCGGGGGTAATCATGGTGGGCCCAAATCCTTCTCTCATACCTGTCCTCCACTTAGTCCGTCGTCTATCGAGAGTTCCTCTGACTCCAAGGTGATGCCCGAGCTGCGCGCCTGCTCTAAGAGCAAGACCGCGAAATCGTCCTTGATGTAGCCCGCGCCAATCGCACTCACGACCAACTCGGTGCATAGCGCCGAGACCGGCATCGAGACGCTCATCTTCTTGGCGGCGGCCATGCCTAGGTCAAAATCCTTGCGCAGCAAGACCGGGGTGAAAGTGGGCGTGAAATCCAGATTCACGAAGGCCGGCGTCTTGTAACGCGTAAACGTGGACCCGAGCACCGAGTCATTAAGGAACGCCAGGAAGTCGCTGCGCTTGATGCCGCCGCGTTCGGCGAGCACGACGATTTCGGCCATTGCCTGGGTGACGACGCCCAGGAACATGTTGTGACAGATCTTGACCAGGCGCGCGACTTCGTCGTCGCCGACGTAGGTGACGCCCTGGCCGAGTTGATCGAAATACGGGTGCACGACGTCGAAGGCCTCGCGGGTGCCTGACACCGCGAGCGTCAACTGGCCCGCGGCGACCACCTTGGGATTACCACTCACCGGCGCCGCCAAGAAGCTGGCCCCGCGTTCGGCACACGCCAGGCGCACCAGCGCGGAGACTTCGCTCGACACGGTCGAGCAGTCGACCACAATCTTGGGCGCGTGGTCGGGGTCGGCGAGCACACCGAGCGGGCCGCTCGTCACGTCCTCGAGGTCGGAGTTCGCCGAGACCATGATAAATACCACGTCGCACGTGGCGAGGTCGCGAGGGTTGTCAGCCACGGTGGCGCCAAGTTCGCCGAGGATGTCGGACTTGGCCCTCGTGCGGTTGGTCACGGTGACGTCGTTGCCGGCCGCGACCAAACGAGTGGCCATGGCCGTTCCCATTCGCCCGCAGCCAATCCAGCCAATCCGCAATTGGTGTTTGCTCATATACCCATCCTTCTTGACTCTGACGCACGTTTCACGGCGTACTGGAACTTTCCTCGATGTTGCCGCCGAGATAGAGCGCGCCGATTTCGGGGTTGTTGAGCACATCGTGC
Organism: Acidimicrobiales bacterium; assembly: GCA_049519675.1. Taxonomy (GTDB): domain Bacteria; phylum Actinomycetota; class Acidimicrobiia; order Acidimicrobiales; family RAAP-2; genus RAAP-2. Next base: position 29,541 of record JBEKQN010000002.1, on the reverse strand, counting down.
CCGGAGCCCGATAGGCGAACTTGCCCGTTCTCCAACACCACCGCGAAGCTGCTCATGCGCAGGGCCTGGCGGGCGTTCTGCTCAACGAGCAGTACGGTGCGCCCCGCGCTGGTCATCATCTTGATGGTGTTGAACATCGAACGCAACGTCTTTGGGTCCAGCCCCATTGATGGTTCGTCAAGCACCACCAACTCAGGCTCCAACATCAGGCAACGCGCGAACTCCACGAGGCGTTGTTGACCGCCGGACAGACTGCCCGCTCTATCCTTCGCGCGCTCGGCAACGATCGGGAAGAGTTCTCGGACGTGATCCATACGCTTGTTGATCACCTTACGGTCCTTGACCAAAAAGGCGCCGAGCTCGACGTTCAGTTGCACCGACATCTCACGAAAGAGGCTGTGGTTCTGCGGCACCTGGACAATGCCCAACCGCAAGATCTGGCGCGGGCTTAAGCCCACCAGTGACTGGCCCTTGAACGTGATCTCACCCAGGCGCGGACGCAGCAGCCCACTGACGGTTTTGAGCAGCGTGGACTTACCCGACCCGTTGGGACCCACGATGCAGGTCACGCCGCCCCGCGGGACGTCAAAGTCGACGCCCTTTAATACGTCGCCGCCGCCGTAGCCAGCGACAACTCCCTCAAAGCGCACGAAGGGTTCGGTGTCAGCCATCGTTCGTCTCAGTGGAGGGATTGTCATCGGCTTCGTCATCATCTTCTTCGCCGCCGCCGAGGTAGGCGTCGAGTACCAGCGGGTTGGCGCGAACTTCGCTCGGCGTACCCGAGACCAGGTCGGTGCCCTGGTGCATGACGGTCACGGTGTCACAGAGCCTCATGACGAACTCCATGTTGTGCTCAACAATCACGAAGGTCTTGCCGGCCTTGTTCAGGGTGCGAATCTTGTCGGCGATGAGGTTCACCAGCGTGAGGTTGACGCCGCCCGCCGGCTCGTCGAGCAAGATGACGTCGGGCCCCGCGACCAGCACGTAGGCCAGCTCCAAGAGCTTGCGCTGTCCGTAGGAGAGCGAGCCGGCTGGCAGTTTGGCAAGCCGGGCGAGCCCCACAAAGTCGAGACCCTCCATGGCGGCGTCCAGTTCGCTCTTGGACGACTTGGACCTCGTGAGCCCACGCAGCCAACTCTCGTCACGCTGGGTCGCTACCAGCATGTTCTCTAACACGCTGATGCGCGCGAAGATGCGGGTGAGCTGAAACGTGCGCCCCACGCCCATGGCGAAGACCTTGTCGGGACGGTGGTTCGTGATGTCGTCGCCGGCGAACGTCACCGACCCGGTGTCGGGCTTCACGTAGCCGGTGATGACGTTAAAGAGCGTCGTCTTACCCGAACCGTTGGGGCCTATCAGTCCGGTGATACTGCCCTTTTCGACATTGAGCGAGCACACCTTCAGCGCCTGGACCCCGCCGAAGGCCCGCGAGACGCCCTCCGCCTGCAGAATCGTGGTCACGAGACCACTCCCGCCGTGGTCGCCGCACCGCTCACCGGCGTCGGCGTCTCTTTCTTGAGCGAGCGACGGGTCCACCACTGCTGGACATAGACCACGATGCCCTGGGGCATGAAGAGAATGACAAAGAGCAGGAGTGAACCCTCAAGGATCAAGTACAGCGATCCGTTGGAGTAGGTCAGCGTGAGGTACTGCTGGAGATATTCGAGAATGAGCGCGCCGAGCAATGGACCGAGCAGCGTGCCGAAGCCGCCGAAGAACGCCATCAGGGCCACGGAAATATCGAAGATCGGGTCGAAGGCGAACTGCGGGTAGATCGATCCCTGGAACATGGCGTAGAGGGCGCCGGCCATGCCAATCGCGAATGACGACAGTACGAAACCGGTCAGTTTCACCGGGAAGACCTTCACGCCCAGGCCCAGTGCCCGGTCCTCATCGTCACGAATGGCAAGCAGTTGGAGTCCAAAACGCGAGCGGCGAACGAGGGCGGAGAGCACGGTCGCCACGATCAAGATGCCGAGGGCCACGTAGAAGAAGGGCACGTCAAAGTAGCTGATCAGCCACGGCACGTACGGCAGGGAGAGCCCGGATGACCCGCCCGTATAGGACATGTTGATGGCGGCCAACTGAAACACGAAGAAGATGGCGATGGTGATCACGACAAATGTGTGGCGTCGCACGCGCAGGGCAATGGCGCCAACGACGACTGCGGCCAGCATGGCCGCCAGTCCACCGAGCGGGACCAACCAGAACATGGCCTCACCGCCCGACATGTGCAGATGAATCGAGAGCAGCGCCATGGTGTACGCGCCCGTGCCGAAGAAGGCTGCCGAACCGAGCGCGACGTAGCCCGAATAACCCGAGAACATGTTCCACGAAGTCGCGCACGACATATAGATGAGCGTGTAGACGGCGATCGTCATGTAGGCGGGATTAGTCACCACGACCGGATAGAGCGCGAAGATGAGCAGGGCCAGCGCCCACAGCCCACCCTTAAGACTCAGCAGCCCGCCCTTGAGACTCAGCAGCCCGTCCTTGAGACGCTGCGGCGCGCCCTTGAGACGCAGCACTACGCCAACCTCGCGGTCTGTTTACCAAATATGCCCTGCGGACGAAACGACAGCACGATCACGAGCACGATGAAGAACGTCATGGTCGACCAGACGGGCGACCACAACACCGCGACCAAGTCCTCCAACGTCACCATCAAGATGCCGGCCAGCAGCGCGCCGCCCAGACTGCCCATGCCACCGAGCACGATGATCGTGAGCAGTCGGGTGATGAGGTCGTAGCTGGTGCTCGCGTTGAACGTATTGGTCGCGCCGTAAACCATGCCGCCGGCCGCAGTCACGGCGACGCCAATGCCAAAACACAATGTCGCGACACGCTTCACGTCAATTCCCACCAACGCGGCGGCCGTCTGGTCGGCCAGCGACGCGCGAATGCTCGCGCCGAAACGCGTTCGGTACAACATGACGTAGAGCGCGCCGAGCAGACCGGCCGCCAAGAGAAAACCGAACACATATATATACGGGAAATACACACCGAAGAGCAGAAAGGATCGGTCCACGTACCAGGCTTGGAGTTGCACGTCGTTCACGGAGAAGATCATGTTGAGCGCGCCCTCAATGACGAGCGACAACGCGTAGGTGACCAGAATCGACATCGCCGTTCGTTCCGGCCCCTTGAGACGGGTGATGAACAGCCGCTCGACCACGACCCCCACGACGAAGAGCGTGGGGATCGTGATGAGCAGTCCGGCAAAAAGGTCAATGCCAAAATGCACGGAGAGGGCGTAACTCAGGTACGCCCCGAGAATCACCAGGATGCCCTGGGCCACGTTGATGATGTCCATGACTCCGAAAATGAGCGTCAATCCTGTCGCCATGAGGGCGTACACCGAACCGGTGAGTACGCCATCAATGACGGCATGGACGACGGCAGAACTATTCAAGGATTAACTGGTCCAAGCCGGCTTGGGGAAGAGGACCGGTACAGCTCCCTTATCTGTAGTGGGGTTGACTTCCACGAACTTCGCACCCTGCCACTGGAAGGTGTAGGCGGTCTGGGCCAGGTTCTCGCCGAGGGCGTTGAACTTGACCGCGCCCTGCACGCTCGTCAACGTGACGCCGGAGTGGAGGTACTTGATGATGGCGGCGTTGCTAAAGCCACCCGTGGCCTTGACCGCTTGGGCCATCACCTCACCCACCGAGTAGGCCTCGGCGATGTCGGCGTTGACGCTCGCGGCAGTGCAGGGATTCGCGCAGACCTTGGTGCCGCCGTCCTTCTTGATGTAGGCAGCCACCATCGCGCGACTTGACGCAATGGGCGAACTCCCGTACCACGAGTTGGGCACCATCATGCCGTTCGCGTTACCTATGCCCACCGCACTGGTGAACGCCTGGCCCTGGTCGGGTCCGGCGGTCGACACGAAGACTTTGGGAGTGAAGTGCGCCTGCTCAAAGGCCTGCATGAAGGCAGAGACCGTGGGCACGTCGACTGAACCGAGCATCACCACTTGCGGCTTGGTCGCAGCGACCGCGTCCGCGATACTCGTGTAGTCAGTCGCTTCGGCTGGGAAGACCTTGTTGTAGACGGTCTTGATGCCGTGGCCCGCGATCAGCTTCTGGGCGACGTCCACCACAGGCTGGGTGAACGGGTCGTTGGACGTCACGTAGGCAATTGTCTTGGGACGCGTGCTCGCGGGCAACGACGTCAGCCACTTGGAGAAGGGCGCCAAGTCGTAGGAGACGGGCAGCGTCACGTCAAAGACGTTCTTCAGTCCGGCCTGGAAGACCGACGGTCCACCGCCGGCGCCCTCGAGCATCGCGTAACCGTATCGATTCACCGCCTGCGCGGCGGGCAAGGTCAGCAGGGTCGAGAACGGGCCGAACGTCAGGTTGACGTGCTTGACCGAAATAAGGTCCTGGTAGTTCGTCACTACCTGGGTCGGACTGGACGCGTCCGAGACAATGTCGAGTTTCACTTTGTGACCGAGCAGTCCTCCGGTTGCGTTCACCGAATCGGCCCACAGCTCGTAGCCCTGCTGGTAGGCCTGTCCGTCAGCGGAGAAGTCACCCGAGAGTGAGAGCGAGATTCCGATGGTCACCGGCGCGCCCTTGGCGAGCGTACCGCTCGAGCTTGCGCCACTCGATGTCGCCATGTAAATCATCGACGTTGCCATGACCGATGACAGACCTAGCGCACGAAAAAGTTTCCCTTTGTTATTCATCAATTTCCCCCTACCTATTGCGCCTCTGGCGATCCCCCGAAAGCCTCAATGCCAGAATCGATCACTCGGTGAGTGATGGCGTAACGCTAACGATACGGAGGTGGACATTCAAGGCAGTTGACCATATAAACCCTTATTTTCCTTGAAAAGTTTTCAAGGCTACCGCACTATCCTTCGCGAGTGGTTCTCAGTTACCATCAGCATCTATGCAGTTCTGAGGGGGCTCATGGCCGATGTTTTGTTAGAGACGGCGATTGCCAACTGGGAGCCTCGCTTCACCGCGAATGGAGTTGACGCCAGCGATTACGCGCGCATCACGAAGCCACTCACGAGTTGGGACGAGTGGTGTAACGCCGGGTGTGAGGGGGCTCAGGAACATCTCGACCTGGCGAACGAGGCGCTCGCGAGTGGACGTAACCGAAGTGCCGGCGAGTTTTACGCCCGCGCGGCCACGTACTTCCACTTCGGCAAATTCCTCTTCGTCCACGACCCCGATCAGGCCAAGGCCGCACACGCACGCGCGGTCGATGCGCTCAATCGGGCGTTGCCGCTGTTCGATCCACCGGCGAGGCGCGAGGAGATCAACTTCGAAGGTTCAAAACTGGTGGGGGTGTTCCGGGCGCCACGTGGCGAGGGGCCCCACCCCACGGTGATCCTGATTCCCGGGCTTGACTCAACGAAGGAAGAGTTCCGCGACGTCGAACGGGCCTTCCTCGACCGTGGCCTGGCGATCTTCGCGCTGGATGGCCCGGGCCAGGGCGAGGCCGAGTGGACACTCCCCATACGTCCCGAGTGGGATCAGGTGGGTGCGGCGGTTATCGAACATCTGGCCACCATGAGCGAGGTTGACAGTGAGCGCATTGGCGTGTGGGGCGTCAGCCTCGGAGGCTTCTACGCGGCGCGAATGGCCAGTTCGGACCTGCCATTAAAGGGGACGGTGGCCTTGGCGGGACCGTACAACTTGGGCGCCACATGGAAAGACCTCAATCCGCTGACACGTCACGCCTTTGAGGTGCGGTCGTTCTCATCCTCACCCGAAGAGGCGGAGAAACGGGCGTGGGACATGACGCTCGAGGGCTTCGCCGCCAAGATCACCACTCCACTCATGGTGATCATGGGCAAACGGGACCGCCTCTTTCCCTGGCAAGACGGCGAACGACTGGCCAATGAGGCCAGCGGCGAGACGTCGTTGGTGCTGCTCGACGAGGGTAATCACGGTTGCGCCAACGTCGTCTATCGCCATCGCCCCCTCAGCGCCGACTGGCTGGCCCAACGACTGCTCGTCGGGCCGTCATGACGCTGATAAATCTCGTCCAAGCGAGATCGCGACGCTGCGATGCCTGACGTCACGATGCCCCAGCTCGGTGAGACCGTCGCCGAAGGCACCGTCACCAAATGGTTCAAGTCCGTTGGCGACGAGGTCGAAAAGGGTGAAGCGCTGTTCGAAGTCTCCACCGACAAGGTCGATACGGAGATACCGGCGCCGGCGAGCGGTGTCATCACGGCGATCCTTGTTCCCGAGGGCGACACCGTGGACGTCGGCACGAAGCTGGCGGTCATTGGCAACCCCGGTGATTCGCCGACAACGTCAACTGCGCAATCGACAACCGCACTCGAGCCAACACCGGCCGTCGAGACCCCGAATGTCAAAGATGCCAGAAAGGATTCATCGTCAGCGAGTGCCCCACTGTCGCCGGTGGTGCGGCGCCTGCTCAGTGAGCACGGTCTTGACGCGTCCCAAGTCGTCGGCACCGGGCCCAACGGACGCATCACCCGCAGCGACGTTGAAAATGCCGTGAGCGGCACCACGACCTCCGCATCGAAGCTTGACGGCGACGAAGTCATCGCGTTCACGAAGATCCGTCGGCTCACCGCCGAGCACATGGTGCACTCCAAGGCCACGTCGGCCCACACGTTGATGGTCAAGGAAGTCGACTACGAGGCGGTCGAAGAGGTGCGGCGGCGCTACGGCAAGTCGTTCAAGGAGCTGGAGGGCTTCAGTCTCTCGTATCTCACCTTCAATGCATTGGCGACGGTCGCTGCGCTGGCGGACTTTCCTCGTCTCAACGCATCGGTCGACGGTGACAATCTCGTCGTTCACCACCACGTGAACCTCGGCATCGCCGTGGACCTTGACGGCGAAGGGCTTGTCGTTCCGGTCATCGCCAAGGCTGGCGGTTACAACCTTCGTTCGATGGCGCGCACGATTCGCCAACTGGCCGACGGGGCTCGCAACAAGAAGCTCACCGTCGATGACATGGCCAACGGTACGTTTACCATTTCCAATCCCGGGCCGTTCGACACACTGCTCACGGGCGCCATCATCAACCAACCGCAGGTCGCGATACTCTCCACCGATGGTGTGACTCGCAAACCCGTCGTGGTGGAGTTAGGCGGCGTCGAAACCATCGTCGTTCATTCCGTTGGCCTGTTGGCCCTCACATTCGACCACCGGGCCGTCGACGGCGCCTACGCCGCGCGGTTCCTCAGCCGCGTCGACGAGATCCTGAACACCCGTGATTGGGCCCTGGAACTCGAGAATTAACCGTTACGCGTCACGAGACTATTGTCCAGTCATGACGAGGGACAGGATTCTTGAGGCCGCCGCGCACGAAATTGAGCGCAACGGACTGACGCAGTTCCGTGTGAAACGGGTCGCGCTCGAAGCCAACATCTCCATCGCGCTCCTGTACAGCTACTTTGAAGACCGCGAAGACCTCATCGCGGCGACGGTTGTCTACCGCTTTCGACAAGTGTTGGTCGGACTCGCCGAAATCTTCACTACCCCGTTGCAAGGCGTGGAGACGACCGACGAACTTCGTTCGGCCTTAAAGGTCATGATCGCGGACGCACAGTTGCCGTTTCGCACCGAGGCGCGAATCCTGCGCATAGAGAGCATGTCCTTCGCCGGCCACAACGAGATCGCGTCACTGGGTATCGCCGACGCCAAGCGCGAAGCCAGCGACTTGATCATGCAGCACGTGCAGCCACTCATCGAGAAGAACCTCTTGGCCCCGGGCATGACCGGCGTGGCCTTCGCGCGTATCTGGTACGCCCTGTTCTTCGGTCAAATCTCACTAGAGGGCGAGCACGCGCTGTCGATCAACTGCGACGACTGGTTGATGGCCCTCGAGGTGATTGCCACGTCAATGGTGCGAACGGACGTCCAAGCGTTCGTTCGTTAGGTCACGACGAGTCACAAAGTCCCCAAGTAGCCTGACCCGATGGATCTTCGCCTGCGTCCCTACCGCGACGACGACGAGGCGGCGGCCCGGGCCGGTAATGAGATCATGAAAGACGATGATTTCATGTTCCTGCTGTATTGGGATCCCGATGCGTCATGGGCGGACTTTCTGCGTGGCGAAGAGATTCGTCGCCGGGGCGAGAACCTCGGTCCCGAGCAGGTCCGCTCGGTGCAATTGGCGGCCGAGGTTCACGGCCAACTGGTGGGCCGCTCATCAATCCGTTTCGAGTTGAATGAGTTCCTCGAACATCGGGGCGGTCACATTGGCTATGGCGTCCTGCCGCCATTTCGCCGAATGGGTTACGCCAGCGAAATACTGCGCCAGTCGCTCGTCATCGCGCGAGCCGACGGCGTAGAACGAATCCTCATGTTTTGTGACGACGACAATGTCGGTTCCGCCGCGGTCATTGAGCGCTGCGGCGGTCAGTTAGAGGCGGTCATCACTGTCGACCCTGGCGAGCCGGACTTCCGGAAATATTGGATCGACTAACCCTCGACGTCGGTGTATTGGCGGGACTGGATTTCGTAGGTCCACTGGATGAGACACAGTCCGAAGCCAATCTCGAAGAGCGTTTCCCCCTGGAGCAGATAGTTAAAGTTCCAGTCGGGCAGCGAGAGTGCACCAATCACGCCGCCCAGCAATTGGATGGCGAATCCGGTCAGCGACAGCGCCGAACGGCGCGTGCGAAGGATCAAAGTCACGATCCCCAATTGAATAAGCGACATCGTGACGCCGGTGACCATGTGGGCCCAGTCAAGAAAGGTGCCCCGGTTAAACGGCGACAAGAGCAGCGCGAAGAGGCCCAGGGAAAGTATGCGCAATCCGACCACGCTGAAGACCGGTGCACCAGTGAGCGCAAAGTACTGCGCTGTTCGCCACAACCCCGCGGCCGCAATGGTGAAACCCGCAATCAGGATCACGATTGTTGGTCCGTACACCCCATAAAAGGAAATGCCGTCAACCTCCGCCGTGGGGCTGTGGTTGATGACAAAGCAGACCAGCAGCGAAGAAAAGAACAGCGACTGCGTCAGTACCAACACGTGGCGGGCGTTGATACCCACCGTCTCGTGCGTCAGCGTTACGCCAATATCGCTCATCTCAAAAGTGAACCGACCCGCTAGCCCTGGAACCGCGCCCGAGAGGCCTCGAGTTCGGCCAGCGCCTCATCTCGACCCACCCAGTTCTCGACCTTCATCCACTTGCCGACGTCGAGGTCCTTGTAGACGGTAAAGAAGTGCGCGATGCGGTCCAGCACGTCCTTGGGGATGTCGCCAATGTCAGTTGCGGACTTCCATTTGGGGTCGTAGTCCGGCACGCCAATGAGCTTGGCGTCCTCGCCGTTTTCGTCGGTCATGTTGCACATTCCGAGGATCTTTGTCTTGATGAGACAACCGGGGAACGTCGGGAATTCGGTGAGCACCAGGATGTCCAAGGGGTCGCCGTCGCCACCCAAGGTGTCGGGCACGAAACCGTATTCCGCCGGATAGCCCATCGACACAATCAAGTGGCGGTCGAGCATGATCGTGTGGTTCTCGTGGTCGTACTCGTACTTGTTTTGGCTTCCCCGTGGGATCTCAATAATGGCGTTGACTGTGTCCATGCTCCGGCCTATTCCTTCTGCGAGATGATGTCTAGTTTCGTACATCGTAGCCAGCAAAAGCGCTGGTCGTACGGGCGACTCAACCGCGCGATGGTCTCGACGAGAACAATTACATCGATTGAAAGACGTCTCGTCGAGCGCTCCCCACGTCGACTTCGCTATAAGAAATCGAGACGTAGACTTTCTCTGCGCAACGTACGCGTGAACTTCAATGAGGAGGTCCCGATGGATCGAGTTGGTGTAGTGGGATGCGGCCTCATGGGTTCGGGAATCGCAGAAATTGCCGCTCGTGCCGGCGCCGACGTGATTGTGGTTGAGCGTGACGCTGAGTCACTCGCCGCGGGAGAAGCCCGCATCGAGAGGTCGCTCACACGGGCCGTCAGCGGCGGCAAGATGCCCGAAGAAGAGGCCAACGTCGCGCGCGGCAATCTCACCTTCACCGAGGAGTTCGAACGGCTCTCCGATCGACAAATGGTGATCGAGGCCGTCGCTGAAGACGAAGGCACCAAGATCGCCGTCTTCAAAACTCTCGACGCCGTCGTCACTGATCGCGACGCGATTCTCGCCACCAATACCTCGTCGATTCCCATCATCAAACTCGCGGTGGCGACTACCCGACCGGCACAGGTTATCGGCATGCACTTCTTTAATCCCGTGCCCGTGCTGCGATTGGTCGAAGTGATCTCGTCGTTGCTCACCAGCGCGGAGACCACGTCGCGCGTCCACGAATACGCCATTGATTCACTCAATAAGCGCGTTATCACATCGCCCGACCGCGCAGGTTTCGTGGTGAACGCGCTGCTCATTCCCTATCTCCTGTCCGCCGTGCGCATGCTCGAATCGGGCTTTGCGAGCGCCGAGGACATCGACACCGGCATGGTGGTGGGCTGCGCTCATCCGCTCGGACCGCTTGCGCTCACTGACCTCATCGGTCTTGACACCACCTTGGCCGTCGCCGAGTCGCTCTACGCCGAGTTCAAGGAGCCCCACCTCGCGCCGCCACCGCTGCTGTCGCGAATGACGCAGGCGGGGTTGCTCGGTCGAAAGTCGGGTCAGGGTTTCTTCGCCTATAAGTCGTAGTCCGCGTCTCGTTCGATGTTTCGTCAGCGGCCGCTCAATGTCAGAGGACTCCATCAAGAAAACGCTGATTCGTTCTACGATGGTTTAAAAAGAGAAGAGCGCACGTGCCGTCCTACGTAGTCACCTTGCAGTGCATCGATGGTCCGGGCATCGTGCTCGCCGCCAGTTCGGCCGTTGTCAAATTACGCGGCAACATCTTGGAGAACGACCAGTTCACTGATCCCGTGACCAACCAATTCTGCATGCGCACTCGATTTGAAACCGAGATTGACGACGTCGCCGCGGTTGAGAGTTCACTCACTCAAGAGTTAAACCGCTTTGCTCCACACCTGCGGGTGCGACCCGAGGCGGTGCACCGAAGCGCGCTGATCATGGTCTCGAGATTCGACCACTGCCTCGCTGACCTCCTCTATCGCCGTGATCAAGGCGACCTCGTCCTCGACATTGCGGCGATCGTGAGCAATCACGGTGACTGCGCGGAGTTGGCGCGACGTCATGAGGTTCCCTACTACGAGATAGCGGTGAGCCCGTCAACGCGCGCCAGTGCCGAGGCACAGTTGCTCGCATTAGTCGATCAATACGACGTTGACTTCGTGGTGCTCGCTCGTTACATGCAGGTCCTCTCGCCCGAGTTATGCGCCGCGTTGACTGGACGAGTCATCAACATTCACCACTCGTTCCTGCCTGGCTTCAAGGGTGCGAAGCCCTATCACCAGGCGTACGAGCGCGGCGTCAAACTCGTCGGAGCCACGGCACATTTTGTGACCGTTGATCTTGACGAGGGTCCCATCATTGACCAGGACGTCGTGCGCGTCTCGCACGCGCGTCAACCGAGCGAACTCGTGGCGCTCGGACGTGATGTTGAGCGCGACGTGCTCTCTCGCGCGGTGAAGCTCGTTAGCGAGGATCGAGTGGCTCTGGTGGGCCAACGCACCGTCGTGTTCTCCCAGTAGCGCTTTAGGTCACCGGTTTTCTCACGGCGAAGCGCGAATCCCGGTACTCGTTCGAGTCCGTGACCTCAACCAGGTGCTGCACCGCGTCAAAAACATCAACAAAACGCAAGTAGAGCGGCGTGAATCCGAAGCGGCAGATGTCGGGGTCCCGGAAATCGCCAATCACGTTGCGCTCAATGAGGGCCTGAATAATTCCGTAAGCCTCGTCGTGACGTAGGGCCACCTGGCTGCCGCGTACGGCATGTTCACGCGGCGTCACCACTTCGAAGACTCCGGGCAGGCGCTCAGCGACGAGGGCCATAAAGAGGTCGGTCATGGCCAAACTCTTGGTCCGGACCTGGTCGATCGTGACGCGGTCCCATATCTCTAAGGCGCCTTCCAGCGCTGCCATCGCCACAATGGAGGGCGATGACGTGACGAAGGCTTGCATGCCCTTCGCCGGTTCGTAGTCCCGTTCGAAGTCAAAGGGCCGAGCGTGGCCGAGCCAACCAGAAAAGGGATTCTCCAGTATCCCCTGCCACGACGACCGCACGTACATGAAGGCCGGAGCGCCGGGTCCGCCATTGAGGTACTTGTATCCGCACCCCGCCGCGAAGTCGACGTTCGCCCCGGTCACGTCAAGGGGAACCGCGCCCGTCGAGTGGGCAAAATCCCACAGCATCAGCGCCCCCACGTCGTGCACTTTCGTGGTGATGCCCTTCAAGTCGAGCATCTCGCCCGAGCGAAAATCAACGTGGGTCAACATGACGAGTGCGACGTCCTCGTTGAGTTCCCGGTCGAGAGTCGCGCGGTCGATCGCTCGCACGACGACAGGCCGTCCCGCTCGTCTGGCCATGGCCTCAACAATGTAGATGTCCGAATGAAAGTTCGCGACGTCGGTCAGCACTACGTGGCGATCGGGTCGCAAATCGAGAGCGCCGCCAATGAGTTTGGCGAGCAGGATGGTGAGGGTGTCGGCGACCAAGACTTCACCGGACCGCGCACCGATGAGTGGCGCCAGCCGGTCACCCAGGCGCGTGGGCGCGTCCATCCACCCTTCACCCCAGCCGCGTACGAGGCTCTGCGCCCATTCTCGGTCAACCGTCTCACGCACGCGAGTCTGTACGGCCCTGGAAACGGGTCCCAGGGAGTTCCCGTCGAGGTAGATCAGCGAATCCTCGAGGATGAACTCGCTACGAAGCGAGGCCAACTCGTCGTCACGGTCGAACGCGAGGCAGTCGTCGCGCGTGATCACAGCACGCTCCGCACGTTCCATAGAACGGGATACAGGCGCTGGGCGAGCGTGGTGTCGAGATACGCCATGCCTTCGCTGCCGCCCGTGCCGGGGCGCCGGCCAATTTGTCGCCCGGCCATGAGCATGTGCTGGTAGCGCCACAGCGCGAGACGTCCGTCATGGTCCATCAAGAGCTCGGCGACCGTGTGCAGGGCAGAACCAGAGGCGTCATCGTGCGACCGGTAGAGCGAAATGATGAGGTCCAGAATCTCTTCGTCGTCGGACACCTGGGCGAAGTGTCGTAAGGAGTGCTCGAAGCCGGACCACACGGATGGGACTTCGCTCATGGCCTTCAGCCAACTGCGCTGCTCGTCGCCGAAGAGTTCGAATGTCAGCATCCCCGGCTTACCGCCGCCGCTCAAGAACTCAATCGCCCGAAATTGAAATGATTGAAACCCGGACGCCGGATTGAGCGGATCGCGAAACTCGAGGAAACCTTCGGGCGACATTGAATCGAGCACTTGCAGATGCGAGAGCAAGAGGTCCTCGACGATAATCGTGCGACGCAAATGCGATATTGCATTCCACGGTTCGTTGGCGTGCAAGGCCACACTGGAACGCCGCAATTCGTCGATCATCACCTTGAACCACAGTTCGTACGACTGGTGCACGACGATAAAGAGCAGTTCGTCGGGAGCGTCATCAGTGAGCGGAATTTGGAGTTTTAAGAGGTCGTGAATTCGTAGGTACGTCGAATAATCAGTCCCATTCTCCACGAAGAGACTCTACGCCACCCAAAAATACTGACCGACCTCGGCTACGACCGGGAGATTGGTTTGTAGTGCATTCGGTGTGGTTGATCGGCGTCGGTGCCCAGTCGCTTGTGACGCTCGGCTTCGTAGTCCGAGAAATTGCCCTCGAACCACCGCACCTGCGCGTCGCCTTCAAAGGCCAGCACGTGGGTGGAGATGCGGTCGAGGAACCAGCGGTCGTGGCTGATCACCACCACGCATCCGGGAAAGCTGAGCAGACCATCTTCGAGGGCGCGCAAGGTATCAACGTCGAGGTCGTTCGTCGGTTCGTCGAGCAGCAGAACGTTGCCGCCGCTGCGCAAGACCTTGGCCAGTTGGACCCGGTTGCGTTCACCGCCCGAGATTTCACCAACTTTCTTCTGTTGGTCGCTGCCCTTAAAGCCAAAACTCGCCACGTAGGCGCGCGCGTGGATCTCCCGGTTGCCCACCACCATGCGCTCCTGGCCCTCACTGATTTCGTCAAAGACGGTGTTCTCGGCGTTCAGGTCGTCGCGTGATTGGTCGACGTAGGCGAATGCCACGGTCGAGCCAATCGTGATGGTCCCCGAATCTGGTTTTTCTTGACCCACCATCATCTTGAACAATGTCGTCTTTCCCGCGCCGTTGGCGCCGATGATGCCAACGATGCCGCCCGGCGGCAGCAGGAACGTGAGGTCCTCCATGAGCAGTCGATCGTCAAAGCCCTTGGTCAGACTTTCTGCGTTGACGACGACGTCGCCGAGCCGCGGGCCGGGCGGTATCGCGATTTCCAGTTTGTCGCCGCGACGTTCGGCCGCTTCGGACTCGGCCACGAGTTCGTTGAACGCGTTGAGTCGGGCCTTGCCCTTGCTCTGACGGGCCCGCGGCGACATGCGGATCCATTCGAGTTCGCGCTCGAGTGACGCTTGGCGAACCTTGTCGGCTTTCTCCTCAGACGCCAGGCGAGCCTGCTTCTGCTCCAACCACGACGAATAGTTGCCCTCCCAGGGAATCCCGTGACCGCGGTCGAGCTCCAAGATCCACGACGCGGCGTTATCTAAGAAGTATCGGTCGTGCGTGATCGCGACCACGGTCCCGGCGTATTCCTGCAGGGTCCGCTCGAGCCACGCCACCGATTCCGCGTCCAGGTGGTTGGTGGGCTCGTCGAGCAGTAACAGGTCCGGCGTCGAGAGCAGGAGCCGACAGAGCGCCACGCGGCGGCGCTCTCCACCCGAGAGTTTGGTGACGTCGGCGTCCGAGGGCGGAAGTCGCAACGCGTCCATGGCGATGTCGAGCTTTCGTTCGAGGTCCCACGCGTTGGCGGCATCGATCTTGGTCTGCAGGTCGGCCTGCTCACTGAGCAGCTTGTCGAAATCAGCGTCGGGATCGCCAAAGCCGGCGCACACTTCGTTAAAGCGTGCCAGCAAGTCACGCTGCTCGGCGACGCCGTCGGCAACGTTGCCCACCACGTCCTTGGTCGGATCGAGCTGGGGCTCTTGGGAGAGATACCCAACACTGAAACCGGGCGTGAGGCGAGCCTCCCCGGTAAACCCATCGTCGAGGCCCGCCATGATGCGCAGCAGTGACGACTTACCCGAACCGTTGGCGCCGATCACGCCGATCTTGGCCCCGGGATAGAAGGAGAGGTTGATGCCGCGCAGCACCTCGCGATCGGGCGGATAGAAACGGCGAAGGTCTCGCATAGTGAAGATGTATTGGGCAACCACGACATACAGTGTGGCGCAAATCGGCACCGCGGGGAAATTCTCCGGCTCGATTGTCACACCCCTCCAATTAGAGTTGCACAATGTCTGAGACTGAACCCATAACCCTCGAGACGTCGCATCGCCACGCACCTGACTGGATCATCCTGCTGATTGCCTGTATGGCGCAGTTCATGGTGGTGTTGGACGTCTCGATTGTCAACGTGGCGCTGCCCTCAATGCAGCGTTCCCTGCACTTCTCGCTCTCCAATGCGCAGTGGGTTGTCAACGCCTACATACTCACCTTCGGCGGTTTCCTCTTGCTCGGTGGACGCGCGGCCGACATCTTCGGGCGGCGCCGGGTCTATCTGACGGGAATCGCAATTTTCACGCTCGCGAGCATCGGTGCCGGATTCGCATCGTCGGGCACGCAGATGATCGCCGTACGTGCATTGCAGGGTGTGGGTGGGGCCATTCTTTCTCCGGCAACGCTCACCATCATCGTCACCACATTTCAGGGACCCCGTCTGCCCAAAGCCATCGGCGCGTGGAGCGCGGTCGCCGGCGCGGGCGGCGCAGTGGGAGGTCTCTTGGGTGGCATCCTCACGGGCTACGCCTCGTGGCGATGGGTCTTTTTCATTAACGTGCCCTTCGGCATTATTGCCGCGACGCTCGCCGTTCTCTTCCTGCAAGAGATGCGAAACCGCGGCGCCGCCGTCAAGTTGGACATCACCGGGGCAATTCTCGTCACCGGCTCGCTCGCTTCCTTGATCTACGGCGTCGTAAATACGACCATTCACGGTTGGGGGTCCAGTTCGACGCTGACCTGGTTCTTCTTGGGCGCCGTCGCCATGATTGGATTCCTCTTCTGGGAGCTCAAGGTCGCGTCGCACCCCTTGGTCCCGTTTCGAATCTTCCGCTCGCGTACGCTATCGACCGCCAACATCGTCATGTTCCTGGTCGGCGGAGCGTTTTTCGCCATGTGGTATTTCCTCACCTTCTACTTCCAGAACATCCTGGGCTATGACCCGGTTCGCACGGGCTTCGCCTTCTTGCCCATGGCACTCGGCATTATCGCGGGCGCCCAACTCAGTTCGCGAATACTCACCAAGACGGGCGTCAAGCCACTTCTGCTCGTGGGCTCGTCGCTCGCGACGTTGGGATTCTTCTGGATCTCACTTATCAAGACCAACAGCACCTACTGGGGGGATCTCTTCGTGCCGTCGGTGGTCTGCGCCTTCGCCATCGGCCTGCTCTTTGCCCCCTTGGCGACCGCTGCGACCGCGGACGTGGAGCGCAGCGAGTCCGGCCTCGCGTCGGGAGTGCTGAACGCCGCGCGCACCGTGGGCGGAGCCATTGCCCTGGCCGTCTTGGCGACGGCCGCCACGTCGCGTTCGGCAACCTTTCTACTCCCGACCTCACCGAGCGCACTCGTGGGTGGGTACCAACGGGCGTTCCAGATATCGGCTCTGATCACTTTCGTGGGACTGCTCGTGAGTTTCGCGTTGCCGCGGCTCACGGGACGCCAGCAAAAGCTCAAGCCCGAAATCCCGGCCTCCGAGACCACTATCTAACGTCGAGCTGAACGCGACGAGTGAGGCTAGCCACGCGACCCTAGTCCGCGTACCACGACCGCGGCCGCATCCATTGCCGCCGATAGCGAGTCGTCAATTGACGCACCCGTAACTCGATGGGCGAGGTACGCACCGCTTGCGGCGTCGCCGGCTCCCGTGGTGTCGAGTACGTCCACGCTGCGTGAAGATTGGTGATGGAGGATTCCGGCGCTGGCCACGAGAGCGCCATCTCGTCCCATCGTGATCAGCACTTCATCAAACGACGGCGATAACTCGTTCGCCGCCGCCTGGACGTCACGCTCGCCCGTCAACAGCAACGCCTCTTCGGCATTGGCAAATAGCATCGACGCCGGAATCGCCGCTTCGAGAAACACCGGCACGCTCACGTGCGCGAGCGGACCAACCGAACAGACGTCGACTGACGTTGTGGCGCCCTTGGACCGAGCCATATCAAGGGCCGCGGTTCCGATGGGCCGCGTTGCGTCATCAAGCAAGGTATATCCCGACAGATGCAGGTGGTCAAGTGGATCTTCGAGCACGGTCGCAACGTGATCCAACGTGAGTTGCGCGTTCACGCCCCGGTCGGTCATCATCGCTCGCTGGCCGTCTGGAGCCACGAGCGACACCACGACGCCGGTTGGTCCTGCGCCGACGATGAGCTGGGGTGTCACACCTGATTGCACGAGATCGTCCACGAAAAGTTGACCGGCGATATCGTTACCCACTACGCCCACGTAGATCACTTCGTGGCCGTAACTCGCGAGCGCCACGGCCACGTTGGCCCCCGCACCGCCGCGACCCATTGCCACGTTCGATGGCGTATCGCTGGTGGGCGCGACACTGTGGGAGGGTTGGACGACGACGTCCAGCATCACGTCACCGATGACGACGATTCGCTTGGGGTTCATGTCTTCGAGTGACTGACGGCGTTCGCGACCTCGCCCGCCAGCCTCGCGTTCGCAATCACCAAGTCGCGGTTCACCTTCACGCTGCGCCCCGACGTGAATCGCGCGAACTCCGCTAGCAACACGGGCGTGACGTCCTTGCCGGACACGCCGAGTTTGCGGGCCGCGTCGAACGCGCTCGCCAACGCCTGCTCGTGCAGTTCCGAGTCCAATTGCTCATCCTCCGCCACCGGGTTGGCGAGCAGCATGCCCGTCGGCGAGAACTCGCGATGGGCCAGGAACACCGCGGCCGCTTCCCGAGCCGTGTCGACGGACCAGTCAATCTCGAAGCCGCTGTCACTCCGGTAGAAACCGGGAAAGTGATTGGTCCCGTATCCGACAACCGCGACGCCGAGGGTGTCGAGACGTTCGAGTGTGGCCCCGACATCGAGAATCGACTTAACGCCTGAGGCGACCACCAACACGGACGTGCGCGAGAGAGCCGTGAGGTCGGCCGACTCGTCGAAGCTCACTTGGGCGTCACGATGCACGCCACCGAGTCCGCCCGTGGCCATGACCGAGATGCCCACACGGTGAGCGACCGCAACCGTTCCGGCCACCGTGGTCGCACCGTCACATTCGAGACCCACGGCGACGCCAATGTCTCGAGCCGACAGTTTCGCGGCCTCGAGTGACGGCGTGGCGAGAATCCCCAATTCTTTTGAACTGAGTCCCACGACGACCTTGCCGTCGAGCACACCAATGGTGGCGGGCACGCAGCCGCTCTCGCGTACGGCGTCTTCGCACAATGCCGCGACTTCAATATTGGTGG
This sequence comes from Acidimicrobiales bacterium, assembly GCA_049519675.1. Classification (GTDB taxonomy): domain Bacteria; phylum Actinomycetota; class Acidimicrobiia; order Acidimicrobiales; family RAAP-2; genus RAAP-2. The sequence continues at coordinate 10,997 of JBEKQN010000002.1, read as the reverse complement.
GCGCCGGCAGACCGTGCACGACGATCGTTGTTTCCAGCGCCACCACACCGCGGCGCTCGTTAAGTGCTGTTCGAACCTCGTCGCTCACGGCAATCGGGGAGTGTAGAGAGTTGCTCACAGTGGCGAAGTGTACAGTTTTCCGGTGAGCACTTTGAGCGAGATTCCTTGGGAATCGCTGCGCGCCCGGGCTCGCCGGGCAACTTCACTGTCCTACTCGCCCTACTCGCACGTCACGGTCGGCGCCGCCGGTGTCACGAGCGACGGACGCACGGTCGAGGGCGCGAATGTCGAAAACGCCAGCTACGGACTGACACTCTGCGCCGAATGTTCGCTGGTGAGTGACCTCGCCCGCCAGGGTGGCGGACGACTGATTGCGGTCTCAATCGTCGCTGGCGACGGAAGGCCAATCGCCCCCTGTGGTCGCTGCCGCCAACTGCTCTTCGAACACGGTGGTGGTGACCTACTCATTGACGCGGGCGATGATGCGCCGGCCCGGCCTCTGTCGACGTTGCTGCCCGACGCCTTCGGCCCCGACGAACTTGCCGCGCGAAAGAACTCGTGACGTCGTTTTCCGCAGTCGATGTCATTACGACCAAACGCGACGGCGGGGAGTTAAGCGACGACGCCATCACGTGGCTGTTCGACGCCTACATGAAGGGTGACGTCGCCGACGAGCAGATGTCCTCACTGCTCATGGCCATCTTCTTTAACGGCATGGCCCCGGGCGAACTGCGCACCTGGACGGACCAGATGATCGCGTCAGGCGAGCGCCTCGACCTGAGCGGACTCTCACGGCCCACCGTTGACAAGCACTCCACCGGCGGTGTCGGTGACAAGATCTCGCTCATCCTCGCCCCGCTCGTGGCCGCGTGCGGGGCTGCCGTGCCCCAACTCTCGGGTCGCGGTCTCGGTCACACCGGCGGCACGCTCGACAAGCTCGAGAGCATTCCGGGATGGCGAGCAGCACTGTCCAATGACGAAATCCTCTCGCAATTGGAATCAGTTGGTGCCGTCATCTGCGCTGCTGGCCAGGGGCTGGCCCCGGTCGATCGTCGCCTCTACGCCCTGCGCGACGTGACCGCAACCGTGGAATCGATCCCGCTCATTTCGTCGTCAATCATGAGCAAGAAGATTGCCGAGGGCACGGGCGCCCTGGTGCTCGACGTAAAAGTCGGTCGCGGCGCGTTCATCAAGGACCCCGATCGGGCGCGCGAACTGGCGACCACCATGGTCGCGCTCGGCACCGCGCACGGCGTAGCGACCATTGCCCAGCTCACCAACATGAACGCGCCGCTCGGGCGCGCGGTGGGCAACGCCCTCGAAGTCACCGAATCGGTTGACGTGTTAAAGGGCGGCGGACCGGACGACATACGCGAGCTGACCCTGGGCCTCGCGCGGATCATGGTCGAACTCGTGGGTCTCGACGTTGATCCCGAAACAAAACTCGACGATGGCTCGGCCTACGACGTCTACTGCCAGATGATTCAGGCACAGGGCGGCGACAGTGAGGCCAAACTGCCGATCGCCAAGTTTCGCGAGACGGTCGTCGCGCCACGAGCCGGCACTGTCCAGTCAATTGATGCCCTGGGCGTGGGCGTGGCCGCGTGGCGCCTCGGTGCCGGTCGGGCCAAGAAAGAAGACCCCGTCAGCGCTGCTGCCGGACTGCTCTGTTTGGTCCAAGAGGGCGAGGAGGTGGAAGCGAAGCAACCACTTTTTGAGTTACACGCCGACGACTTCGAGCATCTCGTGCGCGGACGCGACACCATCAAGGACGCCTACGTAATCGGTGATGAACCTGTTGTTTCCTCGCCGCTACTCATGGCACGGGTCGAAAGCAACTAGAAACCTGTTTGAGTAACCTGACTCAATGGCTGGTATCGCACTCACCCCGGAAATCATCAGGCGCGCGCCCAAGGTAGTCCTGCACGACCACCTTGACGGCGGACTTCGGCCCGCGACGGTTGCCGAACTGGCCCAGGAGATTGGCTACACGGGACTTCCTTCGTTTGATCCTGACGTACTCGCCGCCTGGTTCATCGCCGACGCGAAGGGCAGCGACCTCGTGCACTACCTCGAAGGTTTTGCCCACACGACCGCGCTCATGCAGACGCCCGAGCAGATTGAACGGGTGGCCGCGGAGTGCGCCCTTGATCACGCGCGCGACGGTGTGGTCTACGCGGAGATCCGGTTCGCACCCGAACTGCACACGCGCGGCGGGCTGTCGCTCGCCGACGTCGTCAACTCGGTCCTGACCGGATTCGAGTTAGGCACGAAGGAGGCCGCGAACGAGGGCCACACCATTGTGGTGCGCACAATCATCTCGGCGATGCGCCAGGCCCATATGAGCGAGGAGATCGCCGCCCTGGCGATCTCCTTTCGCGACCAGGGCGTGTGCGGTTTCGACATCGCGGGACCGGAGGACGGATTCCCACCGACCGAACACCTGCGCGCGTTCCACCTCATCCAGCGCGAGAATTTCCACTTGACCGTGCACGCCGGCGAAGCGTTCGGCCTGCCATCGCTGTGGGAAGCCGTGCAGTTCTGCAACGCCGAGCGGCTCGGACACGGCGTGCGCATCGTCGACGACATCGCGATCATCGACGGGCACCATGAACTGGGACGACTCGCGAGCTACATCCGCGACCGCCGGATCCCGCTCGAAGTCTGTCCCACGTCCAACGTGCACACCGGCGCCGCACGTTCAATCGCCACGCACCCCATTGAACTACTGCGCAAGCTTCGCTTCCGCGTGACCGTGAACACCGACAACCGCCTCATGAGCGGCATCACCATGAGCAGCGAATTCGAAGTCTGCGCGAACGCCTTTGGCTGGACCTTGGACGACATGCAGTGGTTGACGCTCAACGCCGCCAAGAGTGCCTTCTTTCAGTTCGACTTGCGTCTGGCGATGATTGACAACGTCATCAAAGCCGGCTACAACGAACTGCGCTCGGCCTAAAACGTCAGCAGCTCCGTCAGTTCGTCGCCGACATCCATGAGTCGTTCCTGCGCGGCGTCACGTTGTTCTTGCAAAGACCATTCCGATGAGGCGTCACCCAGGATCTCGACGTAGGCCTTCAGCTTGGGTTCGGTGCCCGACGGTCGCACCACGACTCTGCCGTGGGTTCCAAGTTGCAACACCATTCCCTCAGTTGGCATCAGACCGTGCCATCCGGCCTCGAGGTCTGCGACCTCGCTGACGTGAAGACCACCGAGGATCGTCGGCGGCGACGCCTTCATTCGATTGACCGAGGCCCCGATGATGGACATGGCTTCAGGACCCTCGACTCGAAACGAAAGCTGGCTGACGGCGTGCACACCGTATTGCGACTCGATCTCGTCGAGTCGGTCGAGCAGGGTCTGGCCCTGCTGGGCGAGACGGTGCGCCAAGTGGCACAGCGCGAGGCCGGCCGACAAACCATCCTTGTCGGCGACCAATGGATCCACCGCGAATCCGAGCGCCTCCTCATACCCGAAACGCAGCACGCCGTCGCCGGCCGATCGCGAAATCCACTTAAAGCCCGTTAGCGTCTCGGCGAAGCGCACCTGATGGGCGTCGGCCATCTTCTTGAGCATCGTCGACGAGACAATCGACGTCGCGACCACGTCGCGCGAGGGGTCAGCGTCACTGAGCAGCGTCGACGCGAGCAGCCATCCGATCTCAGCACCGCGTAGTATTCGCCATCCCTTGGGACCCAGCACCGCCGCACCCAACCGGTCGGCGTCGGGGTCGTTGGCGATCACCAGCGTTGACGAACTCTTGTCGGCCGTCGCGATGGCGCGCTCGAGAGCGCCCGGCTCTTCCGGGTTGGGGAAGGGCAGGGTCGGAAAATCTGCGTCGGGCAGGAATTGTGAACCTACCGGCGTGACCGCGCTGAATCCGGCCGAGGTCAAGAGCTCCATCATGGACACGCCACCCACGCCGTGCAGTGGCGTGTACGTCACGCGCAGCACACTGCCAAAGGGCACGCCGAAACGCTCAACGAAGTGGCGCTGGTAGTCGGCCCACAATTCTCCGGGCACCACGGAGTGCAGCGCACTCGTGCGCTCACCGAGCACCGGCGTCGTTGCCTCATTGGCGAAGCGCTCGACCGTCTGGTCGTGGGGCGGAATGATCTGCGCGCCGTCAGCGGCGTAGAGTTTGAAGCCGTTGTCCTGGGCCGGGTTGTGGCTCGCGGTAATCATGATGCCGGCGGCGGCCCTCAGTGCCTTCACGCTGTAGGCCAACAGCGGCGTCGGCAACGGCCCGGGCATCTCATACACGCGCACGCCCGCGCCCAGCAGCACGACGACCACTTCGTTGTTGAACGCGTCAGAACCGTGGCGACCGTCCCGACCCACGACGACACCGCGCGAAAAATCGAGGCCGAGTTCGCCCAGCCACGCAACAACCCCTTGCGTGGCACGTCGCACGGTGTAGCGATTCATTCCCGCCGGTCCGGCCATCTCGGGTCCGCGCAATCCGGCCGTGCCGAACGTCAACGGCACGTCGAAGCGTCGATGGAGCTCTGTCTCGTCACCCGCCGCGAGCAATGTGCGAAGCGTCGCGCGGTCAGTCTCGTCGGGGTCACCCGCCATCCACTCGGCAACCCGTTCGGCCAGCTGTTGGTTCACAGGACCGGTACGAGTCGACCCAACAACGCGCCGAGCGAACCGGCCGCGTTCTGTCCCGCCTCCAGAACTTCGAGGTGATTGAGTGGTCCGGGCGACACGCCCGCCGCGAAATTGGACACCAGACTGAGGCCCAGCACTTCGGCGCCCAGGTGACGCGCGGCGATGGCCTCTAACACGGTCGACATGCCGACCAACGACGCTCCCATGGTGCGCGCCATGTTGATCTCAGCCGGCGTCTCGTAATGCGGCCCGCGGAATCCGGCGTAGACACCTTCAGAAAGTTCCGGCGCGGTCTCGTGCACGGTGGTGCGAAGTCGAGCGCTGTAGAGGTCAGTGAGGTCAACGAAACGCGATCCGTAACCCTCCGGCGGCACGAAGCCCTCCATGGGTGACGTCGAGGTCAGGTTGATGTGGTCGCGGATAACGACCACCGTCCCCGGTCCCTTGGTGGGATCAATACCCCCGCAGGCGTTGGTCAACACCACCTTGGTCGCGCCCGCAGCGATCATCGTGCGCACGGAGTGACAGACCTGGCTCGCGGTGTTGCCCTCGTAAAGGTGCACCCGACCCGACACGAGCGCGACATTTCGCCCATCAACGTCGAGCGTCAAGATTTGACCGCTGTGACCGGCGACGGTGGGCGCCACAAACCCGGTGAGGGCTGAAGTGCTGATCTCACTCGTGGGCGTGCCGAGGGCGCTCGCGCCCTCTCGCCACCCCGAGCCCAGCACGATGACGATGTCGTAGCAGTCAACGCCGCTCTGGGAACGCAGCTCGACGCTCGCGCGCTCGGCCAGTTCGTAGGGATTTGCCACTACTGACCCACCGTGTGCCACACCGTGGAAGTCTCGACGAAGGCCCGCAGACGCCGCAGCGACGCGGCGTCACCGCGATGCTCGTCGGGTCGAAGCACCCGTTTGATGGAACCGGCCGCCAGGGCGCTCAATTCAATCGCCACGTCGTTGCTCACTCCTTCTAGGTCAATACCATCTATGTCCTCGTGCGTCGCCAACGTCGGCGTCAATTCGCCGGTGTAGCCCGTGATGATGTTGAGCAGCCCCGCGGGAAAGTCAGAGGTGGCGGACATTTCGCCCAGCAACACCGCGGGGATCGGACGGGTCTCGCTCGGAATCACGAGCACAGTGTTGCCCACGACGATCGGGGCGAGCACCGTGTCCACAAATCCCTCGAGTGACGACTCCTGAGGCGCCACCACCGCGACGACGCCGCTCGGGGTCGGCAACGAGAAGTTGAAGAAGGGTCCGGCGACGGGATTGGCGCCGCCCAGTACCTGGGTGATCTTGTCGGCCCACCCGGCGTACCAGACAATCCGGTCTATCGAACGCGACACGCACGACTTAGCGGCGCCGTCCTTCAGCCCTTCGGCCAGTGCCACGTGCTCGGCCAATTCGCCCCGGCGCGACTCGGCCATTTCGGCCAAGCGGTAGATGACCTGGCCGCGGTTATAGGCCGTCGCACCCCACCATTTCGGTTGGGCGGCGCGCGCGGCCGTTACGGCATCACGCAGGTCCTTCCTCGAACCCTGGGCCACGTTGGCCAAGAACTCACCCTCGGACGACAGCACTTCGTAGCTGCGGCCCGACTCCGAGCGCGGGAACGCGCCGTTGATGAGCAGTTTGTAGGTCTTGCGGACGTCCTGGCGAGCGTCAGACATTGAGGTAGGCCTCCAGACCGTGACGACCACCTTCGCGACCGAAGCCCGACTCGCGCATGCCACCGAAGGGGCTGCTCGGATCGAACCGGTTATACGTGTTGGCCCAGATGACGCCGGCGCGCAGGCGTTGGGCGACCCACAACGTGCGACTGCCCTTCTCGCTCCACACGCCGCACGCCAAACCGTAATTGGTGTTGTTGGCCTTGGCGACCGCCTCTTCGGGAGTACGGAAGGTCAGCACCGACAGGACCGGGCCGAAGATCTCTTCGCGCGCGATGCGGTGCGACTGGGTGACGTCGGCGAAGACGGTCGGCGCGAACCAGTAACCCTTGTCGGGCAGCACGCACGAACTGGTGTATCGAGTGGCCCCTTCGCTCGCCCCGTAGTCGGTGAGTTCTTTGATTCGGGCCAGTTGCGCGGCCGAGTTGATGGCCCCGACGTCAGTGTTCTTGTCCATGGGATCGCCCACGCGCAACTGCTCGACGCGGCGCACCAGGCGGCGCAGCACCTCGTCGGCGACTGACTCTTGAACCAGGAGCCGCGAACCGGCACAGCAGACGTGACCCTGGTTAAAGAAGATCCCGTCGATGATGCCCTCGATCATCTCGTCGATCGGCGCGTCGTCGAAGACAATATTGGCGCCCTTGCCGCCTAATTCCAACGTGAGGCGTTTATTACTCGCGGCAGTGCGTTGCTGGATGAGCCGTCCCACTTCGGTTGACCCGGTGAAGGCAATCTTGTCCACGCCGGGATGGTCAACGAGCGCCGCGCCCGCCACGCCGTCGCCGGTCAGAATGTTGACCACGCCGTCAGGCAGCTCTGCCTGTTGCAGGATCTCCGCCAAGACCAGGGCCGTGAGCGGCGTTGTCTCGGCCGGCTTTAAGACACAGGTGTTGCCGGCCGCGAGTGCCGGCGCCAATTTCCACGCCGCCATCAGTAGGGGAAAGTTCCAGGGAATGATTTGGCCAGCGACGCCGATGGGCTGGGGGCTGACACCGAACCCGGCGTGGTCCAGCTTGTCGGCCCACCCGGCGTAGTAGAAGAAATGCGCCGCGGCGAGCGGAATGTCGATGTCGCGTGACTCACGGATCGGCTTGCCGTTATCCAACGTCTCGACAACCGCCAACTCGCGAGAGCGTTCCAGGATCAGGCGCGCGATACGAAAGAGGTACTTGGCCCGCTCGGCGCCCGTCGTCTTGGACCACACCGTGTCGTACGCCTTGCGCGCGGCTCTAACCGCGCGATCCACGTCGGTGGCGTTGGCCGACGAGACCATGGCGAGCGTCTCCTCGGTCGCCGGATTCAGGCTGGCGAACTGCTCGTGCGTCGAGGGATCCGTGAACGTCCCGTCGATGAAGAGTCCGTAGTTGGGACGCAGCCGTGCGATGGCGGCCGACTCGGGAGCGGGGTCGTATTGCAGCGAGCCCAACGTCGAACTCTCGAGCGATTTGTCGGTCATGTCAGTCTCCACTGAATTCGTCGGAGCGAACGTACGCGCCGCGCTGCTGCTTGAGGCGTTGGCGCAACAGGTCGTTCAGCAACGACGAGGCACCGAAGCGAAAGAGATCGGGGGTGAGCCACGTCGATCCGGCCGTTTCATTCACAATGACCAAATAGCGAATCGCGTCTTTCGCGGTGCGGATGCCGCCGGCGACCTTGACGCCCACGAGGCGTCCGGATGACTCGGCGAAGTCGCGCACCGCCTCGAGCATGACGAGTGCGACCGGAGTGGTGGCCGCCACCGGCAGTTTGCCGGTTGACGTCTTGATGAAGTCCGCGCCACCGAGCATGGCGAGCCAACTGGCCCGTCGCACGTTGTCGTAGGTCACCAATTCGCCCGTTTCCAAGATGACCTTTAAGTGAGCCGACCCGCACGCTTCCTTCACGGCCACGATTTCGTCGAAGACCTGTCCCAGCCGACCGGAAAGGAACGCCCCACGATCTATCACCATGTCGATTTCGTCCGCACCGGCGTCGACCGCGTCCGCCACGTCGAGCAACTTCACTTTCATCGACGCCCGACCCGAAGGAAAGGCGGTCGCGACGGCCGCCACCTTGACCGAAGATTCGCCCAGGACCGACCGGGCCTGTGCGACGAGGTCGGGATAGACGCACACGGCGGCGACCGGGGGCACGCTGTCGTCATTGACGTCGGGATGCATGGCCTTGATGCAGAGCGACGTGACCCGTCCGAACGTGTCGGCGCCTTCGAGCGTGGTGAGGTCGACCATGGAAATAGCGAGGTTGAGCGCCGCCAGCTTCGTGGATTTCTTGATGGACCGCGTGGCCAATTTGGCGACCCGGGCCTCGGCGCCGACGGCGTCCACCCCACTGAGTGCGAGCAGAATGGCGCTCAATTGCGCTTCGGATTCAATACGGGCGAGTTGGTTGGAGTCCGAGATTATTACACCGCGATCCTCTGGGGTTACCAATCGCAACGGTGCGGTACTCACTTGAACAACGCTAGCAACGGTGGGCAAGATTGCCCACACGTGGCGGACTCAATCAAAGGTGGGCAGTTCGCGCGCCGCGCCGCGCTGCGCCAGCGTCGGCGCGTTGGCATCCTTGTCGCTGACCACCGCCTCACCCGAAAGGGCCCACGGGACCTTGATCTCTTCGTCGAAGGGATTGATCTCCAATTCCATCGGTCCGTTGAAGGGCGACGAGAGCAGGTAGCAGATCTCCGCCGTCTCGCTGGTCACACAAAAGCCGTGGGCGACACCAACCGGCACCAGGACCGAGCGACCCGCATCAGCGGAAAGTTGAATGACCTCGAAGCGGCCAAACTGCGGGGAACCCTCTCGGATGTCGACGATCACGTCGTCGAACTGTCCGAGCACGCAGGTGACCAGTTTGGCCTGGCCCTGGGGGGCAATGGAATAATGCAGTCCGCGCACGACATTGCGCTCGGACAACGACAGGTTGGCCTGCTCGGTGTGAAAGTTGAGACCCGCGGCCGTCAGATCCGGCAACTTGAACCACTCCCGAAAGAATCCACGATCGTCGGCGTGCACCGGCGAATCCAGGACGAACGCCCCGGGAATCGAGAGTTCCGTTACCTTCACGGCTGATTGTTTTTAATGGGTCGCCACCACGCTTCATTATCGTGGTACCACTTCACGGTGTCTTCGAGCCCACCGTCAAAATCGACGTGGGGTTGGTAGCCCAACTCGTTCTTGATTTTGGACCAGTCAACGGAATACCGGCGGTCGTGACCCAATCGGTTGGGCACGACTTCGATCATCGTGTCGTCGTAGCCGCAGAGCTTCAGGAGACGATGGGTCATCTCGATGTTGGTCAGCTCCGTGTCGCCGCCGATGTTGTAGATCTCACCGGCTCGACCGTTTTCGAGTACCAGGGAGATTCCCCGGCAGTGGTCGTCGACGTGCAGCCACTCGCGAACGTGCAGGCCGTCACCCATGAGCGGGACCTTCTGGCCGTCGATCAGATTCGTCACGAAGAGCGGCAGCATCTTCTCGGGGAATTGACGCAGGCCGTAATTGTTTGAACAGCGTGTCACCATGACGTTAAGACCGAACGTGCGGTGATAAGCCAGTGCCGCCAAGTCCGATCCGGCCTTGGCCGACGAGTACGGTGAGTTGGGTTCGAGCAAGTGATCCTCCCGCCATGAACCTTCCGCAATCGATCCGTACACTTCATCGGTCGAGACGTGCACGAATCGTTCTACGCCGCCATTTCGCGCGCTGTTGAGTAACTGCTGGGTACCAAGCACGTTGGTCTCGTAAAACACTCGCGCGCCGTCGATGGAGTTGTCGACGTGACTCTCGGCGGCGAAGTGCACGACCGCGTGCGCGCCGCGCAACACGTCGTCGGTGACGACTGCGTCATTGATCGACGCCTCGACGAACGTGACGCGTGAATCACGCAACGCGTTCGTCATGTTCTCGCGGCGTCCCGAGTATGTCAGTGCGTCGAGCAGGACGACGTCGTCGCAGTTAAGGCGTTCCGCCTGCTCGAGAAAGAGTTCGGTAAAACGAGAGCCAATGAATCCCGCTGCCCCAGTGATCACTACGCGCATAGAGGTACCTCGGCCTTTAGAAAAGGATTGCTGGACTTCTATACTAATGGGGTGAAGGGAATCATTCTGGCTGGTGGCAGTGGCACTCGCCTGCATCCCATAACGCGAGCGGTCTCTAAGCAATTGCTGCCGATCTACGACAAGCCCATGATTTACTACCCGCTCAGCACGTTGATGTTGACGGGCCTTCGTGAAATTCTTCTCATTACCACGCCGCACGATCAGGACGCATTTCGGCGCCTGCTCGGCGACGGGTCACAGCTCGGCCTGCAGATCTCCTACGTCGTACAAGAGAGTCCGGATGGTCTCGCCCAAGCCCTCGTTCTCGGCGAAGAGTTCCTGGCCGGCGATAAGTGCGCGCTCATCCTGGGCGACAATCTGTTTCACGGCCCCGGTCTCGGCACGTACCTGCGTCGCAACACGGACGTGAAGGGAGCGTTGATCTTCGCCTACCAGGTGAGCGATCCCTCGGCCTACGGCGTCGTTGAATTTGACGAGCAGGGCAAGGTGCTCTCGATCGAAGAAAAGCCGATTACCCCCAAGAGCAGTTACGCCATCCCGGGCATCTACTTTTACGATGAAAAAGCGCCGCAATTGGCGCGCCAACTCACGCCGAGCGGTCGGGGCGAATTAGAAATATCCGCGCTCAACAACGCTTATCTTAAAGCC
>JBEKQN010000001.1:0-54743 GCA_049519675.1 Acidimicrobiales bacterium | reverse complement strand
TTGAAGGCGGGCAACAAGCTCGGGTGCGTGTTGAGTACCCGCCCGGGGAACGCTTCGTGGAACGAGCCAGTAAATATCGTCCCGAAACCGGCCATCGCCACCAAGTCGATGTCGCGCACGCGCAGTGCTCCCGCCAGGGCCGCACTGTAGGTATCACGATCAAAGTCCGGTGAGAAGCCGCCGTAGTCCGTTCGGTCAAAGAGCAACGCCTCGACGCCCGCGCGCTCGGCAATCTCGAGCGCCGGGCACGGGCGATCGGCGGCTACTAGGGCTACTTCGAGCTGCGCGTCGATCATGGCTTCGAGAATCGTTCCTGATCCCGAGACCAGTACGCAGAGCCGGGGGTTGCTCAACGAGTTACAGCGCCTTCACGATTTCGACCATCTTTTCGCCGGCCTCCGTTGGATTGAGGCACACGAACACTCCCGCTTCCGCCAGCGCCTGCATCTTCGCCTGCGCCGTGCCTTTTGATCCCGAGATGATTGCGCCCGCGTGGCCCATCTTGCGCCCCGGCGGAGCGGTCACGCCCGCGATGTACGAGACGATTGGCTTGGTCATGTTGAGCTTGATCCACTCGGCGGCACGCTCTTCTTCAGACCCGCCGATCTCGCCGATCATCATCACCGCCTTGGTCTCCGGATCGGCCTGGAATGCGGCGAGGCAGTCAATGAAATTGGTGCCGGGCACCGGGTCGCCGCCGATCCCGACGCACGTCGTCTGGCCGATTCCGTGCTGGCTCAGCTCGTGCAGGGCCTGGTAGGTCAGCGTGCCCGAGCGAGAGACAACACCTACGGGTCCACCGGCCAGGGCAATATCACCCGACGTGATGCCGATATTGCACTTGCCGGGACTGATGATCCCGGGACAGTTCGGGCCAATGAGGCGAACGCCAGGGTGTTCCTCGACCAGACGGTTAAACGTCACCGCTTCGTCGTGGGCGGGAATCCCTTCGGTGATGCACACGATGAGCGAGATGCCCCCTTCGGCCGCTTCCAAGATTGCCGCGGAGGCGAATTTTGGTGGTACGGCAATGAACGACGCCGTGGCCCCAGTGGCCTCGACCGCCTCCTTGACCGAGTTAAAGACTGGTACGCCATCCACGTCGGAGCCGCCCTTGCCGGGTGTCACTCCCCCCACGATCTTCGTGCCGTAGTCACGGTTGCGCAGGCCGTGGAATCGGCCCTGACTTCCTGTGAGTCCCTGGACGATGACTTTGGTATTTTCGTCAACAAAAATGCTCATGGTCTTCCTTTAGGCGTTCGCGAGGTTCACGGCCGTACGCGCGGCGTCGAGCATCGTGGGTTCAGTGATGAGTCGTTCATTCAGGTGTGGCGCCAATATCGCGCGACCCTCGATGGCGTTCGTGCCGTCGAGGCGCAGGACAATCGGCGAGCTAATCGACACCCGTCCCAAGGCTTCGAGCACACCGTTGGCGACCTCGTCGACGCGGGTAATGCCGCCAAAGATATTCACGAAGATGGACTTCACCTTGGGGTCGGCGTTGATGACTTCCAGAGCCGCCGCCATGACGTCGGCGTTGGCGCCCCCGCCGATGTCGAGGAAGTTCGCCGCCGTCCCGCCGACTTGGTTGACCACGTCGAGCGTCGACATCGCCAGGCCGGCGCCATTGGCGATGATGCCCACGGTGCCGTCGAGTCCGATGTAGTTAAGGCCCTTTTCCTTGGCCATCTTTTCGCGAGGGTCTTCGGTCTCGGTCGCCCGGAACTCGTCCCACTCGGGGTGGCGGTAACTCGCATTCTCGTCCAACGTCACCTTGGCGTCGAGCGCGTGCACGTTGCCGTCGGGCGTCAGGATGAGCGGATTGATCTCGGCGAGGTCACAGTCGCCGGTCGTGTAGCAGTCATAGAGCTTGACCAGGAGTTGGGCTGTCTGTTCGCGCGCCACCTCGTCGAGTTCGGCCTCGGCGACCCAACGTCGCGCGGTCTCGACATCCAGTCCGCGCACGGGGTCAATTTGAAGGAAGGCAATGGCGTCAGGATTCTCGTCGGCGACCACTTCGATCTCCACTCCTCCCTGTGCGCTCAACATGCCCAAGTGGGTCTTATTCGGACGGTCCAGCGTGAAGGAGGCGTAGTACTCCTTGGCGATATCACTCGAACGCTCAATCCAGACCCGGTGCACCACGTGGCCCTTGATGTCGAGTCCCAGGATATTGCCCGCGTGCAGTCGCACCTCGTCGACATCATTGGCCAGCTTCACGCCGCCGGCCTTGCCACGTCCGCCGACCTTGACTTGGGCCTTGACCACCACGGGATAGCCAATGCGCTCGGCCACCGCGACCGCCTCGTCCACCGTGTCGGCGACGTCACCAGGCGAGACGGCAATCCCGAAACGCGCGAAGTACTGCTTGCCTTGATACTCAAAGAGATCCATGCACTTCAACTTTCTTTTGACGAATGATTCTTCTGCTGAATACTGCGAACTACAGGGCGTGTTCCCTCGAGTCGAGGGCTGACTCCAGCCACGAGCCAATCTCGGCGAGCGAGGCGCCGGGGGTGAAGACCCGCGCCACCCCGGCCGCTTCCAGGGCGCCGATGTCGTCGTCGGGGATGATTCCGCCGACCACCAACAACACGTCCTCGCGACCTGAATCCTTGAGCAACGCCACGATGCGCGGCACGAGGACCAGGTGCGCGCCTGAGAGCAGCGAAAGACCGAGCGCGTCGGCATCTTCTTGAATGACGGCCTGGACAATTTGCTCGGGGGTCTGATGCAGGCCCGTGTAGACCACCTCAAATCCGGCGTCGCGCAGGGCCCTCGCGATGACCTTGGCCCCGCGATCATGGCCATCCAGTCCGGGTTTGGCGACAACGACTCGATACGTGCGTTCCATCGTTAGTTCAGCATAGAGCCCCTCGACAGGCGCCCCTTCTGGGTACGAGGCGGCGTCAAGGCCTAGTAGAAAGTCAGAAGTGAACAATGTTTTTGGCCAACCCCAAAGTGTCGTCGTGTTAGGCGGCAGTTCGGACATCGCCCGAGCCATCACCAAACGACTCTGCGCGGCCCGAGCGCACACGGTGATCTTGGCCGGACGTAGTCAGGATCTTCTGAACGTCGCCGCGAGCGAGGCGCGCGAGTACGGCGCGACGACGACGGACACGGTCCTCTTTGATGCGCTCAACGTGAAGAGCGCACGAAAGGCTGTGGCGGACTCATTCAACAAGGTGGGTGGCGACACCGACCTCGTGATCATCGCGGTGGGACTACGCGGAGAGCAGAAAACATTCGAAAATGACGCCAGGTTGAGCGCCGAAATGGCCCTCGTGACCTACGCCTGGCCAGTGGCCGCCCTCGCCGAGGTTCGCCGTCGCCTTGTAGCTCAAGGCAGCGGTCGCATTCTCGTCATGTCGTCGATGGCGGCGATTCGAGTGCGGCGCAGTGATTATCTCTATGACGGTGCGAAAGCCGGCCTCGACCGCCTGTGTGATGGTCTGTCGGCTTCCCTGGAAGGTACCGGAGTGACCCTGCAGGTTCTCCGGCCCGGATACGTCCGTTCCAAGATGACAGCCGGAACGAAAGAGCGGCCCTTCTCCATTGGTGTAGAGGAGGTGGCCGAAAGCGTCATGAGTGGTCTCGCCAGTGGTGACCGGGTGATCTGGTGTCCCCGCGTGATGCGATACATCGCAATGTTGGTTCGCGTGACACCTAGGTCTTTGTGGCATAAAGTGGCCGACTTCTAGGAAAAGTCAGGCGGCGGCACCTATTCGGGCAACGTTTCCTTCCGATGTAATTATTTCGCACGCGGGGACAATAGTTATGTGTGGAGGCAATCATGGGGTCACGTGTGGGCAAGCGCATATTCAAGTTCGTGGCTGTCTCCGCCCTAACGACGACTGTGGCGGCAGGCATGTTCACAGTGATCGCGACGCCCGCCAACGCCGACGAATCACCCGCCACAGCTTTGGCACGCGAACTGCTCACTCAGGTAATTGTCCCTCCGGCGGCCGTTCTCGCGCACCCCGCGACGGCGGTCGTCTGTCAATGCGTCGTTGCTTCGGGCACTGTTACCTCGGAGCATCGTTACTACATTGTTCCGGGTACCCCGACGAGCGTTGAAGAGTTCCTGTCGACGCACATCCCGAATGGTGGGCGCTTTGACGGCAAAGGCGTCAATGGCTCGAGTGACGCGCCGCCCGTGTACTCGATGACCATTGCGTACCGTGCCAATGGTCCCCACATCTACCTGAAGCAGCTGGCGTACTCAATGACGCGCAGAACGTCATCCACGTCGTGGCTGCGCGTCGACAGCCAAATCGTCTGGGTACCCCGCCGCACTAAGTCAGAGATGATTTCTCATCCCGTCTCCGCGATTGTGACGGGCTACAAGGTGACGGCGCTCAGCGGATCGCGGGGTAATGTCCGCGTCGACTTGGCGGGCAGCGCGCTCACGACACTTATCGACAGATTCAACACATTGCCCCTCGGACCCAACAACCTCTGCATGGAAGATCTCGGCGGGTTTTCAATAGCGCTGACCCTCAGGGACGGCGAGCACTTACAAATCTTCAATGGCTTCTGCGCCGGCTCGTTCGATTCAGTGTCGGCGCCGACCGGCAACCCCAAGTTCGGGTACCGCGTCTCTGATCGCTCGTGTAGTTTCATGCGTGCCGTCGTGGGGCTCTTTCCCGCCGCGTCAGTACCGGGATCTCGGTCTGCGTTGCATTCGTGCGAAGTCTGGTCGAAGTCCATCGACCCCTGAAAACGTATTCGTCGTTCGACCTGTCACGCGCGACGCAGTGGCGTCATCGCCAGCACCAACTGCTTCGTACCGTGCTCGTCAAAATTGACCGCAGCCCTCGAGTGAGAACCTTCGCCGTCAACGTGTGTCACCACTCCCGCGCCGTAACGATCATGGATGACGTGATCACCAACTTTCAGGTCCAACTTCTCCGCACCCGTGGAGCGCACCGGGGGCGCCGCCCCGGTGCCAAAGGCTCGGCCCTCGGTGAAGGCAGTCGTGCGACCAGTGAATCCTTCGTCGGAGTCGAAACTCGATCTGCGTGTGGGCAGGTTTACCGAGAGATCGTTAACCAAGACTGGTGGAATCTCAAGCAGGAAGCGACTCGCGAGCGCGTCCACTCGATGTCCCCACATGGTCCGACTCCACGCGTGCGTGAGTACTAGGTGATTCATGGCTCGTGTAATCCCCACGTAGCAGAGGCGACGTTCTTCTTCCAACTCGGCGTCGTCCGAGAGGGCGCGTCGGTGCGGGAAGATTGTCTCTTCGAGTCCGGTGATTACGACGACAGGATATTCCAAGCCCTTGGCCACGTGCAGGGTCATCATGGAGATAGCCCCCGCGCCACCGTCGAGCTGGTCCGAATCCGCGACGAGCGCCATACGTTCCACGAAATCCATCAACGAGTCGTACTGTGATGCGGCGGACGCGAGCTCACCCAGGTTCTCCAGACGCGAATAGGCCTCATCGGTGTTCTCGGCGCGCAGCGCGTCGCCCATGCCCGACTCGCGCACGATGGCGTCGATCATCTCTCTTGGGGCGAGGTCGTTGGATAGTGCGCGAAGCTCTTCCAACATGAAGGCAAACTTCTCGGCGTTGATCAACGCCTTGCCGGTGAGGCCCGCGGCCTTGGCGTAGTGCGGGGCTTCGGCGAACGAGATGCCATTCTCTGCGGCGTAGGCGCCGAGCTTGGCCTGGGCGCCGGGGCCAATGCCGCGCTTGGGTTCGTTGATGACTCGTCGCGCCGACGCTTCGTCGCGGGGGTTGACGATAAGACGTGAGTAGGCCAGCGCGTTCTTAATCTCTTTGCGGTCGTAAAACCGCATGCCCGAGATAACGCGATAGGGAACGTTGGCGCGCAGCATCTCTTCTTCCAACACGCGACTCTGCGCGTTGGTGCGATAGAAGACCGCCATCTGATTCCAGTTGAGCCCTTCCTCGCTACGTAATCGTCGTAACTCACTGGCCACCCAGCGTCCCTCGTCGTACTCGTCGCCGGCGCGGTAAAGACGTATCTTCTCGCCCTGCTCGCCTTCCGTGAAGAGGTTCTTCGCGTGTCGACTGGCATTCATGGCAATGACGGCGTTGGCGGCGTCAAGGATTGTCTGGGTCGAGCGGAAGTTCTGTTCAAGCAATATGACTTCGGCGTCGGGGAACCGCATTTCAAATTGCAAGATGTTGCGCACGTCGGCCGCTCGAAACCGGTAGATCGATTGGTCGGAGTCACCGACGACGCAGAGATTGCGGTGCTTCGCGGCGAGCATCATCACGAGTTCGTTTTGCACGCCGTTGGTGTCTTGGAACTCGTCCACCAACAAGTACTTGAATCGATTCTGGTAGGACGCGAGCACACCCTCGTCGGCGCGCATCATGGCCACCGCGTTTAATAACAGGTCGTCGAAGTCCATCGCGTTCGCGAGTTTCAGTCGCTGCGAATAGAGGTGGTAGATCTCGGCGATCCGCCGATTTGTCGGATTGTCACGGTTGGCCGAGGCTTCGTAAGCGTCGGGAGAGAGCATCTCGTTCTTGGCGGCCGATATCGCGGCGGTGACGCTTCGCGGTGACAGCCGTTTGGTGTCGAGGTTGAGTTCTTTCATGATGCGCTCGACTGCGGTCTCCGCATCGCCGGCGTCGTAGATCGTGAAGCCGCGCTGGTAGCCCAACACGTCAGCATTGACGCGCAACATCCGCAGACAGGCGGAGTGGAAGGTTGAGACCCACATTCGATGCGCCTCATCACCCACCAGGGCGACGACGCGTCGGCGCATCTCATCGGCGGCCTTGTTGGTGAACGTGATGGCCATGATCTCCCAGGGCCGGGCGTCGCCCGTCGCGAGGATGTGCGCGATGCGTCGTGTCAGCACCCGGGTTTTGCCCGAGCCGGCGCCGGCGATGACGAGCAGCGGACCACCGCGCTGGAGAACGGCTCGACGTTGTGGTTCGGTCAGGTCCTCGAGCAGGGAGTCCGGGTCGAGTCGTGAATTCGTGTTCGCTGGCGCGCTACCCCACAGGGACTCGTCAGAGAACGATGTCCCGCTCACTCCCACTCAATGGTGCCCGGTGGCTTACTCGTCACGTCCAGGGCCACCCGATTCACGCCATCCACTTCGCGAATCAATCGATTGGCTATCGACTCAATCACGTCATAGGGCAGTCGGGCCCAGTCCGCGGTCATCGCATCGTCACTGGTGACCGCGCGGATGATGATCGGGTAGGCGTAGGTTCGTCCATCTCCCATGACGCCCACAGTACGCACGACCGGTAACACCGCGAAGCTCTGCCAGAGTTCGCGGTAGAGACCGGCCTTCTTGATCTCGTCGACGACCACATGGTCGGCATTGCGCAGGATCTCGGCACGCTCGCGGGTCACTTCACCCACGATGCGTACGCCCAGGCCCGGGCCGGGGAAGGGCTGGCGCCAGACAATCTCTGCGGGCAGGCCCAGTTCCTCGCCCACGTGGCGCACCTCGTCTTTAAAGAGCAGTCGAAGTGGCTCAACGAGTTCGAAGGAGAGGTCCTCGGGCAGTCCACCAACATTGTGGTGGCTCTTGATGTTGGCGGCGTGGCCCGATCCCGATTCAATGACGTCGGGATAGAGCGTGCCTTGGACCAGGAAGCGGGGGCCGTCACCGTCCGCGCCGAGGTCGCGTGCGACCGTCTCGAACTCTTGAATGAACAGACCGCCGATGATCTTGCGCTTCTGTTCGGGGTCCGTGACGCCCGCCAACGCGTCGAAAAATCGGTCTTGCGCCTTCACGTGAATGAGTTCCACACCGAACTGACGGGTGAAGGTCTCTTCAATCTGCTCACCCTCGTTCTTACGCATGAGACCCGTGTCGACAAAGACGCACGTCAACTGCGTACCAACGGCCTTGGTCACGAGTGCCGCCGCGACGGCCGAATCAACGCCGCCCGAGAGCGCGCAGAGCACCCTTTCGCTGCCCACTTGTTTGCGGATCGCCGCGACCTGGTCTTCAATGATCGAGCTATTGGTCCAGGTCGCCGGAATCTGCGCTTGCTTGTGCAAGAAACTCTCCAACAACGTCTGACCGTGCTCGGTGTGCATCACTTCAGGATGGAACTGCACTGCGAAGAGGCGACGCTGCACGTCTTCCATCACCGCAACCGGCGCCTCACCCGACGAGGCCGTCACGACGAAGCCGTCGGGCGCCTTGGCGATGGCGTCGCCGTGGCTCATCCAACACGTGGACGTTTCCGGCCACTCATCCATCAAGACCGAGCTACCCACCCGCGTGAGTGCCGTGCGACCGTATTCCCCGGCGCCGGTGCGCGCGACGTCGCCGCGCAACTGCAGGGCCATGAGTTGGGCGCCGTAACAAATACCGAGCACGGGAATGCCCAGTTCGTAGATGGCCGGGTCGAGCGACGGGGCCGGCACCTCGTACACCGACTTTGGTCCACCGGACAAGATGATGGCCGACGGATTCTTCTTGCGCACTTCGGCGGCACTGATCGTGCACTGGACAATCTCTGAATAGACGTGCGCTTCTCGCACACGCCGGGCTATCAATTGGGCGTACTGCGCCCCGAAGTCAACAACGAGAACATTCGCGGTCAATGGCCCATGCCCACGCCCTGGGAGCGCTGAAGCTGTTTGCCTTCAGTCTGCAACGAGGGGGCCAGCATAATTTCAGCCTTCTGGAATTCCTTGAGCGTCTCGTAGCCGCACGTCGCCATGGACGTACGCAACGCGCCAAAGAGATTGAGCCGGCCGTCGTTTTCGTGAGCCGGTCCGAGCAACACCTCTTTGAGTGAACCGCGAACCTGCGTGCGCACCCGTGTGCCTCGCGGCAACGTCGGGTGGAACGCTGCCATTCCCCAATGGAACCCTCTCGCCGGCGCCTCGAATGCGCTGGTCAGCGGCGAGCCAATCATGACCGCGTCGGCGCCGCAGGCAATCGCCTTGGCGATGTCGCCGCCCTTGCTCATGCCGCCGTCGGCAATGACGTGCACGTAGACACCGGTCTCGTCGAGGTGGCGCATGCGCGCACCGGCAACGTCAGCAATCGCAGTCGCCTGGGGCACGCCAATGCCCAGTACCGCCCTCGTCGTGCACGCGTTACCCGGACCAACACCGACGAGCACGCCCGCCGCACCGGTGCGCATAAGGTGCAGCGCCGCCTGGTAGCTCGCGCAGCCACCCACGATGACCGGTAGTTCGAATTCGCGGATGAACTTCTTCAGGTTCAGTGGCTCCACCGTCTTGGACACGTGCTCGGCGGAGACCACGGTGCCCTGAATGACCAGGATGTCGAGTCCTGCGTCGAGGATGGTCTTGGCCATCCAGTCAGTGCGGGCGGGCGTCACCGAGGCGGACGTGACGATGCCCGCCGCCTTCATCTCGCCAATGCGCGCGGCCACGAGTTCTAGCTTGATGGGCTCGAGGTACATCTGCTGCATGCGCGCCGTGGCCTTGTCATCGTCGAGTTCACAGATCTCGTCGAACAACGCGGACGGGTCTTCGTAGCGGGTCCAGAGACCCTCGAGATTTAAGACGCCGAGACCGCCTAAGCGACCGAGCTCAATGGCGGTGGTGGGTGAGATCGCCCCATCCATCGCGGCCCCGAGTAGCGGCAACTCGAACTTGTAGGCGTCAATCTGCCAGGAAATGTCGACGTCCTCGGGGTCACGGGTGCGCCGCGACGGCACTATCGCGATGTCGTCAAAGCCGTAAGCCTGACGGGCCGATTTATAAATCCCGATCTCTACTTCCGCCATGGTGTCCTCCGCCTAAGAAACAGCATCCCCCAAAACGAGGTGTGCGTTACCTCTAATCTAATGGACGAAGTCAGGCCCAAACCCGTTGTGCGTCGGGCCACGCAACGCCGGTCACCACGCAGAGCAGTTCAGTGAGCACACGTGCGGTGGCTCCCCAAATGACATCCCCGGGTACCGCAAAAAAGTAAATCGGAAAATAGCCGTCTTCATCAGCGCCCGGGCGGCGCACCGCACGGCGCCATCGTTCTTCTAGAAAGGCTCCCTCGGCGACCAAATCCTTGAGCGTGACCGAAAACGCTCGATCAACTTCTGCGGGATCAGTGATTAGATTTGGTCGCTCGCCGAGCACACCGATGACCGGCCACAGGGCTGAACCGGAAGCAAACGTGACGATCGGGCTCAGCCAGCCAATGGGTGTCACGGAAGCCGGTTCAATGCCCACCTCCTCGTGCGCTTCGCGAAGCGCCGTCTCGACAGGCGTTTCGTCACCGTCGGCGCGCCCGCCCGGCAGGGCGATTTCCCCGCGATGCGAACGCAATGTGGTGGCGCGACGAGTGAGCACAACGTAGGTTTCTCCGTCTTCTTCAAACAGCGCGAGTAGCACGGCGGCACGGTTGACAATGGGCCGACTCGTCGCGTCCATCACGGCTTCCATCTCTTGAGGGTCACCCGGGATGGGCCAGTCGTCGAGGTGGCGCTCTCCAGCTCGCAAGCGTTCGACGACGTGGGCCAAGGTAAAACCGCGCCGAGACCCTTCGTCCAAGGTCGACCACGGCGCGGGTGCACCCGCTATCACGTCATCGGGTTCAGGAATCACCTGGGGATACTCGAATCCATCGAAGCGGGCCGGCCGGTTGGCGTTAGACATCAGGTTTCCACCTAAAGTGTGAGGGCGAGTATCGCACGAACGAATTTTACTCGGCCCCCCTTTCCCCGATCAGGAGTCAATTCACATGAAGTCCCTAGCCCGTTTTTGCGTTCGCCATCGCTGGACGGTACTCGGCGCGTGGATAGCCCTCTTCGTTGGCATCAACATCGCGTCGTTCTCCATCGGGTCGGATTACTCCAACACGTTCAGCTTTCCCGGTACCAACTCCGTGCACGCGTTGCAACTATTACAGTCCAACTTCAAATCCAACTCCGGTGACGTGGACCACATTGTCTTTGACGTCACTTCAGGCACGCTCGCAAGTCATAAAGGTGCCATCGACGCCACGTTGGCGAAAGTTGCCAAGTTGCCCGAGGTGTCGGTTGTCGTTTCGCCATTCACCGTCGCTTCACAGATGAGCAAGAACGGCAAGATCGCGTACGCGACGGTCAATTTCTTCAAGCAAGCGCAGTACCTCAAGAAGTCAGATGTGCAGGCGGTCGTCACCGCCGCCGAAACACTTCGGTCCTCCTCCCTGCAAGTCAACTTTGGCGGCGGAGCCTTCGGTAATCTCACCTCACCGACTGGCAGTCCGGATGAAGGGGTCGGACTGATCGCCACGGCTGTCGTGCTGTTCCTGGCGTTCGGATCGCTGTTCGCGATGTTGCTACCGCTGGGCGTTGCGCTCTTCGCAATCGGTATCGCGACCGGGGCGACAACCCTCTTGAGTCACGGACTCTCCATCGCGCAATTCGCGCCGATTCTCGGCTCGTTGATTGGACTGGGCGTCGGCATTGACTACGCGCTCTTCATCGTCACTCGAAGCCGACAAAATCTAAAACAAGGCATGAGCGTCGAAGACGCGATCATCACGGCGATCGACACTTCGGGTCGAGCGGTTCTCTTCGCCGGCGCCACCGTGTGCGTTGCCCTGCTCGGAATGCTGATTCTGGGATTCTCCTTCCTGGTTGGACTGGGCGTCGCTGCGGCGCTGACAGTCTTCATCACGATGATGGCGTCGCTCACGTTGCTGCCGTCGCTACTGGCGTTCCAGAAAATGCGCGTGTTGAGTCGCAAAGAGCGCCGCAAGCTTGCGGGCACCGGACCAGAGGCAACGATCGTCCAGGGCGGTTGGCAGCGTTGGGCCCAATTTGTCAGTCGTCGGCCACGAACGCTGTCGGCGGTCGCCATCCTGGCTATTGCCATATTGACAATCCCCTTGCTCTCGTTACACCTGGGACTTTCCGACCAGAGTTCTGACCCGTCGGGTTCGACAACCCGTCTGGCCTACGACGAAATCGCACAGGGATTTGGCGCAGGATTCAATGGACCGCTGCTGCTCGTTGGCTCGATCAACGACCACGCCGACCAGGTGGCCATGCAAAGACTTGACACGTCTATCCAGGGTAAGCCGGGAATTAAGTCCGCCAGTCCAGTGCTGCTAAGCCCCAATGGCAAGGTGTCGCTCATTTCGGTGATCGCCACGACCAGTCCGCAGGACCTCAAGACTTCGCAGCTCATTTCAACGTTGCGTGACACGTATATTCCCGACGCCACCGCCACGTCGCACACCGAGGTGTTCGTGGGTGGTCAAACGGCGCTGTCGAACGACTTCTCGAACGTGCTGGACAGCAAGATTCCCTTATTTATAGCGGTCATCGTTATTCTCGGATGCTTGTTGCTCATGGTGGCCTTTAGGAGCGTCCTGATTCCGCTCACTGCGGCGGTGATGAATTTGTTGGCAATGGGCGCATCTTTCGGTCTCGTGGTCGCGGTCTTTCAGTGGGGTTGGGGCAGTTCGATAATTGGTTCGGGAACGGGACCGGTCGAATCGTTCTTGCCGATCATCATGATCGCCATTCTCTTTGGCCTCTCAATGGACTACCAGGTCTTCCTGGTGTCGCGCATGCATGAAGAGTGGGTGAATACCGGCGACAACGAGTTAGCCGTCACCCACGGACAGGCCAACACTGGTCGAGTCATCTCGGCCGCGGCGCTCGTGATGATCTGCGTCTTCCTGGCCTTCGCCGTGGGCGGAGAGAGGATCATCGCGGAGTTCGGGATCGGGCTGGGCGGCGCCGTGCTGTTGGACGCTTTTTTTCTGCGCACCATCCTGGTCCCGTCGCTCATGCACTTCTTCGGAAAAGCAAACTGGTGGATGCCCAAATGGCTGGAGCGGATCGTTCCCCACTTCGCCGTCGAAGCGCGTGAGGAATCCACGGTCGTTTAACTAGATTGCGCAGACTGTGGACCCTAATAGGCGTTAGCGCTCGGTCCGGTTCAAGGCATCGCTGAGCCGCTCCAGCAATGAGATGGTTTCGACCACGATTGCGTGTTCGGCCACGGTGAACTCGCCTAACGCACTGCGCAGCGCCTCGGTGCTCCGTGAGCGCAGCTCCGCGAGCAACGCCCCACCCTCGCTGCTGAGTTGGAGATTGCTGGCGCGCCCATCGTCCGGGTCAGGCACTCGCGCGATGAGACTACGCGCTTCGAGGCCGTCGACAATACGACACATGGTCGCGGCCGACGTCCCCTCGACGTCGGCGAGCATGCCCAAGCGCAGCGGTCCGAGCTGCTCAATTCGCGCCAACGCCGACGTTTGCGACGGCGTGACGTCGTCGTTCGCCGACCGCGAGCGCGACCGGAGTTGGCGCGTCAGCCGGGTGAGGGCGACCAGCAATCCGGCGGCCTCTTCAACCGCACCACCCTGTGGACCGTTGGCGGTGCGCCCCGTCGTCGAAAGCGAGTTGGAACTCTTCACGACACCTAGTATATAGTTAGTTGTCAATAACTAACTACTTACGGCGCCTACTGCCGCACGTGTGCGTAGTGCCCCCAAGGAGATCCTGAATGTCCACTGAATCGATGGCTCCCGCAGGACGATCTCTGCATTACAAATGGATCGCCCTGTCAAACACGACCATCGGCATCCTCATGGCGACCATCAATGGCTCGATTCTTTTGATCGCCCTGCCCGATATCTTCCGCGGCATCAAACTCAATCCGCTCTCGCCCGGCAACACGACTTATTTCCTCTGGATCTTGATGGGATTCTTGCTCGTCACCTCGGTGCTCGTCGTGAGTTTGGGCCGTGTCGGGGACATATTCGGTCGCGTGCGAATGTACACGCTTGGTTTCGCCATCTTCACGATCTTCTCGATCCTCTTGACGGTGACGTGGATGACCGGCACCAATGCCGCACTCTGGATCATCATCATGCGCGTGGGCCAGGGCGTCGGCGGCGCGTTTCTGTTCGCCAACTCCAACGCCATCATCACCGACGCGTTCCCCGCGAACGAGCGTGGCTTCGCGCTTGGCATCAACGGGGTCGCTGCCATTGGTGGCGCCTTCCTCGGCCTGGTCCTCGGTGGAGTCCTCGCGCCCCTGGAGTGGCGCCTGGTCTTTCTCGTATCGGTGCCCTTCGGCCTTTTCGGCACCGTGTGGGCGCACCTTAAACTGCGCGATAACGGGCAACGCCAAGAGGCAACGATTGACTGGGCCGGCAACATCTTGTTCGCGGTAGGTCTGATCTCGGTCCTCACGGGCATCGTCTACGGCCTCAATCCTTACGGCGGGCACACCATGGGCTGGACGAGTCCGTTCGTGCTGTCGTGCCTATTCGGTGGACTGGCAATCTTGATCGGCTTCGTTTTTGTTGAACGTCACTCGTCTGACCCGATGTTCCACCTCGATCTGTTCAAGAGCAAAGCCTTCGCGATGGGCAACTTGGCCGGCCTGATGCTGGCGTTGGCCCGAGGTGGGTTGCAGTTCATCCTCATCATCTGGCTCCAAGGCATCTGGCTGCCGCTGCACGGCTACAGCTTTAGTCGCACGCCGTTATGGGCCGGCATCTACATGGTGCCGCTCACCGTCGGCTTCTTTCTCTCCGGCCCGCTGTCAGGCCGCTTGGCGGACCGCCACGGACCGCGGCCCTTCGCGACCTTTGGCCTCATCTTGACGGGCCTCAGCCTGCTTGGACTGACCACGCTGCCGATCAACTTCTCGTACCCGATCTTCGCCTTCCTGATCTTGTTGGTCGGATTCTCAATGGGCATGTTCGCGGCTCCCAACACGAGCGCGGTCATGAACAGCCTGCCGGCCCACCAGCGCGGTGCCGGCAGCGGAATGCTCAATACCTTTCAGAACTCGGCCGCGGTCCTGTCCATTGGCTTCTTCTTCACCGTCATCACGATTGGCCTCGCGTCGCGACTACCCCAGGCATTATTGAAGGGACTCTCCGCACAGGGCGTGTCGCACGCCGCCGCCCTCTCGGCGTCACACGTGCCACCGATTGGCAGCTTGTTCTCGGCCTTCTTAGGCATTAATCCGCTGAAGGAAATCGTGAGTCACGCTGCCCTGACCGCACACGGTGTACACACCCAGCTGCTACTCAGCCGAGGGTTCTTTCCGAGCTTGATCTCGGGACCATTCGCCCACGGCCTGCGCCTGGCGTTCATCATGGCGGCCGTCGCGTGCTTCATTGGCGCAACGTTTTCGTGGTTGCGCGGAGCCGGTCACTCCGAGATCTTCCACTCGATGAGCGACGACGTTGAAGTGGGTCTCGCCGGCGCCGGTGACATTGCCATGTCCGACGTCGGGACAGCCTCGACCGGCGCCTACTTAGAGCCCGACTCGCCCGAGGCTCTGTCGCACGAGAGAACTGACATCAGCGCTACGCCCTAACGCACCACCACGAAGCCTGTGCCGCATTCGAACGCGACCGAATAAAGTTGACAACTTCCATCAGGTTTCTCTAGTATCGACGTTCACGGCAATTCCACTGCGGCGAGCGCCGCCCGAGCGACAAGGAGACAGCGATGACTGAATGGGGATTTGAGACGCGTCAGATTCACGCCGGCGCGGCCCCCGACCCGGCCACGGGGGCCCGAGCCACGCCGATCTACCAGACAACCAGTTACGTGTTCCGCGATACCGCGCACGCGGCCGCACTCTTCGGACTGGCTGAGTTGGGCAACATCTACACGCGCATCATGAACCCCACCCAGGCCGTCTTTGAAGAAAGGATCGCCTCGTTAGAGGGCGGTGTCGCCGCGCTGGCGGTCGCGTCGGGACAGGCCGCCGAGACCATAGCCCTGCTCAACCTGGCCGAAAACGGGGGGCACATCGTGTCCTCAGCCTCGCTCTACGGCGGCACCTACAACCTCTTTCACTACACGCTGCCAAAACTGGGCATCGAGACAACCTTCGTCAACGACCCCGACGATCTCAGTGAATGGGCGGCCGCCGTGCGTCCCAATACCAAGGCCTTCTACGGCGAAACCTTGGGCAACCCCAAGGGCGACGTGTTCGACTTTGAAGGGGTCTCGAAGGTCGCCCACGACAACAAGATTCCACTGGTGATCGACAACACCCTGGCGTCGCCCTACCTCGCCCAGCCGCTCGCCCACGGTGCGGACATTGTGGTGCACTCCGCAACCAAGTTCATTGGCGGGCACGGCACGTCGATCGGCGGCGTGATCGTCGACGGCGGAAAGTTCGACTACGAGAACAGCGGGCGCTTCCCGAGCTTTACCGAGCCCGATCCCAGCTACCACGGTCTCGTGTTCGGTCAACTGCCGGACTTCCTCTTCCCCGCCCGCTATGTCTTAAAGGCACGACTGCAGTACTTGCGCGACGTGGGCGCTGCGATTGCCCCGTTCAACTCCTTCCTCTTCATCCAGGGAGTCGAGACCCTGAGTCTGCGCATGGAGCGCCACGTCGCCAATGCGGTCGCCGTGGCCAACTGGCTCGAGGCGCGCCCCGATGTCACCTGGGTCCGTTACCCGGGACTCGAATCCAGCCCCTGGCACGAGCGTCAGTTGCGCTACCTGCCCAAGGGCGGCGGCTCGATTCTGGCCTTCGGCCTCGACGGCGGCATCGAAGCCGGACAGAAATTCATCGAGGGACTGGAGCTATTCAGCCACCTGGCCAATGTGGGCGACGTACGGAGCTTGGCCATTCACCCCGCCTCGACGACGCACTCCCAGTTGAGCGAAGAGGAGCAGGCCCAATCCGCCGTCACTCCCGACATGGTGAGGCTTTCGGTCGGTATCGAGTCGATCGAGGACATCTTGGCCGACCTCGAAGCTGGCTTTAAGGCAGCCAAGGGAGCGTGACGCCTCCGCCGGCGAGTTACTGGCGTCCCGGTGACGAACCGGGGCACCGAACGTTCGTAACCCTGACGGCGGATGGCGGCCGGCCTTTCCTTTTTGAAAGCGGCGGCCAACTTGATTCAGTAACGGTGGCGTACGAGACGTGGGGCGAACTCAACGCCAGTCGCTCCAACGCGGTGCTCGTCCTGCACGCCCTGAGCGCAGACGCCCACGCGTACGGCCCCGAAGGGCGCGGCCACCTCACGTCAGGGTGGTGGAATGGCGTCATTGGTCCGGGTCTCGGAATTGACACCGATCACTTTTTTGTCGTGTGCCCCAATGTGCTGGGCGCCTGTCAAGGCACCACTGGACCTTCGTCACTCGCGCCCGACGGAAGGGCATTCGGCTCGCGATTCCCCGTCATCACCATTCGCGACCAGGTCGACGTGGAAGTCGCATTCTCGAACTATTTGGAGATTGACACATGGGCCGGCATGGTCGGCGGGTCCATGGGAGCGATGCGCGCGCTCGAATGGGCCATCGGACAACCCAACCGCGTACAGCAGGCCATAGTGCTGTCGGTGGGCGCGGCATCAACCGCGGACGAGATCGCTCTCTGTTCGCTGCAGATTCGGGCCATCAAAAATGATCCCCACTTCAATGGTGGCGACTATTACGACAGCGGGTCCGCACCCATCGACGGTATGGCGATCGCGCGGGGACTGGGCCAATTCACGTACCGCACGGGCAACGAATTCGAAATTCGTTTCGGCCGCGAGTTGCAAGAAGAAAGCGACATCGTGGGTTCGAGCGACTACGCGATCGAGTCCTATCTCAAGTACCAGGGCGCGAAGCTCGGCCGCCGTTTCGATCCCAATAGCTACATTGTCTTAAGCGACGCCATGAACCATCACGACGTTGGCCGTGGTCGCGGCGGAATAGCAACTGCATTAGGGAGTATCCAGATACCGGTTACTGTCGCGGGCATTCTTTCGGACCGGCTCTACCCGTTAGAACTGCAGGAGCAGCTCGTAAAGTTGATTCCCGATGCGTCACCTCTCAAAGTAATCACATCGGACTTCGGCCACGACGGATTCTTGCTCGAGGCAGAGCAAGTCGGCAACGTCATCGCTTCGGCATTGCGCGACTAACAACGACTGGTCATTCGCATTTCGAATGCGTCCTCGGCGTGAGCTAACAAGAAATCACCCCCGCACTGGTGACGTGCGTGATCTCGACGCACCGCGCAACGCGAGAGGCTTGATGAGACGACATCTATGCAACGATGTCCGAATGACCGCTCAATCAAAATTCGAAAAACTGCTTTCGGAGGGCGATTCCGAGCCAGTCGAAGGGTGGGACTTCTCGTGGCTCAATGGGCGAGCCACGGAGCAACGACCAACGTGGAACTATGAGGAGGGCCTTACTCGTCGAATCAGCACGGTTGACGCCGTGCTGGATATACAAACGGGTGGTGGAGAACGCTTCGCCGATGCCCTTTCTCGTGCCAACAATCCTCCGAAATCCCTGGCCGCCACCGAGTCATGGCCCCCAAACGTTGAGATTGCCAGGAATAACTTGGGGCCTTTTGGAGTAACTGTTCTAGAAATCCAGAACGATGCAGACCTCCCGTTTGAAAACAACTCGTTCGACCTCATCACGAGCCGCCATCCAACGCGCACGCTGTGGGGCGAGATCCAACGAGTCCTCAGACCTGAGGGATCCTATTATTCTCAGCAAATCGGTGCGGGGACCAACAGTGAACTCACCGATTTCATGATGGGTCCCCAGCCAGTCTCGGAGTCGCAAAGAATGGAACGGGCAATCGCGTTGGCGACGGACGTGGGACTTGAGGTGATGGACGCCAGAGAGGAATCCTTACCCGTTGTCTTCTTCGATATAGGCGCAGTCGTCTATTTCCTGCGCAAGGTCATCTGGACGGTTCCAGATTTCAGCACCGACAAGTATCGAGAACGATTACTTCTTCTGCATGAACTCATCGAGCGGGAGGGTAGTTTCCGCTCCCACGCGCAGCGGTACTTGATTGAGGCGAGAAAATTGAACTGAAGGTCAACCCGTTGAGGATATTTGGTATCGAAGACCCGATGGCAACAGTCCTCGACCAACGCCCACGGGGAGGGCGGAGCCCGAAAACAGTCCAGATTTCTAGGTCGCCCAGCCGCGCGATGAATCGCGCCAAAAGCACGCGAGGTCTCTTCGAAATCTCATATGAAAGACTGATGTATGACCAAATCCCCCCCAACCATCGTTGTCTGCGACGGTGATGAAACCGGCCAGGAGCTTCTTGTAGAAGCACTGCGTGCGCTTACCCCCGAGCTCTTGGGTGTGCCGTTCGAATTAGTTCATTTCGACTTATCGCTCGAAAACCGCCAAGCGACCAATAACAAAGTTGTGCACGAAGTCGCCGACGCGATGGTCGAGACGGGACTCGGCCTCAAGGCGGCGACTGTCACCCCACCCGAGATTGGCAGTGTTGGTTCGCCGAATCGAATTCTGCGTGAAGGCATCGACGGGTCGGTCATCGTGCGCACTGGTCGACCAATTCCCGGTGTCGCACCGAGTTTCGCCGCCGGTCCACCGATCATCGTGATTCGCATGGCGGTGGGTGACGCCTACGGTGCCGACGAGGGTCGCAGCGGACAACCGGGCCACGCGAGCGAGGTTGCCTGGCGCACGACAAGAATCACTCGTTCGTCGTGCCGCTTCGTTGCCGAGTACGCGTTTCAGGCCGCCGAGATTGAAAACGGACTCGTGTACGGCGGACCAAAGTGGACGGTCTCACCCGTGTACGAAGGCATGCTCAAGGAGGAGATGGACGAGGCGGCCGCGCGCCATCCCGCAGTCAACTACCGACCGACACTCATCGATGCCTCGTATGCGGGACTGCTTATCGACGTGCACGACCAAACATTGGTGATTCCCGCACTCAACCGCGACGGCGACATTCTGAGCGACCTCGTGCTCGCCATGTTCGGATCCATCGCCGGCGCCGAGTCGGTCTTGTTGGCGCTTGACAGTGACCTACGACCCAAGGTCGCCATGGCCGAAGCGCCGCACGGCACGGCACCCTCACTGCAAGGAAAAAATGTTGCCAATCCCATGGCGATGTTGCTGGCTGGCGCCGCGATACTTGACCAGGCGGCGTTGCTCTTAAGCGACGATCGTTACCGCGATGCCGGTGCGCGATTGCGTTCGTCCACCTTGAGCGGTGCGGCTGCGGGAGTGCGGACGTTCGATCTGGGCGGCAGCGCGTCGACCAGCGACGTCGTTGACGACGTCATAATTCGACTGAAGGCCCTCACGGTGTCCTAGGACGCACGTGTGCAGCATCACCGAGAAGACCTCCACTGCTGCACGAAGGCGGGACCGAAAGCGAGATCGGGGCCATGATTAAAAACGGATCGGGTGATTCGGTCATCTTTTTGGCTTCATTTTCTGAGTGAACGAAGTGCTACCTATCCCGTCCAAACCCGATAGAAATGGTCTCGCATCGGCGGTTCTTGAGAAGAAGAGGTCGTGAACGACTGCGTTTCTCTCGATAAGTGCGCCACCGGGGGCAATTCCGACTATCGATCAATGTAGCGACGCCACAATCGTCACCACCACGTTCAGAGACTGCGCTCATTGGCGTTGGAACGAGAACACACTTTTGAAATTTCCGGCACGGTTGCCACTAGCCAATCGTGGTGGTCGTTGTAGGCGAGACGGTCGTGGTGGTCGATGTTGGTGGGGTGGTCGTGGTGGTCGACGTTGACGAGCTGGTCGTCGTGGTCGAAGTGGTCGAGGTCGTTGACGTAACTGCGGAACTCAAATTCAACGCGCTCGCGAAGAGCCCGAGGTCACTCTGCAGCAATTGGCCTTCGATCCGTCCGATCGTGTGATTCAAGATTCCATTGGCGATGGCGCCCGCGGCGAGTTCAAGATCGCTGGCCGCCTGCTTCGTCTTACCCTCGGTGTAGGCGGCTTGGGCAAAACCGGCCTCCTGGGTAATCGTCTGTCCCGACGCAGCGTCAACGTTACCCGCGGTTTCGCCCGCGCGGACTTGGC
Source organism: Acidimicrobiales bacterium (assembly GCA_049519675.1). Classification (GTDB taxonomy): domain Bacteria; phylum Actinomycetota; class Acidimicrobiia; order Acidimicrobiales; family RAAP-2; genus RAAP-2. The sequence continues at coordinate 33,997 of JBEKQN010000001.1, read as the reverse complement.
TCTTCAGCGCGTTGAGGGCCGCGGTGCCCGCGCGAAACGTCGTTGTCGTCTTGGGTGGTCTCGTCGTCGTGGTGGGAGGAGATTTCCCGGGACTCGAACCCACAAGAAAGAAAAGCCCTACGCCCAGCAGTGCTACCACGATTACTGCCGCCACGATTGCAACGTTCCAATTGAAGGTCTTCTTGGCCACCGGCGCGGATCGCGTCGCTTTGATGACGCTCGTCTCTTCGCCCCTTATGCCAACGCCCACGACGCCCGGCATCATTGTTGTGTTGTCGCCAGGTTCCCTAACGCGGTGTTGCGTGGTGAGGTCGCTTTCTGACGCGAGCCATGGAGCATCGTAGGCAGGAGTGGCGAGCAGCGCCGACACCTGGTGATCCTCGAGGCGCTCGTCGGGGCGGTGGTTGAGCATTCCGGTGAGCACTAACTTCCACGGCACCGGAAGGTCCGCGGGCAACACAACCGGTCCCGCGAGGCGCCGTGCCAGCACCTCGCTCGGTGTTCCCTCGTACACGCGTCGCCCGGTCAGGCATTCGAGCAGGATGATTCCCAACGACCAGATGTCGGCCGCCGGACCCACTTGGTGATTCTCCAATTGCTCGGGCGCCATGTACGAGACCGTCCCCATGGTCATGCCGGTCGCCGTTAATGTCGTCGATTCGCCGTGGCGAGCAATGCCGAAGTCGCCGAGCCAGGCGTCGCCGTTCGCCGAAAGCAATATGTTGGACGGCTTGACGTCTCGGTGCACGACGCCTCGATTGTGCACGTACGCCAGTGCGTCGGCCAGTCTCGCGCCGATGGCGGCGGTTTGTCTCGACGAGAGCGCACCGGCACGAAGGGTCTCGGCGAGCGTTTGGCCCACGATGAGTTCCATGACCAAATAGGACTGGTCGCCTTCGGCCCCGACGTCGAGAAGTTTGATGAGGCCCGGGTGCTCCAAACCTTCCAGCGCCCGAACTTCCTGAGCCAACCGGCGCCCGAACTCCGGGTCATTCGAGCGCACGATCTTGATGGCGACATCAGTGCCAGTGATCTCGTCGAAGGCCTCGAAGACGTCAGACATTCCGCCTCGCCCGAGCAGGCGAACGAGGCGGTAGCGACCGCCAAAGACGTCAGCAACCGAGGGCATGGGCATTCCTCAAAGTAGTCAATCGTACCTTGATGCGGATTCTCTTCCGAAAGTCAAGCGCCTTGCACTGAACCGCGGTCGCCGTGGCGTCCGGACCACACGTGGCCGATTCCATGGCGAACGAACTTTCACGGCGATTAACGCCTACGTGCGGTACATCTCCACCTCGCGCACTACCGCCCGCGGACACACGGACCCTGGTGCCGGAGGGCGGCCTGGACATGATTCAATGTGTCAAGGAGTCGGACAATAAGAGATGCCGGGCCCTAGGGCCCGGCATCTCTTCGTCTTGTAGGACGGCAATTACATCATGCCGCCCATGCCGCCCATGCCGCCTCCGCCGCCACCCGACATGATGGCGTCGGCTTCTGGCTTGTCGGCAACAATGGCTTCGGTCGTGAGCAGCAGCGCCGCGATGGACGCCGCGTTCTGCAACGCCGAGCGCGTCACCTTGGCCGGGTCAATGACGCCCGCCTTGATGAGGTCCTCGAGCTCGCCCGTCGCCGCGTTGAGTCCGATGGAACCTTTCGCGTCGGCAACTTCGCGCACCTTGACGGCACCCTCGTAACCGGCATTTGCTGCGATGAGACGCAGTGGTGCGTCCAACGAGTTGGCCACGATGCGAGCACCAGTAGCCTCGTCGCCGGTCAATGTCTTGACCAACTTCTCAACGTCCACGCGGGCGCGAACGAGGGCGGTGCCGCCGCCGGCGACAATTCCTTCGTCAATTGCGGCACGTGTAGCGCTGAGCGCGTCTTCGATGCGGTGCTTCTTTTCTTTGAGTTCAATCTCGGTTGCGGCGCCCACCTTGACAACCGCCACGCCACCGGCCAACTTCGCCAGGCGCTCTTGGAGCTTCTCGCGGTCCCAGTCCGAATCCGTGTCTTCGATTTCACGCTTGATCTGGGCTACGCGACCGGATACGTCGGCTGGCGTGCCACCGCCATCGACAATGGTCGTGGCGTCCTTGGTAACAACGATGCGACGGGCCCGACCCAGAAGGTCGACGGTCGCGGTCTCAAGCTTGAGACCAATCTCTTCGGAGATCACGGTGCCGCCGGTCAGGATCGCCATGTCCTGGAGCATGGCCTTGCGGCGCTCACCAAAGCCCGGGGCCTTGACGGCAACGGACGTGAAGGTGCCGCGAATCTTGTTCACCACGAGCGTGGCGAGTGCTTCGCCCTCGACGTCTTCGGCGACGATGAGCAGCGCCTTGCCCGACTGCATGATCTTCTCGAGCACGGGCACGAGGTCGTGCACTGCTGACACCTTGGTGCTGGTGAAGAGGATGTAGGCGTCTTCGAGCACCGCTTCCTGGCGCTCCGGGTCGGTGACGAAGTACGGCGAGAGGTAACCCTTGTCGAACTGCATGCCCTCGGTGAGCTCGAGCTCAATGCCGAAGGTATTGGACTCTTCGACCGTGACGGTGCCGTCTTTGCCGACCTTTTCAATGGCTTCGGCGATGACTTCACCGATTGAGGCGTCGGCGGCGGAGATGGTCGCCACTTGGGCGATCTGGGTCTTGTCCGAAGAGACGTTTTGCGACTGCTTCTTGATTGACTCGACCGCGACCACGACGGCCTTTTCAATGCCGCGCTTCAGTCCCGCCGGGTTCGCACCGGCCGCCACGTTGCGCAAACCCTCTTTGATGAGCGCCTGGGCGAGCACCGTGGCCGTCGTCGTGCCGTCACCGGCCACGTCGTTGGTCTTGGTCGCGACTTCCTTGACCAGTTGGGCGCCCATGTTCTCGAACGGGTCCTCCAACTCGATCTCGCGGGCGATGGACACGCCGTCATTGGTAATGGTGGGCGCTCCGAACTTCTTGCCGATGACCACATTGCGGCCCTTGGGCCCCAGCGTGACCTTGACCGCGTCGGCCAACTTGTCCACGCCGGCCTCGAGGCCGCGGCGGGCCTCTTCATCAAATTTGAGCAACTTCGACATATGTCTTCCTTGTCTTAGGTAGTGATGGCGACCACGTCGCCACGATGGTTACTTCTTGGAGATTGTGGCGAGTACGTCACGACCGGAGAGGATCAAGAGGTCCTCGCCGTCAACCGTGATCTCGGTGCCGCCGTACTTGGAGTAGACGACGGTGTCGCCGACGCTGACGCCCGTGGGGATCAGTTCACCGGAGGTCTCGGCGCGACGGCCGGGACCGGTGGCCAAAACCTCGCCCTGCTGGGGCTTCTCCTTGGCGGTGTCGGGAATAACGAGACCGGAAGCCGTAGTGGCCTCAGCAACGTTGGGACGGACCACAATGCGGTCTTCTAGGGGGTGCAGCTTCATAATGTATTGCCTCCTGTGCGATTAGCACTCGAACCTTGTGACTGCCAATTTAGCAGCCTAACGCGCAGAGTGCCAAAGGAGAACAGAACGCGGAACTTACGGCGAAAGTCGACGTCGCGACCACGGTCCCGACGTAGGGCTCGACGACCCGTCAACTCGCAGGTACCTCACCCGGTCGTGCAGTCGGTCCTCTCGATGCTGCCAGAACTCAAATGACGTCGGGGTGAGTCGGTAACCGCCCCAACACGCCGGCCGCGGAACTAGCTCACCAGCGAACTGGACCTCGAGCTCGCTGACGCGGTCTTCGAGCTCTTTTCGGCTGTCCAGGGGTTCACTCTGGCGGCTCGCGTGGGCGCCAATCTGGTGTCCCCGGGCGCGCGAGTTGAAATAGGCGTCCGATTCGGGCTCGCCCATTCGCTCAACAACACCCTCGACACGGACCTGGCGTCCGTGGGCCTCGTTGTACCAGAGCAGCGCCGCGAAAGGATTGACTTCCAAGTCAGCGCCCTTGCGCGATCCGTAGTTCGTATACCAGCCGAACGAGCGGTCATCGATGTAACGCAGCAGCACCATTCGCGCACTGGGATGGCCGTCGGTCGTCGATGTCGCCAGGCAAATGGCCTGGCGTTCGGCCATGTGACCCTCAGCCTCGTCGAACCAGGTGGCGAACTGCGCGAACGGATCCTCGGCGCAATCCTCAACACCCAGGGGCGTCCACTCACTCACGAGACGTCCGCCAATTGCCAATTGGGATTAGCCGACAAGCTGAGATCACTGGCACCTCCATTCGAGAGACGATAGAGCCCGGCCGCCGCGACCATGGCGGCATTGTCGGTGCACATGGCCAGGGTGGGCAGATGGCACACAATGGCGAACTCTTGGGCCAACTGCGTTACGCCCGCGCGCAGCAAGGAGTTAGCGGCGACTCCACCCGCCAAGGCCACGCCCTTCACCTCGTATTTTTCTAAGGCGCCACGCAGCTTGCGCAGCAACTGCTCGCTCACGGCCGCCTGGAACGAGGCCGCCACGTCCTTCAGTGCCACCTCGGAGTGTTTCTGCGTCGCGCGAACGACGGCGGTCTTCAGACCCGAAAAGGAAAGGTCGAAGTCCGCACCGGTCATCGAGACCGGCAATTTCAGTGCGCCGGCGCTTCCTTCTTGGGCGAGACGGTCGATCTCTGGTCCTCCGGGATAACCCAGTCCCAGCCAGCGGGCGATCTTGTCGTAGGCCTCGCCGGCCGCGTCGTCGATGGTCTCTCCGAGCACGTCGTGCTGGCCCGGCCCTCTTTGCAGCACGATCAAACTGTGTCCGCCCGACACCAGCAGCGTCAACAGCGGCCACTCCAGGTCCGATTGCTCCAGCAGGGGTGCAAAGAGATGCCCCTCGAGATGGTTGACGCCAACGAAGGGCACGCCCCACGCCAACGAGTAGGCCTTGGCCGCCGACAGCCCCACCAAGAGCGAGCCAATGAGACCGGGTCCGCTGGTGACCGCGATGCCTTCAATGGCTGGACTCAGTGGATCGAGCCCCGCCTCGTCGAGCGCGCGACGCACCACCGGCCCGATCGTGGTGACGTGGGCCCGGCCGGCCAGTTCGGGCACCACGCCGCCGAAGGCTCGATGTTGGTCAATGGATGACTCGACAATGGAAGAAATGACGTGAAACTCAGCGTCGACGACGGCGGCGGCCGTTTCATCACAACTGGTTTCAATTCCGAGAACGACGGGCACCCGAACAGCCTAAATGGACTGATCCTCGCTCATCGCTGACGCAGAATCGGCCAGTGCTACCGGCAGGTCGGCCCACAAGATCAGCGCGTCCTCGTGGGTCTTCTCGTAGTAGTTCTTTCGCACGCCCACCGGCTTAAAGCCGTAGCGGTAGTAGAACTTCTGCGCGCGCGTGTTGAAAGTCGCGACTTCTAGCGTCGCACGCGTGATGCCTCGGGCCAGCGCGTTCTCCCAGGCGTCGTCCATCAGCGAGGTGGCGATACCCCGGCCTTCATGTCCGGGCAGCGTCGCGATCGTGTTCACGTGCAGTTCGTCCATAACAAACATGACGCCCAGGTAGCCAACGATCTTCTTGTGCTCCACCGCGACGGTGTAGCGACGGGTCGACGTATTGAGAATCTCGTCGAGCAGCATGCCCCGGGTCCAGGGTTCGGGGAACTGCGCCTTCTCTAGCTCCAGCAACTCACCTACATCGCGGCGTTGCGCTAGGCGCAGCGACCACGGCTTCATCGCGGACGTTCACGGGTCGCGAAGTTCGCCACGGCGTCGGCTTCGCGAAGATACAACGGCTCGATGGTCATGCGCGGGGTCTCGAACTCGGCGAGCCAGAGCGCCGCGTGCATCGACGGCACCAATTGCGTGTAGATCATGGCGTTGGCCACGCGATTGAAGTCCTCCAGATAGCGCTCGACCCCGTCACCGGTGAACGTCACCGGGGCCCTCTCCCCGGACCACGCCGCCACCACGTCGGCGGACGTGGTCACCTCGGGCCCCGCCAGCGCCCCAACCGTGGTATCGGTGAGCTCGAACGTCTGGACGAAGACATCACCGCGCCGTCCGTCTACCGCGCTCACCAGCGTGCCGCGCACGCCCGCGTCGTGGGCCCCGTGGGCCAGCAGTTCCAGCGACGTCATGCCCACCATGGAGCAACCCAGACCCTGGGCAAAGGCGTTAGCGGTCGCCACGCCAACGCGAAGTCCGGTGAAGAGACCCGGGCCCCGGTCAACGACCACTCGGTCAATATCACGTGGGATGAGGCCGGCTTCGCGAATTAGTGCGCCCATGCCCAGCGACAGCGTTTCGGTGTGCTGGCGACTTTCGTCGACCACCCGGGCAATCTCCACGCCGCTCGTGGTCCGCACACCGACGCAACAGGCCTGCGTGGCCGTCTCAATTGCTAGAAGATTCACTGTGCTGACCACCTATCAAGTTCGCTGCTTCGATCCTGGGCGAGGGCGCCGCCCACCTCTAAGAGCCGGCCTTCGTCTCGATCTACCTGGAACTGAATTGTAAGCACTTCGCGGCCAAATATGGATGACGCCAACTCTCCCCACTCCACCAGCGCTACGGCGCTCTCTTCGACCAATTCGCCCAGGGCCAGGTCCAGGACCTCGGCGAGGTTCTCCACCCGGTAGACGTCGGCGTGCAGCAAGGTCGATATTCCCTGATCGTTGTGGCATTCATGCGGTCGTACCATCGTGAAGGTGGGACTCGTCACGCGCTCGATGACCCCTAATCCCCGGGCCACCCCCTTGACAAAGGTGGTTTTTCCGGCTCCTAATTGACCCGAGAGCAGCACGATGTCGCCCGATTGGAGCACCGACGCCAGGGCCTCGCCGGCCGCCTCGGTGTCGGTCGCGCTCGCGCAGGTCCGTGTCCAACTCACGGTGTCTCCAGCAGTGATTTCACGATTCGCAGGTCAGCCCGCATCATTTCTAGTACCCCGACACCGCCACGCAGGGCCGCGGCGGGGTGGTAGGTCGCGAGACCGGGACCAGACGGGAGTTGGCTCACGACCCCGTGGGTTTGGCCAATGCCCCGCTCGTAACCGAAGATCGACCGGGCCGCAGTATTTCCGAGTGCGAGCACCACGCGAGGTTGCACGTCGTCCAACTGCGCCTGGAACCAGGGATGACACGTGTCCAGCTCGTGACGCGTGGGCGTGCGGTTGTTCGGCGGGCGGCACTTGACGACGTTGGTGACAAAACACTCGGCCCGGGTAATCCCCACTTCCTCGACAATCAATCGAAATAGCAGTTGGCCGCTGCGGCCAATGAACGGTTCCCCGCCCTCGTCCTCGCTGCGACCGGGCGCTTCGCCGACGACCAGCAGCGTTGGTCTCAGCGGACCGGATCCAATCACTACGCGCTGACGGGTGAGCGAGAGATCACAGCGCGTACAGTTCGAGAGTGCCTCTAGGTCGATGGGCATCTCAGTGCACGAGGACACGCGGCACCCGGGCACCGACGGCGCAGATGATCTCGTGGCTGATCGTGCCCGCGAGATCGGCCAATTCGTCGACCGAGATCTCTTGGCCGCCCTGGCGTCCGAGCAACACCACGTCGTCACCGACGCTCACCGCGTCGTCCCCGCAGTCAACGAGCAACTGGTCCATGGTCACGGTGCCGGCGAGCGGGTATCGCTTGTTATTGATCAGGACCTCGGCGCCCGCTTCAAAGAGCCGGCGCGGGTAGCCGTCGGCGTACCCGAAGGGAACGGTGACGATCGTCGACTCGCGTTCGAGCGCACGCAGGCGCCCGTAGCTGGGACGCTCACCGGCGTCCAGACGGCGCACCGCAGAGACCTTGGCGCGAATCGTCATCACCGGTTCTAAGTCGACACCCTTTTCTTGGAGCGCGCTCGAGAGCCACGCCTGGGTGTAGAGACCGTAGAGCGCGAGGCCGCAGCGCACCATTGATTGGCGGGCTTCGGGGTAGGCCATCGCGCCGGCACTATTGGCCAGGTGCAGCACCCGGGGCGCGGCGCCGCGCCCGGCCAGGGAACCGGCCACGCGGTCGAACAGTTCGATCTGTCCTCGGGTGAAGGCACGGTCCTCGCCGCTCGAGCCGTCAGCGACGCTGAAGTGCGTGAACAGCCCTTCGAGGTCGATATTGGGACTCGCTCGCAGCACGTCGACGACCTCGTCAACCTGGGAGGGATCAACGCCCATGCGGTGCATGCCGGTATCGACTTTTACGTGCACGTGGTGTATTCCGCCAAGTTTTTCGGCGCCGCGAATGACGTCCTGGGCTGCGCGTGGCGAGCCAACGGTCACCGTCAGAGAATTGGCCAGCGCATCGAGCACCGCCGACGGTTCGGCTTCGGCCTGGACGAGTATCGGCACTTGAACGCCGTGGTCGCGAAGTTCCAAACCTTCGTCGACGATTGCGACACCGAGCGAGTCGGCGCCCGCGTCGAGCATGACCTGGGCCACCAGTGGACCACCGTGGCCGTAGCCGTTGGCCTTCACCACCGCGCATAGGGTCGCGTTACCAATCACCGCCTTCATCGAACGAACATTGTGGGCCAGGGCCGAGGTGGATATCTCCGCCCACGCCGGTCGGCGCACTCCCTCAACGCTCAAGGGCACTGTCTTTGGAACTGCCAATCACGAAGGCCGCCGCGCTCACGTCGGTGTGCGTGAGTGACACCTGCAGCGTGTCAACGCCGTGCTGTTTCGCGAGCAGGGCGGCCGATCCGTGCAGGTGAACCTCTGGGGCGCCCGCGGCGTCATTACGGATCTCGATTGACGTCCAGGGCACCGCCCCAAGGCCGACGTGCAGGGATTTGAGCACCGCCTCCTTCGCGGCAAAACGGGCGGCCAGGCGCTCGGGTCGCGCGCCCGAGTCGAGCTGCTCGCCCTCAGTGAAGAGCCGACCCACAATCCTGGGATGACGCGCAAGTGCTCGGGCGAAGCGGGGCACGTCGACGATATCGACGCCAACGCCAACCGTGCCCATTACTCAACCGTCACGGTTTTGGCCAGGTTGCGCGGACGGTCGACGTTGCGGCCGAGTCCCCGGGCCATGGAATAGGCAAAGATCTGCAGCGGCACGACGTCGACCATGGGACTGAACATTGGCTCCGTAGCGGGCACGCGCAGCACGTAGTCAGCGACCGCGGCAATGGCGTCGTCGTCATCGGTCGCGACCGCGACCACCGTTGCCCCACGGGCCTTCACCTCGGCCAAGTTAGAGAGGATCTTCTCGTGCATCACGAGGTCCGTCGCGACGGCGACGACCACCACGCCGGGCTCGATCAGGGCGAGCGGGCCGTGTTTGAGCTCACCGCCGGGGTATCCCTCGGCGTGCAGGTAAGAGAGCTCCTTCAGCTTTAGGGCGCCCTCCATTGCGGTGGGAAATCCCAGGTGTCGACCGATGAAGAAGAAATCGTGCGCGCCAATGAGTTGCTTGGCCACGTCTTGGACGTCGCAACGTCGCTCGAGTGCCGTCGCGACCTGCGCCCCTACGGCGTTCAGCCCTTGGAAGAAGGCGTCGATGTCCGACGGGTCCAATGTGCCGCGCAGTTGCGCGAGGCGTAGGGCTAGCAACTCGAGTGCCGCGACCTGGGCCACGTAGGACTTGGTCGAGGCGACCGAAACCTCGAGTCCCGCGCGGGTGTAGATGACCGCGCTCGCCTCACGGGCCATTGACGAGTCGACGATATTGGAAATGGCCACCACTCGTGCCCCGCGACGCTGGGCTTCGCGCGTCGCCATGATGGTGTCAATTGTCTCGCCGCTCTGGGAGACGCCGATGACCAGGGTGCCGATTTCGACCACGGGGTCGCGGTAACGGTACTCACTCGAGATGTCGACGTCCACGCTGAGGCGCGCCCAGCGCTCGATGGCGTACTTGGCCACCAGTGCCGCGTGATGCGAGGTGCCCGCCGCGACCAGGACCACTCGCTTGACGTCGCGCAGTTCTTCGTCGCTGATGCGCAGCTCGTCAAAGGTGATCGTCCCGTCGGGCCGACGGCGGTCCATCAGCGTGTCGCGCAGGGCGTCGGGCTGCTCGTTGATCTCCTTGGTGATGAAGTCGTCATTGCCGCCCTTTTGCGCGGTCTCTAAGTCCCACTCGATCGAGAGTTGGTGCAGGCGCACCGGCGCGCCCTCGAGATCCACGGCGCGGAAGCCTTCCGGTCCCAGTCGCACCACCTCGTCGTCATTGACGGCATAGAACGCGGTCGCCCGGTCCAGGATCGCCGGCACATCACTCGCGAGGTAGGTGACGCCGGCCGCCGTTCCCACCACGAGCGGGGAGATCCGGCGCGCCGCGACGATCACATCCGGTTCGCTCGCGTCCATGGCGGCGAGCGCGAAGGCACCGCGAACGAGTTTTAGGCTCGCGCGCACCGCGTCGAGCAGCTCGAGTCCCTCGGAACGGGACTCTTCAATGAGGTGCGCGAGCACCTCGGAGTCGGTCACCGAGGTGAAGGTGTGGCCCCTGGCCTCGAGTTCGACTTGCAGTTCGGTGTGATTCTCAATGATGCCGTTGTGGATGATGGCGATATTGCCCGAACAGTCGAGGTGGGGGTGGGCGTTTGCCGCTTCGGGTGCGCCGTGGGTCGCCCATCGGGTGTGCCCGATGCCCGAACTAAAGCCGCTGGGCGCGTGCTCGCACTCGACGCGCAGGGCTGCGACCGATTCGGTCCCGGCGGCGCAGCGCGCCCGCCAGGTCTGTCCGGGGCGCACGAGCGCGATCCCCGCGGAGTCGTAACCGCGATACTCCAGGCGCGCGAGGCCTTCAAGAAGTGTCGCCAGAGTGTCGGAGGATCCTACGACCCCGATGATGCCGCACATGATGCCAGCCTACTCGGGGGTCACATTTCTCATAAGGGGAAGGACTTTCACACCGAGAGCGAGCGAAGCCGCGTCACGAACTCGTCGACGAAGGCGCCATTGAGCGCTTCAATCATGATGCGCACCACTGGCTCAGTGCCCGAAGGGCGAATGAGTAAGCGCACGTCCGCGTTCTCGACACCGTATCCGAGGCGCAATTTCTCGAACAACGTGCGCACCGCGTTGTCGTCGTACGAGTCACGAGCCACGTTGATCAAGGCCTGCGGGACACGGTGCCACGCCTCGTCGGCCTGCATCGCGAGCGGACCGTTCCTCACGACCAGGTCGCACAACATCAGCCCGGTCAGGAGACCATCGCCCGTCGGCGCCAAGCGGCGAAAAATCAGGTGGCCAGACTGCTCGCCGCCGAAGGGCCACGAATTCTCTTCGAGCGCAATGAGCACGTTGCGGTCGCCCACGTCAGTCTCGACGATCTTGATGCCGCTGCGGTTCAGCGCGCGGTGCAGCCCGAGGTTGCTCATCGACGTGACCACGAGCCCGCCGCCCAATTGGTCACGCGACAAAAAGTCCAGCGCGAAGAGGATCATGAGGTCGTCGCCGTCGCGCACCGCACCAAACGCGTCCACCGAAATCAGTCGATCGGCGTCACCGTCAAACGCGAGTCCCAGGTCGGCACCCAGCTCGAGCACGTGCTTGACGAGGTCTTCGGGATGGGTTGAACCGCACTGCTCATTGATGTTGCGGCCATTTGGCGTGTTGTGCAGCATGGTGAGCTGCGCGCCCGTGGTGGCGAAAAGCTCGTAGGCCACGTGCGACGCGGCGCCATTGGCGCAGTCAATCACCACGTGCAAGGACGAGAGGTCGCTCGGCACCAGCGAACGAAGATGCGCGGCGTAATCGTGTTCCGCCGACTGGTCAATGGGCAGTTCCTCGTAGGACGAGTGCGGTGACGGATCGGCTTCGTTGAGCGCGCGAGTAACGGCGTCCTCGGTAGCGTGGTCGAGTTTCGTGCCGCCCAGGCCCAGGACCTTGAGACCATTGTCGTAGTACGGATTGTGCGAGGCCGACACAATGACGCCGACGCCTCCTCGCTGTTGGGCGATGACCGCCACGCCGGGCGTAGTGAAGTAGCCCAGGTTGCTGGCGGTGGCGCCCCCGTCGTTCAGTCCCGCCAAGACCGCGGCGGCGAGCGGCGGAGAACTCTCGCGGGTGTCGTAACCAACGAAGACCGGCACACGAAAGACACTGGCGACGGCACGACCGAGGCGATACGCCAAGTCGACGGTGACTTCGTCGTCGGCTCGTCCGCGAATGCCATCCGTGCCAAAGGACACGGGCATGTCCATTAACGCTTCGAGTACTGGGGAGCCTTACGTGCCTTCTTGAGGCCGTACTTCTTGGTCTCCTTCTTGCGCGAGTCGCGCGTGAGTAGTCCGGCCTTCTTCAGCACCGGACGCACCGCTTCATCCAACTCGAGCAATGAACGAGAAATACCCAAGCGCAACGCGCCGGCCTGACCAGCCACGCCGCCGCCTTCGATGGTGGCGTCAATGTCGTAGGTCTGCTGGGCGTCAATGAGGCGAAGCGGCTCCATCACCATCTGACGGTGCGTCGCTGAGGTGAAGTAATTGTCGAAGGCGCGAGCGTTGATCGTGATCGTGCCGGTCCCGGGACGCAGGCGCACTCGAGCGACCGCTTCCTTGCGTCGACCAGTGGTTTGAGTAAGCGGTGATGACACGGGCTGTTCTCCTCTTACGCGCGGCGAATTGCCGACGTGTCGTACTTCACAGGTTGCTGGGCGGCGTGCGGGTGTTCCGCACCGGCGTACACAAAAAGCTTGTCCATCTGGGCGCGACCCAAGCGATTCTTCGGAACCATGCCCTTGACCGCCTCGAAGACCAGTGACGCGGGGTCTTCTTGCATCAAGCTCTCCCAGGACGTGGCGCGCAGTCCGCCGGGATAGCCCGAGTGGTGGTAGTGGAAGTTCTGCTTGGCCTTGTTGGCCGTGACGACGACCTTGTCGGCGTTGATGATGATCACGTAGTCACCCGTGTCGACGTGGGGGGCGAAGAAGGTACGGTGCTTACCGCGCAACAGCGACGCGGCGACCGTGGCGAGGCGACCGAGCACGAGGCCCTCGGCGTCCAGGACCAGCCAGTCGCGGGTAATCTCATTGACCTTTGGTGTATAGGTGCGCACAACTCTTCCTTCAGCGTTTCTTTAGTTCCGTCATCGCCAGATGACTACTAAGGGACTCTCTACCTTACAAAACCTGAGGGCCCTCCAGCAAATTCTTCGTATCCGACCCCGATGAGCGCCAATCCCCCGGGTGGCGCCGGTGCCGGCAAATGGTCGCGCTCCAGGCTCTCCAGGCGGCCTCTAACGGTGTTTTCGTCCAGCGTTCCCTGACCAACCGCGACCATCGTTGACACCAGGCTGCGGACCATGGTGTGACAGAAAGACCGGGCCCTGATTGACAGGCGCAGCGCCGGCGACCCCGTGGGGGTGAGGCCCCACTCGTCATCAACGCGATGCCAGTGAACGTCGAGCACTTCGCGCAGCAGTGGTTCGCTCGTCGTGGAGTTCGTGGGACGCCGACAGAAGGCGCGAAAGTCGTGGGTACCGAGGATGTCGGCCCCGCAGCGGTTCATGGCGTCGATGTCAATCGGTCCGGGTACGGTCCAGGACCAGGCGCTGGTGACATTGAGTGCCGGCGGCAGGTCTTCGAGCACCAGGTAGCGGTAGGCGCGCCAGGTCGCCGAGTAACGGGCGTGAAACTCGTCACTGACCGGCTGGGCCTTGAGAATGCGAATGCGTCCTGAGAGCTGCTTATTGAGCGAATACAGCAGTCGGCCGACCTCGGGTCCTCGATCGTTCTCAAAGAACACCGTCGGCAGGTCCACGTGCACCACCTGGGCGAAGGCGTGGACACCGGCGTCGGTACGGCCCGCTCCGACCACCTCGGGCTCTTCATTGAGGCGCAACGTCCGCGCCAGCGTCTCGCGCAGCAGCCCCACGACGGTGATCGTCTCGGGCTGATAGGCAAAACCGCTCAGACCGTTGCCGTCATAGGCAACGTCAAGTCGCCACCGTTGGGTGGCGCCGAGCGAACGATCAAACGAACTCAATGCGCGCCATCGGAGCGTTGTCGCCCTGGCGCGGCCCGAGTTTCAGGATGCGCGTGTAGCCGCCGGGACGGTCGGTGTAGCGCGGGGCAATCTCGGCAAAGAGCTTGTGCGTCATGTCCTTGTCACGAATGAAGGCCACGACGCGACGCTGGGCGTGCACGGAACCCTCGGGAGAGTTCTTCGCCGCGGTGACCACCTTTTCGACAATCGGTCGCAGGGCCTTGGCCTTGGCTTCGGTCGTCACGATGGACTCGGCCGCGATCATCGACGCCACGAGGTTGCCCATCATGGCCTTCTGGTGCGCGCTACTGCCACCAAATCGCTTGCCCTTGGTTGGGGTACCGCGCATGACTAGTCCTCGATTCGCAGCGAGAGACCGCGCTCTTCGAGGCGGTCGTTGACGTCTTTCAGCGACGTGGCGCCGAAGTTGGTGATCGACGTGAGGTCGCGCTCGGTCGCGTTGACGAGCTGGGCAATGGTGTTGATGCCGGCGCGCTTCAGGCAGTTGCGTGAGCGCTCGGTGAGTCCCAACTCTTCGATGCGGATGTCGAGTTCGCTGGCGGCGGCCTGGGCCGAACCCACGTCACCCAACTCCAAGGCCGGAGCCTCGTCGTCGAAGTTGCCAATGAGCCCTACGAGGGAGCCCAGGGTCTTACCGGCGGAGGCCAGTGCCTCACGCGGACTGATGGATCCGTCGGTCTCGATGTCGATGACCAGACGGTCGAAGTCCTTGGACTGCTCGACACGGACCGGCTCAATCTCGAAACTGACGCGGCGCACGGGAGTGAAGATGGCGTCGAGCGGAATGACACCGATCGTCGACGAGCCCTTGTTGCCTTCGGCCCCGACGTATCCCTTGCCGCGCTCGACGGTCAGCTCGAAGCTGAGCACGCTGCGCGGGTTCGTCAAGTAGGCGAGGTGCAGGTCGGCGTTCAAGATCTCGACGTCGGCCGTGGTCGACAGGTCGGCCGCGGTGGCGGGACCCTCACTGCGCTTGTCAAGACGCAACGTCACGGGCTCGTCGGAGTGCACGATGAGCAGCAGGTCCTTCAAGTTAAGACAGATGTCCTGGACGTCTTCCTTCACGCCCTCAATGACGCCGAACTCGTGGAGCACGGCGTCAAACTTGACGCGCGTCGCGGCGGCGCCGGGAATCGACGACAGCAGCGTGCGGCGCAGCGAGTTGCCCAGCGTGTGACCGAATCCGGGGTCGAGCGGTCCGATGCCGAAGGACTGACGATTGTTCAGCTCGTCGCCCAGCGCTTCGATGGTAGGTCGTTGGATAATCAACATAGGGACTCCTTAAGTCTTTATGGTCGTTCAGTTATTTGGAGTACAGCTCAACGATGAGCTGTTCTTTAATCGACTCGTCGATCTGTTCGCGCTGGGGAACCACGCGCACGGTGACCGCGAAACCGTTCTCTGCGACTTCGAGCCAGCCCGGGACCGAGCGGTCCAGGATGTCAAGGTTGCGCTTGACGTTGAAGTTCTCACGAGTCACGTTCTTCAAGGCCACCACTTCACCGGGACGGGCACGGTACGAAGGGATGGTGACGCGCTTGCCGTTGATGGTGACGTGGCCGTGGCGCACGAACTGGCGGGCTTGGGCACGCGAGGCGCCCCATCCGGCACGGTAGGCCACGTTGTCGAGGCGCAATTCGAGGAACTGCAAGAGGTTCGTGCCGGTGATGCCGGGGCGACGGTTCGCCTCTTCGTACAGATTGCGGAACTGCTTTTCTAAGAGCCCGTAAATGCGGCGGGCCTTCTGCTTCTCGCGTAGCTGGGTCAAGTACTCCGAGCCCTGACGCTGACGGTCACGACCGTGCATGCCCGGCGGGAAGGCACGAGTCTGGCGGTCCGAGTTCTCCGCGACGGGACACTTCATGGTGAAGCAGCGCTCACCCTTTAAGTACAACTTGGTGCGCTCACGTCGACAGAGTCGGCACACGGGTCCGGTATAACGAGCCATTTTCTTCCTTAGCCTCGACGGCGCTTTTTAGGGCGACAGCCGTTATGGGGTAGTGGGGTGACGTCCTTGATCGCGACCACTTCAATACCCGCGGCGGCAAGGGAACGGATCGCGGTTTCGCGGCCGGAGCCGGGACCGCGTACGAGTACGTCGACTTTCTTCACGCCGTGTTCCATCGCGGCGCGCGCGCACTTCTCCGCGGCCAGCTGGGCGGCGAAGGGGGTTGACTTGCGCGATCCCTTGAATCCAACATTGCCCGACGACGCCCACGCGAGCACGTTGCCCTCAGGGTCGGTAATCGAGACGATGGTGTTGTTAAAAGAGCTCTTGATGTGCGCGACACCAAATGCGATGTTCTTGCGTTCCTTGCGACGGCCCTTGCGGACCGTGGTGGGCTTAGCCATTACTTCGTAACCTTCTTCTTACCCGCGACAGTGCGCTTGGGTCCCTTGCGGGTCCGCGCGTTGGTACGCGTGCGTTGTCCGCGAACCGGCAAGCCCTTGCGGTGGCGGATCCCCTGCAAGCAGTTGATTTCCATCTTGCGCTTGATATCTTGGGCCACGTCACGACGCAGGTCACCTTCAACGGTGACGTTCTGGTCAATGTAGGCGCGAAGCTTGTTCACGTCAGCCTCAGTGAGGTCCTTGACGCGGGTGGACGGGTCGATGCCCGTTGCTTCGCAAACTTGCTCGGCGATGGTGGTGCCAACGCCAAAGATGTACGTGAGCGCGATCACCGTGCGCTTCTCGCGCGGGATGTCTACTCCGGCAATACGAGCCATTCTTTGCCCCTAACCCTGACGCTGCTTGTGGCGCGGGTTACCGCCACAGATCACGCGGACCGTACCGGCCCGTCTAATGACTTTGCACTTCTCACAAATTGGTTTTACGCTCGCGCGGACCTTCATGTTTCTGCTTTCTCGACCTTGATGGAACTTGAGCTATTTGTAGCGATAGGTGATGCGACCGCGAGTCATGTCGTAGGGCGTGATCTCCACCTGGACCTTGTCACCGGGAAGAATGCGAATGCGGTGCATGCGCATCTTTCCCGAACTGTGGGCGAGGACGGTATAACCGTTCTCTAACTCCACGCGAAACATGGCGTTGGGAAGTGGCTCGACGACGGTTCCCTCAACGGTGAACGCGTCTTCCTTTGGCTTGCTCAGGTTCTCTCTCCTTGTTACGCACTGCGGGACGTGATGGACCAACAACTCCTCCACGGATGGACCTCCCCGGTTTCGAAAAGGTCGGCCGACTATTCTACCGAAATTCTTAGAAAACGCAAAATTCGGCTTTTTCGAAGAACGGTACCGTCGACAATCCAGTCTACCGGTTAGTCAACAAAGTGACTGCGGACCCTATGAGACCGTGGCGAAATGGGTTCATGCTTGGGTCATGGGCGACCAGGAGTATTCGGTACAGCGCGCGAAGCTCTCGCGCTCGGCGTGCCTGGACTTGCTCACCCTGGCCTCCCTGGCCCGCGTCGTGACATCGGTCCGCTGCCTGCCCGCGGCGTTGCCCGCGCGGATTTGCGTGCCCGACGACCAGCACCTCCTGGTGGCGAGCACCGAAGCCTCCGTGATTCTGGCCGCCCAACGTGGCGATGTCCTCTCCGTCCAAATTGACGGTCTAGAGGCTGACGGAACGACCTGGTCGGTCATGGCTTCGGGTCTGGCCAGCGCGGCCGACACCGCTGGAGACCTGCCCGACGTCATGCGCGGCGCCATTTCACGTGGCGCCACGGTCATTTCTGTGCCGCTGTCGGTCGTCGTCGGCGAGCGCATCGCCTAATCGATTTACACCTCACCCTCGCTGTGACAGGCTTGAGAATATGGCATTTCATCGAGTTAACGACCCGCAGCGATTGCATGCCCTCATCGACGCGATGTTGCTCATCGAGACCGACGCGAACCTGAGCGACTTGCTGCGCGCGATTGTCGAAACGGCAAGCCGCCTCGTAGGAGCTCGATACGGCGCGTTGGGCGTGGTCACCAATGACGGCCAGACGCTGTCCCAGTTCATCACGTACGGCATTGACGATGAGACCCGTGCGAAAATCGGCGAGTTGCCCCACGGTCGCGGTCTGCTCGGCGAGCTCATCCAATTCCCCGAACCATTGCGCCTTGAGGATCTGTCGACCCACCCTCACTCCGTGGGCTTTCCCGCCAACCATCCACCGATGCGGCGCTTTCTCGGAGTGCCGGTGCGCACCAGCGACGGCCACGTGTACGGGAATCTCTATCTCACCGACCGCGTGGACGGTGAACCATTCAATGAAGAGGACGAACAACTCATCGACTCTTTCGGCCGCGCGGCCGGCCTCGTAATCGAGCAAGTCACACTGCGCGCGCACCTGCGTGAGTTCACCCTCAGTGAGGAGCGCGAACGAATGGCCCGCGACCTCCATGACACCGTCATTCAGCGACTCTTCGGTGTTGGACTTTCGTTGCAACTCACCCTCATGGCGCCGTTGGATGAACCAACACAGACTCGTATCAATAATTGCATCAACGAATTGGACACGACGATCCGCGAGATACGAACCACGATCTTCGAAATCGATCAGGACGAATTGAATGGCACGTCATTGTTGAATCGAGTGAGCGCACTCACCGACGAGGTTGGAGCGCGACTGAACCTGGACGTCAAACTACGCGTGTCGCCCACGGTCGACGCGCTCGCCGACAGCGCCTGTACTCGAAACGCGGTGCAGGCACTGCGCGAAATTCTCTCCAACATCGTGCGTCACTCTCACGCCACCGAAGTGAGCGTCGACGTGGACGTGGACGGCGAAGAGAAAATGATTGTCCTGACCGTGTCCGACAACGGCAAGGGTTTTTCTTTTCCCGTGGGTCCAGGACGCGGGGTGCGCAACCTCACGTCGCGCGCGCGAGAACTTGGAGGAGACTGTGTGATCGACTCGACGCCGCAACGTGGCACAATGGTCCGGTGGACCGCAAAGCTGTCGAACTGAGATGATTCGCCTGCTGCTCGTGGACGACCACGAAATTGTTCGCCGTGGGCTGAGCGAGTTGCTCGGTTCCCAGGAGGATCTGCAAGTCGTCGCGCAGGCCGGCTCTCTTGAAGAGGCGCTCACGATTGATCTGGATCCCGTTGACGTCGCGGTGCTCGACGTGCGTCTGCCCGACGGCAACGGCGTCGACCTCTGTCGCTCGCTACGCGAGTCTCGCCCCGATCTCGCCTGTCTCATGCTGACCTCATTTCCCGACAACGAAGCGATCAGTGCGTCAGTGCTCGCGGGCGCTCGCGGCTATGTCTTGAAGAACGTGCGGGGCGACGATCTCGTCAATGCCATCCGCCGTGTGGCCAACGGCGAGATGTTGCTCACCACGGATCAGGTTGAACGAGCGCGCGAACGACTGCGCCGTCAGGTCGCCGAAGACATCCGCCTCGAAAGTCTGAGTGCGCAGGAGCAGCGAATCTTGGAACTGCTGAGTGAAGGATTGAGCAATCGCGAGATCGCCGCCGAGATGTTCCTCGCCGAAAAGACCGTCAAGAATTACGTGTCGAACCTCTTGGCAAAATTAGGCTTTCAGCGACGTACCGAAGCGGCGCTCTTTGCCCAGCGCCAGCACGACCGCGCGCACCCGCCGCAGTAGCTAACCCACAATCGAGTCAGGCGACGGTAAAGACCTCGGGACCGTTGTCGGTGACGGCGATGGTGTGCTCGAAGTGCGCCGACAGTTTGCCGTCGCTCGTCATGACGCTCCAGTCGTCGTCGAGCACGTACGTCTCGTACGACCCGACGTTGACCATCGGTTCGATCGCGAAGACCATGCCCTCTTTGAGCGTCGGACCGGGAGAACCGGGCCAGTAGTTCGGCACCTGAGGACTCTCGTGCATCTCGGTACCAATGGCGTGACCCACGTATTCGCGGACGACCGAAAACCCGGCCGCCTCGGCGACGGTTTGGACCGCCCGACCAACTTCGTGCAGGCGATTACCAATCCTGAGCTGGTCAATCCCCGCCCAGAGCGACCTCTCGGTCACGTCCATGAGTTTCTGCGCGGCGGCGCTGACGTCTCCGACACCGGCGGTGTACGCCGCATCACCGTGGTAGCCCTCGATGATGGCCCCGCAGTCGACCGAGATGATGTCGCCCTCCTTCAACCGGTAGTCGCCGGGGATGCCGTGAACGATCATGTCGTTGGGGCTCGTGCAGATGACCGCCGGAAAGCCGTGGTAGTTGAGAAAGTTGGACCTCGCCCCGCGCTTGGCGAGCACCTCGGCCGCCACTTCGTTGAGCTCCATGGTGGTAACACCCGGACGGATCGCGGCGCGGGTGGCCTCGTGCATTTCGGCGACCACCTTGCCGGCCTTGCGCATCTTGCTCAGTTCATCCTTGGAGCGTCTCAACCGAGACCTCGCAGACTGATCACTGACTGGATGGCGACGGTGACGTCGTCGGGACCCTGATCACCGTTGACGCTCACGAGCAGACCGCGGGACTTGTAGAAGTTGAGCAGTGGCTCGGTGTCGCGCACGTAGGTTTCCAGGCGCTTGCGAATCGCGTCGGGATAGTCGTCGGCGCGCTGAATCACGTCTCCCCCACACTTAGAGCAGGTCCCCGAAATCGCCTCGACGTCGGTCTCGTTATAGATCGAGCCGCACTCCTGGCAGACCCGGCGCGAGGAGAGGCGCTGCGTTGCGAGTTCGGTCGACACCTCTAGGTCAATACAGAGTTTGATGCCGTCGTCGCCCAACAGGTCCTCGAGCGCTTCGGCCTGGGCAATGGTGCGCGGAAAGCCGTCGAGCAGGGCGCCGCCCGCGGCGTCGGGCTCTTTGAACCGTTCCTCAACGAGTTTGATAACCAACTCGTCCGAAACCAGCGACCCTTCGTCCAGGATTGCCGACACCGAACGACCGAGCGGCGAATCGGCCTGAATCGCCGCGCGAAGTATGTCACCGGTCGAGACATGTGGGATTGAGTAGTGCGCGGCGAGGCGATTGCACTGCGTTCCCTTGCCTGCGCCCTGCTTTCCCAAAATGATGAGATTCAGACGATTGGGCATCGCTACTTCTTCAAGAAGCCTTCGTAGTTGCGCATCATGAGTTGACTATCGATCTGTTGCATGGTCTGGAGCGACACGCCGACCGCGATGAGCAAGGTGGTGCCGTAGTACGGGAATTTATTGATATTCCATAACGCCATCAAGATGCTGGGCACGACCGCGACCGACGCCAGGAAGGTGGCGCCCACGACCGTGATGCGACTGAGGGTCTTGGCGAAATACTTCTCCGTCGGCATGCCCGGGCGAATGCCGGGGATGAAGCCACCCTGTTGGCGCAACTGCTCGGCCTGCTGGTGGGGCTCGAAGGCAATGTACACGTAGAAGAACGTGAAGGCGAAGATGAGGACGAAGTCGGCCACGATATAGAAGAAGCTCGTCGGGTGCAGCGAGTTATTCACGAAGTTCTGGAAACTGACCCACGGCACGACGTTGGACATCAAGATAGGTATGTAGAGCACTGAAGAGGCAAAGATGATCGGGATCACGCCGGACTGGTTGACCTTGAGCGGGATGTACGTGGAGTTGCCGCCCATCTCCTTGCGCCCCACCACCCGTCTCGCGAAGGTCACCGGGATTCGTCGCTGGCCCTGGTCGACGTAGACAATGAGCACGAGCAGCACCAGGGAGATGATGAGGATGATGAGGAACTTGAACGGTCCGCCCTCGTCCCATACCGCGCGTCCGCCCGAGGGCAGGCTCGACACGACGTTGGCGAAGATCAACAGACTCATGCCCTGGCCAATGCCGCGCTGAGTGATGAGTTCCGCGAGCCACATGACAAACGCGGTGCCCGCGGTCATGATCAGGACCATGAAGAGTCCGAGCGAGAGGCTGAACTTGGGAATCAGGTTGATGTTGAATCCGAGCAATGCCTGGTCGTGGCCGTGGAAGGCGTAGATGAGGCCGGTTGACTGCAAGAGCGCCAGGCCAATCGTCAGGTAACGGGTCGTTTGGGTGATCTTCTTTTGGCCCACGGCGCCCTGGTCGCGCCACTCGGTCAACTTGGGGATGACCGTGGTGAGCAACTGGATGACAATGGTGCTCGTGATGTAGGGCATGATGCCGAGTCCAAAGACCGCGAGACGCGTCAGCGCACCACCGGAAAAGAGGTTCAAAAAGCCGAGCGCGCCACTGGCGCCGGCCTTGGACTGCAGCAAGCGCACCTGGGCCCAACTCACACCAGGAATGGGCAGGTTCGCCCCTAGCTGGTAGAGGCAGATGATGCCAACGGTGAACAGGACCTTGTTGCGAAGGTCCGGTACCCGAAAGATATTGGCGAGGCGCTTAAACACGGTTCAGCCCTAGCGGTTCTGGTGCTGGTTGCCCGACGCAGGAGGACGAACGGCGAAGGGCTTGTCGAGCACCGTCGCCGTGCCGCCAGCGGCCTCGATGGCGGCCTTGGCCGACTCCGAGAAACCGTGCGCCGAGACGTTGAGCTTGGTGCTTAACGTGCCGCGGCCCAGAATCTTCACCAGGTCCTTCTTGCCCACGAGGCCCCGGCTCACGAGCACGTCGAACGTGACGTCACTGACGCCCAAGGCCTCGAGCGCGTCGAGGTTCACCGGCGTGTACTCCACGCGGAAGGGGTTCGTGAAACCCTTCATCTTGGGAATGCGCTGGAGCAGCGGCAACTGGCCGCCCTCGAAACCGGCGGGAATGGTGCGCCGGGCCTTCTGGCCCTTGGTGCCACGTCCGGCGGTCTTGCCACCCTTACCGCCAATGCCGCGACCGACGATTTTTTTGCGGTGCGTCGAGCCTTCAGGCGATTTGAGATCGTGCAGCTTCATTATTTGACCTCTTCTACTTTGATCAGGTGCGGCACGCGCGCGATCATCCCGTGAATTTCGGGTCGGTCGGGCAGCACGTTCGACTGGCCAATTCCGCGCAGACCCAGCGCGCGCAGGGTCGCGCGGTGCTTGGGCTTGGTCGCGATCGCCGAGCGAGTCTGGGTGACTTTAAGTTGTGTCATGCTCAGCCCTCCGTCTTAAAGAGGTCGCCCTCGCGCTGGCGTTCGCGGTAGGCACGAAGCGTGCCCGAGGGAATGACGTGGTCGGCGGCCTTGTCGCGCAATGCGGCGATCTCCTCGGGGCGGCGCAACTGCTTCAAGCCCTCAATCGTGGCGTGGGCCACGTTGATGCCGTTGGACGAACCCAACGACTTGGCGATGATGTCCTTGACGCCGGCCATTTCGAGGATGGCACGTGCGGCGCCACCGGCAATCACGCCGGTACCGGGTGCGGCCGGCTTCATCAGCACGCGTCCGGCTCCCGAAGAGCCCAACACGGGGTAGATGATGGTCGTACCCGCGAGCGGCACATCGAAGAGGTTCTTGCGAGCCTCTTCGATGCCCTTCTGCACCGCGAGCCCGGCCTCCTTGGCCTTGCCGTAACCGAGGCCGACCTTGCCGTTACCGTCGCCAATGACCATGAGCGCGGTGAACGAGAAACGACGTCCACCCTTCACGACCTTGGACACGCGGTTGACCTTGATGGTCCGCTCTTCGTACTGCTCTAAGTCAGTCATTAAAACTCCAGTCCGGCGGCACGCAAGGTGTCCGCAAATGCCGCGACGCGACCGTGGTAGTCAAAACCCCCGCGGTCGAAGACGACCTTGGTGATCTTGGCGTCCTGGGCGCGCTGCGCGAGTAGTCCGGCGACGGCCTTGGCGCCCTCGATGTTGCCACCGCTCGTGCCTTTGAGTTGGGCCTCGACCGACGAGGCGGCGGCCAGGGTGCGGCCGTTCACGTCGTCGATGATCTGCGCCGAGATGTGCTTGTTGCTGCGATTAACCGCGACACGGGGTCGGTCCGGCGTGCCGCTGAGGCGACGACGGATACGAGCGTGACGACGCTTACGCAGTTCGTGGGTGGTGCGTGCCATTACTTCGCCGCCTTTCCTGCCTTGCGCGCCACTCGTTCTCCGAGGTAGCGCACACCCTTGCCCTTGTAGGGCTCGGGCTTACGTAATTTGCGGATCGACGCGGCCACCTGGCCCACGACTTCCTTGTCGGCACCCTTGACGATCACGCGCGTCGCCGCGGGCACCTCAAAGGTGATGCCCTCGGGAGCGGTGAACTTCACGGGGTGTGAAAAACCCAGTGCCAGGTCAAGTACGCCCGGCGCACCGGCGGCGGCGCGATAGCCCACGCCAATGATCTCGAGTTCCTTGGACCAGCCGTCGGTCACGCCGACGACCATGTTCGACACCAGCGTGCGCGTCAGTCCGTGCAGTGCGCGGTACATCGTCTCGTCGTTGAGTCGCTCGACACTGAGCACGTCGCCCTCTCGAGAGATCGTGATGCCGTCGGGCAGCGTGCGGTGCATGGTCCCGTTGGGGCCCTTGACCGTCACGACGTTCTCGGCCACGTCGACGGTGACCGTCGAGGGCACGGTGATCGGGTTACGACCAATTCGCGACATTAGCGAACCTCCGAGAAATTCGTGGGCCGGTTACCAGACATAACAGAGCACCTCGCCGCCGAGCTTGGCCTTGCGCGCTTCGCGGTCGGTCATCAGACCGTGACTCGTTGAGACAACGGCCACGCCCACGCCACCCAATACCTTGGGCATCTGGTCGGACTTCTTGTAGATCCGAAGACCGGGCTTGGACACTCGCTTGATGCCCACGATGGTCTTCTTTCGGTCCTCGGAGTACTTGAGGTTGATTTCGAGCGTGGGCGCTGGCTTGCCGTCGACTTTCGTGACGGTGTAGCTCGCGATGAAGCCCTCGCGCTCGAGGACCTTCGCGAGGCTTTCCTTGAGCTTCGAACTGGGCATCTTGACGCTGTCGAACATCGCGGCATTCGCGTTGCGAATGCGCGTGAGCATGTCGGCGATGGGGTCGGTCATTGTCATAACGTCTCCTACCAACTCGCCTTGGTCACGCCGGGGACTTCACCGGCGTGCACCATCACGCGCAGGCAGATTCGACAGAGGCCGAACTTGCGGTACACGGAGCGTGGACGTCCGCAGCGCTCACAGCGCGTGTACGCACGCGTGGAGAACTTCGGGGTCTTCTGCTGCTTGATTCGAAGAGCTTTCTTCGCCATATCTATCGATTCTCCTGCTTGAAGGGGAAGCCGTAAGCGCGCAAGAATGCGCGACCCTGCTCGTCGTTCGCGGCCGTGGTGACGATGGTGATGTCGAAACCACGCGGCGCGTCGATCTTGTCGTAGTCAATCTCGGGGAAGATCAACTGGTCGTTGATGCCAAAGGTGTAGTTGCCGTGTCCGTCAAACGAATGCGGCGACAGGCCACGGAAGTCACGGATACGCGGAATCGCGAGGCTTAAGAGGCGGTCGAAGAATTCCCACGCGCGGTCGCCGCGCAAGGTTACCTTCGTGCCAATGGCCTGCTCCTCACGCAACTTGAAACTGGCAATGGACTTCTTGGCCCGTGTCACGATCGGCTTTTGACCGGTGATCTTCTCTAAGTCGCGCTGGGCACCTTCGAGCAGCGAGACCTGCTGGGTCGCGCGTCCCACGCCCGAGTTGAGCACGATCTTGGACAGTCGCGGCACCTGCATGATGTTGTCGAGGCCGAGTTCTTCCTTGAGGGCCTGACGGACCTCCTGGTCGTAGCGGACCTTCAAACGCGGACGTAGTGCCGTGCTCATAATGTCTCTCCGCACTTGCGACAGACGCGTACCTTCACGCCGTCGTCGGTATGGCCGATTCCGATCTTGGCCGGTCCCTTGTGGCCGGGGCACCACAACGCCACGTTGGACACGTGCAGCGGCATGAACTTGTCGATGATGCCCGCCTGCATGGTGGCGCCGGTCTGCTTGGTGGCTCGCTTGGACACGTTCAGCCCGTCGAGAATCACTTTCTGTGGACCGGGCAGCGCCTCGATCACTTCGGCCCGCTCGCCGCGGAACTTGCCCGAGAGCACGAGCACGTCGTCACCCTTACGAATTTTCATTACAGCACCTCCGGTGCGAGCGAAATTATGCGCATGAACTTCTTGTCGCGCAGTTCACGTCCGACGGGCCCGAAGATTCGGGTGCCGCGCGGTTGTAGCTGATCGTTGATCAGCACGGCGGCGTTCTCGTCGAACTTGATGTAAGAACCGTCTGGCCGACGCTTCTCTTTGGCCGTGCGCACAACCACGCAGCGCACGACGTCACCCTTCTTCACGGCGGCGCCAGGAATCGCGTCCTTGACCGTCGCGATGAAGACGTCGCCTATGGAGGCGTAGCGACGGCGGGACCCACCGAGCACGCGAATGCACAGCACTTCCTTCGCCCCGCTGTTGTCGGCGACCTTAAGACGAGACTCTTGCTGAATCATCGCGCACGCTCCACAATTTCGGTCAGGCGCCACCGCTTCAACTTCGACAGTGGACGGGTCTCCTGGACCCGTACGCGGTCGCCAATCTTGGCTTCGTTCTTTTCGTCATGCACGTAGAGCTTCTTGGTGCGCTGGACGGTCTTGCCGTAGCGCGGGTGGCTCACCCGTTCGTTCACCGCGACGACCAGCGTCGAGTTCATCTTGTCCGAGACCACGATGCCCTCACGGACCTTGCGGGGATTCTCGCGCACTTCGTTCGTCGAGTCAGTCATGACTACTCACCTTCTTCGGCGGCTTCAGCAGCCGCAATCTCACGCTCGCGCAGAAAAGTGGCGAGGCGGGCAATGTCGCGGCGCACCGATCCGAGGCGCGACGAGTTATCGAGCTGACCGGTCGCCAGTTGGAAGCGCAGGTTAAAGAGCTCGCGACGGGTCTCGCTCATGCGCTCTAACAGCTCCGCGTCACCGAGCAGGCGCATTTCCGCGACGTGTTCTTTGGTCTTGACCATTAGACAACTACCTCCGGGGTGCCGTGAGTGCCGGGGCGAATGACGAACTTCGCCTTGATCGGCAACTTTTGGATGGCCCGTTCCATGGCGGCGCGCGCCAGGGTCTCGTCGACGCCACCAAGTTCAAACATGATGCGCCCGGGCTTGACCACGGCCACCCAGAATTCAGGGTTGCCCTTACCCGAGCCCATGCGAGTTTCGGCGGGCTTCTGGGTGACGGGCTTGTCGGGGAAAATTCGGATCCAGACCTTGCCGCCGCGCTTGACGTGACGGGTCATGGCAATACGGGCCGCTTCAATTTGTCGTGCGGTGATCCACCCGGCCTCGAGGGCCTGGATACCGAAGTCGCCGAAGGACAGGTCGACGCCGCCCTTGGCTTTTCCAGCCATGCGACCTCGGTGCTGCTTACGGTGCTTTACCTTGCGGGGCATCAACATGATTACTCTGCGTCCTTCCGAAAGTGCGGAGCGTCAACATGGTCCTGACCGGTGCGGCGCTCGATCTCTTCTTCGACGCTCAACTGGGCTTCGACCTCGGCGCTGGCGGCCAACAGGTCGGCCGGCGACACGTCAATGACGGACTCTTCGACCACATCTTCAACAACCGGCTCGGCCTCGACGCGGCGGCGTCCACCACCGGCGCGCACCACACCCTTGGGGGCAGTGGCGCCCACTTGCGTGGCGCCCGCTACCGGCACGGCGTCGCCGGCCGCCATCGCGGCCTCGCGAACGATCTTCTCGTCGTTGGTCAACTGATAGGGCAGGATGTCGCCCTTGTAGATCCACACCTTCACGCCAATGCGGCCCGTCGAGGTGCGAGCCTCACGGAATCCGTAGTCGATGTCAGCGCGCAAGGTGTGCAGCGGCACGCGGCCCTCGCGGTACGACTCACGGCGCGACATTTCGGCGCCACCGAGACGGCCCGAGGCCTGGATGCGCACGCCCAGGGCGCCCGCCTTCTGCACGGTCTGGATGCCACGCTTCATCGCGCGGCGAAAGGCCACGCGTCGCAGCAACTGGTCACAGATTCCTTGGGCAATGAGTGCCGCGTCGAGTTCGGGCTGCTTGATCTCTTGGATGTTGAGCGAAATCTTGTTCTTCTGGCCCGTGATCTTCTCTAGGTCCTTCTTCAAGCGCTCGGCTTCGGCGCCGCGTCGGCCAATGACGATGCCCGGGCGAGCGGTGTGGATGTCCACGCGCACGCGGTCCGAGCTGCGCTCAATCTCGATGCGGCTGACCGCCGCGCTCTCAAGCTGCTTGGTGAGGTAGTCGCGAATCTTCCAGTCCTCGATGACGAGGTCCTTGTAGCCGCGCTCCTTAAACCAGCGCGACTTCCAGTCGGTCGTGATGCCGAGGCGGAAACCGTAGGGATTTACCTTCTGACCCATTAGTTCGTCTCCTCGGTGGTCTCATCGGACGCAGTCTCGTCGCCGGACGGTTCCTCGACCGCGGCCTCGCTGGTGTCCTCAACTACTGCTTCGCTCACGTTGTCGTTCTCGCTCTCGGTGTCGACGGCCTCGGTCTCATCGACGCCGGCCTCGGTCTCATTGGTTGATTCGTCAGTCTCGAAGGCTTCGGTCCCGAACACGTCGGTCTCGACTGCCTCGTTCTCCGCTTCCAAGGCGGCGGCCTCATCGGCCGCGGTCTCGCGCTTGTTGAGGCTGGCCTGCTGGTCGGCGCGGCGCCTCGACGACGCCACACGACGGGTCCGCGAGACGGCGGCCTGCGCGGTACGCGCCGAACGCAGTACCTCGAGACGCTCTTCGGGAAGACGCGACACGATCACGGTGATGTGGCAGGAGCGCTTCAAGATCTTGCCGGCCCGTCCACGGGCGCGCGGGGTGAATCGCTTCATGGTGACGCCCTCGTCGGCGAAGGCCGCCGAGACAAAGAGCTCTTCGGCGTTCATCCCGTCGTTGGTCACCGCGTTGGCGACTGCTGACGCCAGGACCTTGCCAATGACGTCGGCCGCTTCGCGAGAGGTGTCGGCCAGGATCTCGCGGGCCGTGGTCACGTCCTCATTGCGGATGAGGTTGAGCACCACGCGGGCCTTGCTCGCGGACATGTGGTAGCCGCGCAGCGTAGCGCGGGTTCCCGGGCGTTCGTTGGTCTTGGGACCGGTCATCAGCGCTTACCCGTCTTCTCTTGTCCCGCGTGGAAGCGGAAGGTGCGCGTGGGCGCAAATTCGCCCAATTTGTGGCCCACCATTGACTCGTTGCAAAATACCGGCACGTGACGGCGTCCGTCGTGCACGGCGAAGGTGTGTCCGACCATGTCGGGGATCACCGTCGAGCGACGGCTCCAGGTCTTGATGACCTTCTTCTCGTTGGCCGCGTTCATGGCGTCCACCTTCTTCAAGAGGTGCGCGTCGATGAAGGGACCCTTTTTTAGGCTGCGTGACATTCTCTACCTACCTCCGCGCGCCGCGTCCACGGCGGCGACGAATAATGAGCGCGTCCGACTGCTTTGGCAGACGCGTACGACCTTCTGGCTGACCCCAGGGGGAGACCGGGTGGCGACCACCGGAGGTCTTGCCTTCTCCACCACCGAGCGGGTGGTCGACCGGGTTCATCGCGACGCCGCGGGTCTGGGGACGAATGCCCTTCCAGCGGCTGCGACCGGCCTTACCGACCTTGATCAGTTCGTGCTCGGAGTTACCCACGATGCCGAGCGTCGCGCGACAGTCAATCGGCACGCGGCGCATCTCGGTCGAGGGCAGGCGAAGTGTGGCGTACCCGCCGTCCTTGGCCACGAGCTGGACGCTCATGCCGGCGCTGCGGGCCATCTTGCCGCCGCCACCGGGGCGAAGCTCGACGTTATGCACCGTTGAACCGGTGGGAATGAATCGCATGGGCAGCGCGTTGCCGGTGCGGATGTTGGCCTTGGGGCCAGACTCAACGACGTCACCGACCTTGAGACCGTTGGGGGCCAGGATGTAGCGCTTTTCGCCGTCGACGTAGTGCAGCAACGCAATGCGGCACGTGCGGTTCGGGTCGTACTCAATGGCCGCGACCTTCGCGGGCACGCTGTCCTTGTTGCGCTTGAAGTCAATGATGCGGTACTGCTGCTTGTGACCGCCGCCGCGGTGTCGCGAGGTCTTGCGGCCGTAGTTGTTACGCCCACCCGTCTTGGGCTTGGGCGCCAGCAGCGACTTCTCCGGCGTGTCCTTGGTGAGCTCGGCGAAGTCCGAGACCATTTGGAACCGGCGACCGGGGCTAGTGGGTTTGCGATGACGCAGTGCCATACCTGTCCTTAGTTCTCGAAGAGGTTGATCGAGTCGCCCTGCTTGAGGGTGACGATGGCCCGCTTTGAGCCGGGACGGGTGCCCGTGACTCCGGTGCGACGATTGCGCGTCGACTTACCCTTGCGGTTGAGAGTGTTGACCTTGATGACCTTGACGTTGAAGGCCTGCTCGACGGCGTTGCGCACGTCGATCTTGGTCGCCGCCGGGTCAACCACGAAGACGTAGGTGTGGTTGTCCATGAGGGCGTAGGTCTTTTCCGAGACCACCGGGCGGATCAGAATGCTCATGGCGTCGCGCATCAGCTGTTCTCCTTTGCCACGGGCAAGGTGGCGTCGGTGAAGAGGATCCAGTCGGCGTCCAAGACGTCGTAGGCGTTGATCTCGCCAGCGTCGATGGTCTTCACGTAGTCCAAGTTGTTGAATGATTGATTGGCGACCTGATCGTCGCGCGATAAGACCACGAGGACCTTGCCGTCGAGGCCCAACGTCGAGAGGGCGGAGACCGCCGTCTTGGTCTTGGGCTCGGTCCAACTCGCAAAGTTGTCGATGAGCGCGATTCGCTCCAAACTCGCGCGGTCCGACAGGGCGGAGTACAGCGCCAGGCGAATCATCTTCTTGGGCGTCTTCTGGTCGTACTTGCGCGGCTTGGGCCCTAGGGCAATGCCACCGCCGGGGTAGTGCGGCGCACGGATGGTCCCCTGACGCGCGCCACCGGTCCCCTTCTGGTTAAAGGGCTTCTTGCCGCCACCGCTGACCTCTTTACGGGTCTTGGTGGACTGGGTGCCCGAACGCTTCGCGGCGAGCTGGGCCTTGATGACCTGGTGCAGCACGGCCATGTTGGGCTCGATGCCGAAGATGCTGGGCTCGAGCTGCACCGTGCCCAACGACGTGCCGTCGAGGCTGGTGCGCGTCAGTGAGCGCTTCGTCGGCTCGGGACGGTCCTTCTTGATGGGACCACGCAACGTAAAGACTTCGCTCATCGTTGGCCTCCCGCCTTCATTGGGTTCTTCACCGAAGTGCGCAGCACAACAACGCCGCCGCGCGGGCCGGGCACGGCGCCCTTAACCAGCACGAGGTGTCGTTCGACGTCAACGCCGATGACTTCGAGGTTGGTGGTGGTGACTTGACCACCGCCGGTGCGACCGGCCATCTTGGTGCCTTTGAAGACTCGCCCCGGCGTGGCGCAGGCGCCGATGGAGCCTGGAGCACGGTGGTGCTTGTGGTTACCGTGTGCGGCGCCCTGACCGGAAAAGTTGTGGCGCTTCATCGATCCGGTGAAGCCCTTACCCTTAGAAACGGCCGTGGCGTCGATCATCTCGCCTTTTTCGAGCACGTCGGCCAAAATCTCCTGGCCCACTTCGTATCCTGAGACGTCGTCAAGACGAAGCTCGACCAATTTCTTGCCCGGCGTGACGCCGGCCTTGTTGAAGTGTCCGAGCTCGGGCTTGGACAGCGTCGACGTACGCCGCGTGCCCCACGTCACCTGCACGGCGCTGTAGCCCTCTTTTTCGGGGGTCTTTACCTGGACGACGCGCGCTGGACTGACACGGACCACCGTGACTGGAATGGCCCGATTCTGGTCATCCCAGACTTGGGTCATGCCCACCTTCTCGCCGACGATCGCTTTGGCCGCCACGTGCTTCCCTCTCTCTAACCCGTGCGTCGGATGTCCGACACACAGACGCTCCGCCGGGTCACAAAACCCGAACGGAGCGCTCGACTTGTTGGTTCAGCGTTCCTTTTCGAGGCAACTGAACACATCTGTTGTTCACCAAAACGTGAATTTTGGCGGCCCCGACATGAATGAAGGGGCTACTTAGCGTACACCTTCTCGCCCCGCCAGCGCAAAGGCGGTGGCGGGCGAGCCGTTAGTTCTGGCGGATCTTGATCTCTATGTCCACGCCCGCGGGCAGGTCGAGACGCTGGAGCGAGTCAACGGTCTTCGCGGTGTGGTCCACAATGTCCAAAAGACGCTTGTGCACGCGCATTTCGAAGTGCTCGCGGCTGTCCTTGTGCTTGTGGGGACCACGAACCACCGTGTAACGGTGCTTCTCGGTCGGCAGCGGCACGGGACCCTGCACTCGAGCGTTGGTGCGCTCGACCGTTTGGACGATCTTCGCGGTGGACTGGTCCAAGATGCCGTGGTCGAAGGCCTTCAACCGGATTCGGATCATTTGACGGTTGTCGGCCATGACCAGTTACTTCAAAATCTTTACGACGCGACCCGAACCCACGGTGCGGCCACCCTCGCGGATGGAGAAGGTGAGACCCTCTTCCATGGCGATTGGCTTACCCAGGGTCACGGTCATCTCGGTGTTGTCACCGGGCATGACCATCTCCGTGCCGCTCGGCAACTCAATGGTGCCGGTGACGTCGGTGGTGCGGAAGTAGAACTGGGGACGGTAGTTCGCGAAGAACGGCTTGTGACGGCCACCCTCCTCCTTGGTCAGGACGTAGACCTGGGCCTCGAAGACGGTGTGGGGCGTGATCGAACCGGGCTTGCACAGCACCTGTCCGCGCTCGACATCTTCCTTCTTGGTGCCACGCAGCAGCGCGCCCAGGTTGTCGCCGGCGCGGCCCTCGTCGAGCAGCTTGCGGAACATCTCGATGCCGGTGACGGTGGTCTTGGTCGTCGGGCGCAGGCCCACGATCTCAACTTCGTCACCGATCTTGACGATGCCCTGCTCCACTTTTCCGGTCACGACCGTGCCGCGTCCGGTGATGGACATGACGTCTTCGATCGACATGAGGAACGGCTTCTCGGTTGAGCGAATGGGCTCGGGGATGTAAGTGTCGACCGCGTCCATGAGTTCCATGATCTTGTCGCCCCACTCGGTGTCGCCTTCGAGGGCCTTGAGAGCCGAGACGCGAACGATGGGTATGTCGTCACCGGGGAAGTCGTAGCTGGTGAGCAGCTCGCGAACTTCCATCTCGACGAGCTCTAGGAGCTCCTCGTCGTCAACGACGTCAGCCTTGTTGAGCGCCACCACGATGTAGGGCACGCCCACCTGGCGAGCGAGCAGCACGTGCTCGCGGGTCTGGGGCATGGGGCCGTCGGCGGCCGAGACCACGAGGATCGCGCCGTCGATCTGGGCGGCGCCGGTAATCATGTTCTTGACGTAGTCGGCGTGTCCGGGCATGTCGACGTGGGCGTAGTGACGGTTCGCCGTCTCGTACTCCACGTGGGCGATCGAAATAGTAATTCCGCGCTGGCGCTCTTCGGGAGCCTTGTCGATCTGGTCGAACGGCGTGAAGGAACTGCCGCCGATGCGCTCGGAGAGGACCTTGGTGATGGCCGCGGTCAGGGTGGTCTTGCCGTGGTCAATGTGGCCCATTGTGCCAATGTTTACGTGCGGCTTAGTGCGCTCGAACTTCTTCTTTGCCATTGTCGGGGACTGACTTTCTATCTAGTGACCGGTCCACTGCGGACCCGTCGGGGTTTCTTTGGTCCTCCCCGACGTCGGTTTGGACCGTGTTATTACTGGTTACCCAGCTTCTTACGCACCGGTGGCCTTGGCGACGATCTCCTTCGCGATCGCCTCAGGTACCTCTGCGTACGATTTGAATTCCATGCTGTACGTTGCGCGCCCTTGGGTACGAGAACGCAGGTCAGTAGCGTAGCCGAACATGTCGGCCAACGGCACAAGGGCACGGATTGCTTGACTATTGCCCTTCTGTTCCATGCCCTCGACACGGCCGCGTCGACTTGACAGGTCACCAATGACGTCACCCATGTAATCCTCGGGCGTCACCACTTCAACGGCCATGATCGGCTCGAGCAGCACGGGACTGGCCAGACGGGCGGCCTTCTTCACCGCGATGGAGCCCGCGATCTTGAAGGCCATCTCTGAAGAGTCGACGTCGTGGTAGCTACCGTAGGTGAGGCGCACGCGCACGTCGACGACGGGGTAGCCCGCCAGCACGCCCGAGGTGAGTGCCTCGGTGATGCCTTGGTTGACCGGCTGGATGTACTCCTTGGGAATGACGCCACCCGTGATTTCGTCGACGAACTCGTAGCCGCCACCGGGGCCCGTGGGCTCCAGGGTGATCACGACGTGGCCGTACTGACCCTTACCACCGGTCTGGCGCACGTACTTCTCTTCGAC